>MGBV01000211.1:0-19254 GCA_001788415.1 Candidatus Rokubacteria bacterium GWC2_70_16 | reverse complement strand
GCTCCTTCGCGACGGCGGCCACCACGGGCGCCGAGCCCGTGCCGGTGCCGCCGCCGAGGCCCGCCGTGACGAAGACCATGTCGGCGCCCTGGAGGAGCTGCTTGATCTGCTCGCGGTCCTCCTGGGCGGCGTTCCGCCCCACCTCGGGGTCGGAGCCGGCGCCGAGCCCGCCGGTGAGCCGGGCGCCGATCTGGATCTTCATGGGGGCCGGCGAGGCGCGCAGCGCCTGGACGTCGGTGTTGGCGACGATGAACTCGACCCCGGTGAAGCGCGCGGCCATCATCCGGTTCACGGCGTTGGACCCTCCGCCGCCGAGACCGATCACCTTGATCTTGGCCACCTCACGCTCCTCGTCCAGCTCGAACATCGGCCGCCGCCCCCGTCCCTGCTCCATGCGCGCCTCCTGACGGTGTGTGTCGTTCACTCCCTTCCTGCCAGTGCCCCGCGCCCCCTCCGACCCGCTAGAACATGCGGGCGAGCCAGGCGCGGAAGCGTTCGCCCAGCGGCCCCTCGCTCCCGTCCAGCGGCGCGGCGCCCTTCCGGCCCCGCGCGCTGTACAGCCCGAGCCCCACCGCCGTCGAGTAGATGGGGCTCTGCACCACGTCCGCGAGCCCCCCGACGCCGGTGGGCAGCCCCCGGCGCACGGGCAGGTCGAAGACCTGCTCGGCCAGCTCCGGCACGCCGTGCATGATCGAGGTCCCGCCCGTCACCACCACGCCCGCGGAGGCCACGTCCTGCAGCCCCGCGCGCGCCAGGTCCCGCGCCACGAGCGTGAAGATCTCCTCCACCCGGGGCTGGACGATCTCCGAGAGAATCTGGCGCGAGAGCTGGCGCGGCTTGCGTCCCCCCACGGAGGGCACGTCGATGGTCTCGTCCTCCCGGACCAGCGCCGTGAGCGCGCAGCCGTGGCGCTTCTTCAGCTCCTCGGCATCGGCGGTGGGCGTGCGCAACCCCACGGCGATGTCGTTGGAGATGTGATCCCCTCCGAGCGGGAGGATGCCCGTGTACCAGACGGCGCCGTCCCGGAACAGCGCCACGTCCGTGGTGCCCCCGCCCAGGTCTACGAGCAGGACTCCCAGCTCCTTCTCCTCCGCCGAGACCACGGCCTCGGCGGAGGCCAGCGGCTCGAGCACGAGGTCCTGCACCTGGAGCCCCGCCCGGTTCACGCTCCGGATGACGTTCTGCACCGAGGTGACAGCGCCCGTGACGAGGTGGACCTCGACCTCGAGCCGCACCCCCGACATGCCCAGCGGCTCCTTGACGCCATCCTGATCGTCCACGACGAAGGCCTGCGGCAGGACGTGGATGACCTCGCGGTCCTGGGGGAGGTTCACGGCCTTGGCCGCCTCCAGCGCGCGGTCGATGTCGGCCTGGCTCACTTCCCGGTGCTTGCCCGATACGGCCACGACGCCGCGGCTGTTGAGCCCGCGGATGTGGCCGCCCGCCACCCCGGCCACCACGCTGGCGATCTCGATGCCCGCCATCTGCTCGGCCTCGGCCACCGCCTGCTTGATGGACTCCACGGTGGAGTCGATGTTGACCACGACGCCCTTGCGCAGGCCCCGGGAGGGGCTCACGCCGATGCCGACGATGTCGAGGCCCCCGGGGGGCGCCCACTCGGCGATCACGCAGCAGATCTTGGTCGTCCCCACGTCGAGCCCCGCGATGATCTGCCGCCCTCTGGCTCTCGCCATGCGCCTCCTCACTTGACCGCGGGTCTCAGGACCACCTGGTCGCGGAATCGCAGATCGATGGCGCTCACCGGCTGGCCCGAGGAGGTGACCTGGGCCAGCACGCCCAGCAGCCGCGCGATCCGCGCCTCCCAGTCCTCGGCGCCGATCCGGACCTCGATCCCGTCCACGGTATAGAGCACCGGCCCCTCGCTGCGGCTCACGTCGATCTCCGAGATCTGGCTGGTGAGCGGGCTGCCGGAGCGCAGCAGCAGGCGGATCAGGGAGACGCCGGTCGCGAGCCGCCCCGAGGGGGCGCCCTGGCCCGCGGCCAGCTCCTCGGGCCCGAGCCCGCTGATCACGGGCAGCCCGACGGCCACGGCGCGGGGCTCCTCAGCCATGGGCGTCCCCTGCTCGTCGACCCAGTGGAGCTTGCCCGCGTGCACCAGGGTGAACGGCCGGCGCTCGTCCACGACGATGGTGAGGCGGTTCGGGAAGGCGCGGATGACCTCGGCGCGGCGGACCTGGGGCAAGGTCTCCACCGCGAGGGCCGCCGCCCGCGGATCCACCCGGAACAGGTTCACGCCCGGGGCCAGCCCAGAGGCCGCGACGATCTCCGCGCGGCCGAGACGGACATTGCCCTGCACCTCGACGCGCGCCACGGCGAAGCGGGGCGTGGTGAGGAGCCAGCCCGCCCCGAGGGCGCCGGCCGCCAGGAGCGCGGCGCCGAGGCCCAGCGCCAGCGCGGCGTGACCCAGCCGGCGCACCCGGCGGCCCGTCCGGAGGCGGTGGCGCCGCCGGCCCACGCGCTGGCGCGTGATCAGGGGGCTCGGGGCAGCCAGGTCTCCGAGCCCGTGCTCGAGCCCGCGCGGGGAGAGGACGGACAGCCGTCCCGGCATCAGGCGCCCCCTCGCGTCCCGGCCGCTCTCATCCCTCTCCCCTCATCCCTCTCCCACGATGCGGACCTCCGGCTCGAGGCTGATGCCGAACTGGTGCTGCACGCGCTCCCGCGTCATGTCCATCAGCGCGAGGATGTCGGCGGCCATGGCGCCGCCGCGGTTCACGATGAAGTTGGCGTGCTTGGCCGAGATCTCCGCGCCGTTGAGCCGCTTGCCCTTGAGCCCCACCTTCTCCACGAGTCGCCCGGCCGCCTCGCCCGGCGGGTTCTTCCAGACGCAGCCGGCCGAGGCCAGCGCCAGGGGCTGCGTGGCCTTCTTCTGCTTGAGCCGCTGCTTGATCTCCTTCTGGATCTCCGCGTGCGGCCGCCGGTGCAGCCTGAGGCGCGCCCCGATGAGCACGGCGCCGGGGGGCGCGGTGAACATGCGGTAGCCGAAGGCCCCGGGCCCCGGCTTGAACTCGCCGAGCATCCCGTCCGGGTGGAGGAAGTACACCGCCGAGACGAAGTCGCCGATCCACCCGTCGGGGGTGCCCGCGTTCATGGCCACGGCGCCGCCGATGGTGGCGGGGATCCCCACCAGGCACTCGAGGCCGCCCAGGTTGAGGGCCGCCGCCTCGCGGATGAGCGCGGACAGGCTCACGCCGGCCCCGGCCACGGCCTCCTCGCCGTGGAACTCGGCGCGCCCGAGGCAGCCTTCGAGCTTCAGGACCACCCCGCGGATGCCGCGATCGCGGACGAGCAGGTTGTTGCCCCCGCCGATCACCTCCACGGGAAGCAATTCCTTGTCCGCGAAGGCCAGCGCCAGTCGGATATCCTCCACGTCCTGGGGGACGATGAAGAAGTCGGCGGGCCCTCCGATGCGCAAGGACGTGTGGAAGCTGAGCGGCTCCTTGAACCGCACCTCGCCGCGGATCTCTCCAAGCATGCCTTACCTCCTGTCCGACGGGTCGCGGGCCTCACCCAGGCGCGCCAGGAACTCGGCGCCCAGTTGGCCCACGTCACCGGCCCCGAGGGTGAGGACGAGATCCCCGGGCCGGGTGGATTCACAGAGATAGTCGAGGATGCCGCGCCGGTCACCGTCCATGTAGCGGACCTCGCGATGCCCGTGGGCGGCGATGCCGTCGGCCAGATCGCGCGCGTGGACGCCCGGGATCGGCGCCTCGCCGGCGGGATAGATGTCCATCACCAGGAGCACGTCCGACTGGTAGAAGGCCGTCAGGAACTCCTGGCGGAGATGGTGCGTGCGGCTGTAGCGGTGAGGCTGGAACACCGTGATGACGCGCCGGTCGAACCCGGCCTTGGCGGCAGCCAGGGTCGCCCGGACCTCCGCAGGGTGGTGCCCGTAGTCGTCCACCACCAGCACGCCCTGCGCCTCACCCCGGATCTGGAAGCGGCGCTGGACACCGGAGAAGCCCCCGAGGGCCCGCTGGATGCACGCGAACGGCACCTCGAGGTCGAGCCCCACGGCGACGGCGGCCAGCGCGTTGAGCACATTGTGGCGCCCGGGCACCTGGAGCGAGGCCGGCCCGAGCGCGCGGCCGCGGTGGACCACCTCGAATTGCGCGCTGACCCCCGAGAACAGGAGCCGGCGGGCCGTCAGATCGGCGCCCGACTCGAGCCCGTAGGTCACCACGCGCTTCTCGACGGCCGGGATCATCTGCTGGATGTTCGGCTGGTCGAGGCAGAGCACCGCCGCGCCGTAGAACGGCACCTTGTTGACGAAGTCCAGGAACGCCGCCCGGATCGCGTCGAGATCGGCGTAATGGTCCAGGTGCTCGGCGTCCACCGTCGTGACGACAGCGATGGTGGGCGACAGCTTGAGGAAGGAGCCGTCGGACTCGTCGGCCTCGGCCACCAGGAACTCGCCCTGGCCGAGCCGGGCATTGGCGCCGAGCCCGTGCACGCGCCCGCCCACCACCACCGTGGGATCGAAGCCCCCCGCCCCGAGCACGGCCGCCACCATGGAGGTGGTCGTCGTCTTGCCGTGGGTGCCCGCGATGGCGATGCCGTACTTGAGCCGCATGAGCTCCGCCAGCATCTCGGCCCGCGGGATCACCGGGATGCCGCGCTGCCGCGCCACCTGCACCTCGACGTTGTCGCGCGCCACCGCGGAGGAGTACACGACGACATGCGCACCCTCCACGTGGACGGGCTGGTGGCCGGTGAACACCTTGGCGCCCAGACGCTCCAGCCGCTCGATGGCCTCGCCGCGCTTCATGTCGGAGCCCGTGACGCGGTAGCCGAGGGTGAGCAGCACTTCCGCGATGCCGCTCATGCCGACGCCGCCGATGCCCACGAAGTGGATCTGCTGATACTTCTTAAACATGGGGCATCATGCCGCGCTCGCGTGCTGGGAGATGTTGAGCAACACGCCGGCGGAGAACATGGTCATGAGCAAGGCCGATCCTCCGAACGAGAGGAAGGGCAGCGGCAGCCCCTTGGTGGGGAGCGCGCCCATCACGACTCCCAGGTTCACGAGCGTCTGCGTGGCCAGCATCAGGGTGAGGCCCAGCGCCAGGTAGCTGCCGAAGGCGTCCGGCGCCCGGAGCCCCACCCGCAAGCCCCGCCAGATCACCACGGCGAAGAGCAGGATCACGCCGAGCCCCCCCACGAGCCCCAGCTCCTCGCCGATGATGGCGAAGATGAAGTCGGTGTAGGGCTCCGGGAGGTAGAAGAGCTTCTGCTTCGACTCCCCGAGGCCGCGCCCGAGCCAGCCGCCGGAGCCGAGCGCCAGGAAGGACTGGATGATCTGGAAGCCGCTGCCCTGCGGATCGTCCCACGGGCTCACGAAGGCCACCATGCGCCGCCAGCGGTACGGCTTCATCGCCACGAGCACCGCCACCACGGGGAGCGCCACCGCCACGACCGCCGCCAGGTGGCCAGAGCGGGCGCCGGCCAGATAGGCCAGCGCCATGGCCAGGATGATGAGCGTGAGGCTGTTGCCGAGGTCGGGCTGCAGGATCGTGAGCCCGGCCATGGCCCCCGCCATGAGCAGGAGCGGCAGGAGCCCCTGGCCGAAGCTCCGCACGGCGTCCGGACGCCGGGTGAGGAAGGCCGCCAGGTAGAGCACGAGCGAGAGCTTGGCGAGCTCCACCGGCTGGAACGACAGCGGGCCCAGGCGGAACCATCGCCGGGTGCCGTTGATGGACTGGCCGAAGGGCGGCACCAGCACGAGGACCAGGAGCACGAAGGACAGCGCCAGCAGCGGCACCACCAGCCGCTCCAGCGTCCGGTAATCGAGGCGCATGGCGCCCCAGAGGCAGCCGGCCCCCAGGAGCGCCCAGAAGAACTGCTTCCGCAGGAAGAAGAACGGATCGCCGAAGCGGTCGGCGGCGATGATGGCGCTGGCCGAGTAGACCATCACCACCCCGAGGAGGACCAGGGCCAGCACCACGCCGAAGAGCCAGGGGTCGGGGCTGAGCTTGCGGGGCATCAGCGCGCCCCTGCCTGGAGGAGGGCCCGCACCGCGGCCTTGAAGACCTCGCCCCGGTGCTCGA
This sequence comes from Candidatus Rokubacteria bacterium GWC2_70_16, assembly GCA_001788415.1. Classification (GTDB taxonomy): domain Bacteria; phylum Methylomirabilota; class Methylomirabilia; order Rokubacteriales; family CSP1-6; genus UBA12499. The sequence continues at coordinate 13,189 of MGBV01000211.1, read as the reverse complement.
AGTTCTGGAACATGTCGAAGGACGCGCAGGCCGGGGAGAGGAGCACCACGTCCCCCGGCCGGGCGGCGGCCGCCGCCGCGGTGACGGCGGCCTCCATGGAGGGGGCGTCCTCGATGGCGATGCCGAGGCCGGCCAGGGCCGCGCGCACCCGGTCGCGGTCCTCCCCGATGAGCACGGCGTGCCGGACCCGGCCGCGGGCGGCCGCGCCGAGCGGCGCGAAGTCCTGCCCCTTGCCCTTCCCGCCCGCGATGAGGAGGACGGGCTCGGTGAAGCTCCCGAGCGCCGTGACGGTGGAGGCGACATTCGTTCCCTTGGAGTCGTTGTAGTAGGTCACCCCGCGGCCGTCGACGACGCGCTCGATCCGGTGCGGGACGCCCCGGAAGGCGGCAATGCCCTTCCGGATCGCGCCGGGGTCCATGCCCGTCCAGAGGGCGCAGGCCGCCGCCGCCAGCACATTCTCCACGTTGTGCTGGCCGCGCAGCGGGATCTCCGCCACGGGGCAGAGGGCCTCCAGGCGGCCGTTGAGCCTGGCGACGACCCAGCCGTCCTGGACGAACACCCCGTGAGAGAGCGCCCGCCGGCGGCTGAACCACACCACGCGCGCGGCCGTCCGGGCGGCCAGCGCCGCCGTCGGCGCATCATCGGCGTTGAGGACGGCGCAGTCAGCGGCCGTCTGCCGCGCGAAGATGCGGGCCTTGGCCTCGACGTAGCGCGCGAAGGTGCCGTGACGGTCCAGGTGATCGGGCGTGAGGTTCAGCACCGCGGCCACCCGCGGCCGGAAGCCCTCGGTGGCCTCCAGCTGGAAGCTCGAGACCTCGGCGACCACGAGGCCGTCGGGGCTGAAGTCCAGCGCCTGCGCCGACAGCGGGTTGCCGATATTGCCCCCCACCAGCACCGGCCGCATCTGGCCCCGCAGGATCTCGCCGGTGAGCGCGGTCGTGGTGGTCTTGCCGTTGGTCCCGGTGATGGCGATGACATCCGACTCCATGACCCGCCACGCCAGCTCCAGCTCGCCGATCACCTCCACGCCCCGGGCGCGGACCGCGGCGAGCGCAGCCAGGTCGAACGGCACGCCCGGGCTCACGACGACGAGGTCCGTCCCGCTGAAGGCGGCCTCCGGATGGCCACCCGCCCAGACGGCGTGCCCCTCGCGGGCGAGCGCCCGTGCCTCGGCAGACCACGCATCGAGCGACGCGGCGTCCGAGGCGAGCACGCGCCCGCCGAGGCGCGCCACGAGCCGGGCGGCGGCCACGCCGCTCCGCGCCAGGCCCACCACGGCCACCGTCTTGCCCGCGAGCCACTGCCGGTAGGCGACGCCGCGCATTAGACCGTCCTCACCATGGTCAACATGCCATTCGGCATGTTGAGCGTGGGCGAGAGGGTCGCGGCGGGCCGTGGCGTCGCGGCGGGCCGGGTCGTCGCGGCTCTCGGTCGTGACGCGGGTCTGCGTGCCGAGCATCTCATCGCCTCATCGGAGCTTGAGCGTGGTGAGCGCCAGGAGCGCCAGCATGAACGACAGGATCCAGAAGCGGACGATGATCTTCGGCTCGGCCCAGCCGCAGAGCTCGTAGTGATGGTGGAGCGGCGCCATGCGGAAGACGCGGCGGCCGGTGAGCTTGAACGACACCACCTGGATGATCACCGAGCCGGCCTCCACCACGTAGATGCCCCCGATGAGGGGCAGCAGCAGCTCGGCCTTGGTGAGCACCGCCAGCGTGCCGATGGCGCCGCCGAGCGCCAGCGATCCCACGTCCCCCATGAAGACCTGCGCCGGGTAGGAGTTGAACCAGAGGAAGCCCAGCGCCGCCCCCACCAGCGCGCCGCAGAAGATCGTCAGCTCGCCCGTGCCCTTGACGTTCAGGATGCGCAGGTACTCCGCGGCGCGGAAGTTGCCGGTCAGGTACGCGATGATCGCGAAGGCGCCGCCGGCCATCACGATGGGCCCGATGGCCAGCCCGTCGAGGCCGTCGGTAAGGTTCACAGCGTTGGAGGCCCCCACGATCACCAGCAGCGCGAAGGGGATCCAGAGCCACCCTAGCGTCAGGAGCCACCCCTTGAAGAAGGGGATCGCCAGGCCGGTGGTGAACCCGTCCACCGGCCAGACGAAGAGCGAGGCCATGAGGAGCCCCACGAGCAGGATCTGGGCGCCGAACTTCTGGCGCGCCGAGATGCCCTTGCGCGTGCGGAGCTTCCGCGAGTCGTCCACGAGCCCGATGGCCCCGAGGCCCGCCGTGGCCACCACGACCGTCCACACGTAGCGGTTCCTGAGATTGGCCCAGAGGAGCGTCGACCCGAGGATCGCCGCCAGGATGACGAGCCCCCCCATGGTCGGCGTCCCCGCCTTGGCCCGGTGCCGCTCGGGGGTGTCCTCGCGGATCGTCTCGCCGCCGTGCTGCCTCTCGCGGAGCCGCCGGATCAGCCACGGGCCCAGCGCGAAGGAGATGACGAGCGCGGTCACCGTCGCCATGGCCGTCCGGAAGGTGATGTACCGGAAGACGTTGAAGACGATGTGGTCCCGGGCCAGCGGGACGAGGAGATGGTAGAGCATCAGGCATCGTCTCCTCCGAACCGGGCCATGAGGGCGTCCACCACCCGCTCCATACGCATGCCGCGGGAGCCCTTCACCAGGACGGCATCCCCGGGGGCAAGTCGCTTGAGCAAGAGTGCCACCGTGTCCTCGAAGGTGCCGGCGTGGTGGGACTCCGCCAGCCCCGCCTCCCGCGCGCCCTCCACCGCGAAGCGGGCCAGGCGGCCGACCCCGAGGAACTCGGCCGCGCCGGAGGCGGCCACCGCGCGCCCCGCCTCGCGGTGCTCTTCCTCGCCGATGTCGCCGAGCTCGAGCATGTCGCCGAGCACCACGATCAGGCGCCGCGCCTCGCGCGCGGCGGCGAGCGTCTCGAGCGCCGCGCGCACGGAGGCGGGGTTGGCGTTGTAGGTGTCGTCGAGGATCCTGAGCGCCCCGGCGCTCCGCCAGACGCAGCGCCCCTTGGCCGGGCGCGCCGCCTCGAGCCCACCCGCGATCTGGGCCAGCGGCAGCCCCAGCGCCAGGCCGACGCCCGCAGCCACCAGGGCATTGCTGACGTTGTGGCGGCCTGCGAAGGCCAGCCGGGCCGTCCGGCGCGCGCCGCGGATCTCGAGGGTCAGCGCCAGCCCCGCTTGCGTCTCCGCCGGGATCCCGACGGCGCGCACATCCGCGGGGCCCTCGGCGCTCACGGTGAGCACCCGCGCGCGGCTAGCCGCGCGCATGGCCGCAACGCGCGGGTCGTCGGCGTTGAGCACCACCGCGCCCTCGGGCGGGATGGCGGCGACCAGCGCCTCCTTCTCGGCCCCGACGCCGTCCAGCGACCCGAGGAACTCCGTGTGGGCGCTCGACACGGTGGTCACCGCGGCCACCGTGGGACGGCTGATCTCGGCCAGGGCCGCGATCTCCCCGGGACGATTGGATCCCAGCTCCAGCGCCACCGCCCGGTGCTGAGGACCCAGCTGGAGCAGCGTCAGGGGCAGCCCCCACTGGTTGTTGAAGGAGGACTGGGGCTTGAGCACGGGCCCGAGGGTCTCGAGCACCGCGGCCACCATCTCCTTCGCGGTGGTCTTGCCGTTGGAGCCGGTCACCGCGGCGACGGGGATGGTGAAGCGGGCGCGGTGGTAGGCGGCGAGCCGTCCCAGGGCGCGCGTCGTCTCGTCCACCAGCACGACGGGGACGGTGGGGGGCAGGTCATCGGGCAGCGAGTGCACCACGAGACACGCGGCGCCCCGCGCGGCGGCGTCCCGGACGAAGGCATGCCCGTCCTGCTGCCAGCCGCGGATGGCGAAGAACACCTCGCCCACGCGCAGGCTCCGGCTGTCGATGGAGATGCCGGTGGCGTGCAGGCCGAGGTCGCCGCCGACCAGCGCCCCCTGGGTCCCGCGCACCACGTCTTCCACCGTGAACATCGGCACACGTTTCCTTATGATGTCGGCTCCGCGAGCACCGCCCGGGCCACGGCCCGGTCGTCGAAAGGAAGCACCTGGGAGCCAATGATCTGGTAGGTCTCGTGGCCCTTGCCCGCGATCACGACCACGTCGCCGGCCTGGGCCCACCCGAGCGCGTCGCGGATGGCCGTCTTCCTGTCCGGAATCGTAACATGCCGGGCGGCGCCCGGGCCGGCCGCCGCGATGCCCGTCGCGATCTCTGCGATGATCGCCTCCGGCTCCTCGCTCCGGGGATTGTCGGAGGTCACCCAGACCCGGTCCGAGAGCCGCGCGGCGATGCCGCCCATGAGGGGGCGCTTGCCGCGGTCCCGGTCGCCCCCGCAGCCGAAGACCACCCCGAGCCGCCCCGCGGCGCCCACGAGCTTGCGGGCCGTGGCGAGCACCCGCTCCAGCGCGTCCGGGGTGTGGGCGTAGTCCACGACCACGAGAAAGGGCTGCCCCGCCTCCACGCGCTCGAAGCGTCCCGGCACGCTCGCGACTGCGGAGAGGGCCCGGCCCGCCACATCCGGCGCCAGGCCGAGGGCCCAGCCCACGGCGACGGCGCCCAGGAGGTTCATCACGTTGTGCTCGCCCACGAGCGGCGAGGCCAGCGCCACGGGGCCGCCGGGCGTCTCGGCCCGCAGCCTGATCCCGTCCGCCCCCGAAGCGACCTGGATCGGATGCACGGTCGCCGTGGGGCTCATGCCGAAGGTCAGCGTGGGAAGATCGAGCCCCGCCACCATGGAGAGACCCGCCGGGTCGTCGGCATTGATCACGGCCCGGCGCCGGGGCTTGAGGCCGGCGGCCAAGAGCCCGAAGAGCCGGGCCTTGGCGCGGCGGTACTCCGTGAGCGTGCCGTGGAAGTCCAGGTGGTCCTGGGTCAGGTTGGTGAACACCGCCACGTCGAACTGGGTCCCGTCGGCGCGGGAGAGGGCCAGGGCATGGGAGGAGACCTCCATGGCCACCCCCGTCACGCCCGCCTCCCGCATCCGGGCGAGGAGCGACTGCAGCTCCACCGCCTCGGGCGTCGTCTGCCCTGCCGTCATCGCCTCCTCCCCGATGCGGTACTCGATGGTGCCGATGAGCCCCGTCCGGTGCCCCGCGGCGCGGAGGAGGGCCTCCACGAGGAAAGAGGTCGTCGTCTTGCCATTGGTCCCGGTGATGCCGACCAGGGTGAGGGCCCGCGACGGATGGCCGTAATAGGCGTCGGCGAGCCGGGCCAGCGCCTCGCGGGCGGAGGGGACGACGATCTGCGCCGCCGGGCCACCGGGCAAGGGTCCCGGCCCCTCGAGGACCACGGCCGAGGCGCCGCGCGCCAGCGCATCGGCGACATAGCGCCGCCCGTCCTGCTTGAGCCCGGGCACGGCCACGAAGAGGTCGCCGGGCGCGACCCTGCGGGAGTCGTAGGTAAGGCCGCTCACGGCCGCCGGCAGGGCCCCGTGCACCGTCTTCACCGGCAGCGCCGCGAGGAGCGTGGAGGTGGCCACGGCGGCTCCCCTCATCGCCCCGCTGCGGGGGAGGCCAGGGTGAGGCGGCACGGCATGCCTTCCGAGAGCGGGGCGCCCGCCGGCGGGGACTGGGCGATCACGACGCCTCGGCCGGCGATCTCGACAGCCACGCCGAGTGGGGCCAGCCCGTCCATGGCCTGACGGAGCGACAGCCCCAGGAGGGACGGCATGGTGCTGGCGCCCTCCGGGCCCGGCGCGAAGACCGCAGGACGGGCGAGGGGCCGGACCGGGCCGGCCGCGCCGAGCACGGTGGCGAGGGGCCCGGCGGCGCCCCCGCCCTCGCCCCGGACGATCTGGACCGGAGCCGAGTCGCGCGGCTGGACCTGGAGGTGGCGGAGCGCCTCGCGGCCGATGGCGGCGAAGATGGGGGCCGCGGCCTCGCTGCCCCACTTCTCGTTCTTGGGCTCGTCCAGCATCACGAGGATGGCCAGCCTCGGGTCATTGGCCGGAACGAACCCTACGAAGGACAGTACGCCGGGGGCTCGCGAGTAGCGCCGCGTGGCGGGATCGAGCTTCTGGGCGGTGCCCGTCTTCCCCGCCACGTCGAAGCCGGCGATGGCCGCATTGTGCCCCGTCCCGTCGCTGACGGCCCGCGTCATGATCCCCGTCAGCACGCGCGCGGTGTCGGGGGCGATGGCCTGGCGGATCACTTGCGGCTCGAATCCCCGAGCCTCGCGTCCCTGCGCGTCGAGCACGGCCCTCACGATCTGCGGCTGCATGAGGCGGCCGTCATTGGCCACGGCCGCGAAGGAGGCGACCAGCTGCAGCGCCGTCACCGATATCTCCTGGCCGATGGACATGGTGGCTAGCGACAGCCCCGACCAGCGCGCCGGCGGGCGGAGCTGACCCCGGCTCTCGCCCGGCAGCCCCAGCCCGGTCGGCGCGCCGAAGCCGAAGCCCGTGATGTGCTTGTAGTAGCGCTCCTTGCCGAGCTGGAGTCCCACCTTGATGGAGCCCACGTTGGAGGAGTTCTGGAGCACCTCCGCGAAGGTGAGCCAGCCGTACTTCTTCCAGTCGTGGATCGTCGCGCTGGCCACCTTGATGGCGCCCTGCTCGCCGTAGATGCGGTCGCCGGGCCGGACCACGCCCTCCTCGAGGGCGGCGGCGGCCAGGATCACCTTGAACGTGGAGCCCGGCTCGAAGGGGTCGGTGACGGCGCGGTTCCGGCGCTCGTCGTCCGTGGCCGAGGCGAACCTGTTGGGGTTGAAGGTGGGGCGGATGGCCACGGCCAGGATCTCGCCCGTCCGGGGGTCCATGGCGATGGCCATGGCCGCCTTCGAGCGGGTGCGGCGCCAGGCGGCGTCCACCTCCTTCTCGGCGATGTACTGCAGCGTCGCGTCGAGGGTGAGGACGACGCCCTGCCCGGGGCGCGCCGGCTTGAGCACCCGCGGGGCTCCCGAGACCTCCCGCCCGAGGGCGTCGCGCTCCACCAGCGCCTTGCCCTCCTGTCCCGCCAGCCGGGCGTCCCAGGCCTGCTCGATCCCACCCAGCCCCTTGCCTTCGGCACCCTCGAAGCCGATCACGTGGGCGGCCAGCTCCCGGTTCGGGTAGAGCCGGAGGCTCTCTTCCACGAAGCCCAGCGCGGGCTCCTGGAGGTCGCGCACCGCCTGCGCCACGGCGGGGGGCAGCCGGCGCTTGACATAGGCGACGCGCTTCGAGGACTCGAGACGCCGGGCGATGTCCCCGGCCGGCTCGTCCAGGATCGGCGCCAGCCGGCGGGCGAGACGCTCGGCGTCATCCACGCGCCCCGGCAGCGCGAGCAGCGTCTCGGCCGCGGAGGAGACGGCCAGGACCTGCCCGTTGCGGTCGAGGATCGGGCCGCGCTTCGCCTTGAGGGGGATCGCCTTGGCGTGCTGGCTGTCGGCGAGCCGGACATACTCCTCGTGCCTGACGACCTGGAGATAGACCAGCCGGCCGGAGAGCCCGAGGAAGGCGCAGCCGAGACAGCCTGCGACGATCAGCGTCCGGATCCTCAGGCCCTCCGTCCGGCGCGGGATCATGGCGGGTCCACCGCCTCCGGGGGCTTCATCCTAGTGGACGGGCGTCTCGGCGGGGCTCAGCCGCTGGGCCGACGCCGTGCGCGGCGGACTGGCGGGGGGCACGCCACTGCCGCTGGTGAAGAACTCGCGCGCGAGCCGGACCTGGTCTCGCCCCGGCGGCACCATCCCGAGCTCGGTGCGGGCCCTGTCCTCGATACGTGCCAGGGACCCGAGCGTGGCCAGCTCCACCCGGAGCCTGCGGTTCAGCTCGTCGGCCTCGGCCCGCGTCGCGCGCAGGGCCTCCAGCCGGTACGACAGCCGCACGTGATGGACCCGCAGCCCCACGATCCCAAGCACCATCGCCATCAGGACGCTGGCGCAGAGCACGCCCACCCCCATGGCCCGGAGCCGGCGCCGGTCAGGCTCGCGGTGGAACCGCGCCGCCTGCTGGAAGGCCGGGTCCAGCCTCCCTCCCCAGAGCCTCGGGACCTCTGCTCCCCCTCGCTCGTCGATTCTCATGCTGCCTCCAGGCGCTCGAGCACGCGGAGCTTGGCGCTGCGCGCGCGCGGGTTGTCTCTGACCTCGTCCGGGCCGGGCTCGATCGGGGACGGCTCGAGCTCGGCGAAGCCTGTCCGCTCGAGGCTCCGGAAGTGGCGCTTCACGACGCGGTCCTCGCCCGAGTGGAAGGAAACGACGCCGAGCCGGCCGCCCTGGGCCAGCAGCGCGGCGGCCTGGGGCAGCGCCTCGGCCAGCGCCGCGACCTCCTCGTTGACGGCCATGCGGAGGGCCTGAAAGGTGCGCGTGGCCACGTGGGTGCGGCGCGACCAGGCGGCGCGCGGCACCCCCCGCTTCACCACGGCCACGAGATCGGCCGTCGTGCGGAGCGGCGCCCGGTCCCGGGCCTCGACGATGCGCCGGGCGATGCGCCGGGCGTGGGGCTCGCCGCCGTACTCGAAGAGGACGCGCGCCAGCTCTTCCTGCGGGAGCGAGCCGAGCAGGTCGGCGGCGGTGAACCCCTGGGTGGGATCGAAGCGCATGTCAAGCGGGTCGTCGCCCTGGAAGGAGAAGCCGCGCGCCGCCGCGCCGAGCTGGTATGAGGACAGGCCGAGATCCAGCAGGATGGCGGCAGCCTCGGTCACGCCGGCGTCCGCCGCGTGCCGGCCGAGGTGCCGGAAGCTGCCGTGCGTGAGCACCACGCGGTCGCCGAAGCGCGCGAGCCGCTGCCGGGCGCGCGCCAGCGCCTCGGGGTCCCGGTCCAGGCCGAGGAGCCGCGCCGTGGGACGCGCGCTCTCCAGCATCCGCTCAGCGTGTCCGCCCATGCCGACCGTCCCGTCCACGACCCAGCCCCCGCGACGGGGGCGCAAGAGGAACGTCACCTCGTCCACCAGCACCGGGAGGTGCGCCGTCGCCTCCCGCGGCATGCCGCCTCAGACTCCCTTGCCCGCCAGCCTCTCGAACACATCGTCGAGCGGTCCGCCGTGTTCGCGCTCGAAGTGCGCCCAGCGCTCCGTGTCCCACACCTCGAACTTCTCCGTCAGCCCGATGATGAGCACGTCCTTCACGAGCCCCACGCGCTCGCGGTAGCCGGCAGGGATCTGGATGCGGCCCTGCGGATCGAGCGTGACGTCCTGCGCGAGCGAGATGTACGCGTACTGGATCTTGCGCCGATCCGGATCGAATCTCGGCAGCGCGTTCACCCGCTCCTCGAGGGCGTGCCACAGCTTGAGCGGATGCACCTCGAGCGCATCGCCGCAGGGCACGATGACCACCTTGTCGCCGTGGCCGTCCGACAGCGCTTCCCGGAACTTCGCCGGGATGCTGAGCCGGCCCTTCGGATCGACCGTGTGCTTGAAATGCCCTCGAAACACCGTCCGCCTCCGAGAGGAAAGCGCCCCTCGCCACGGGGTTTCTGTCCCACTTCGTGGGAATTCATCCCACCTGGAGGGCCATGCTAGTCGGTGCCTGAGGGGCTGTCAAGCAAAAAACCTGGAATTTTGTAGATAAATCCCGCAGATGGGGAAGGCCACAGGTGGTGGCGACCATGCCGGGGACCACCGCGGATTGAGGTGGCCCTGCCAGACGGTGACGAGCCGGCCCAGCGGAGCCCCCCCGGGGGCCCCCGGATACCCCCGGGGGCTATCCGTCGGGGCGCGCTACCTCGCCGGCCTGTAGTAGCTCATGGCCTCGGGCATCCAGGCCTCGATCTGCCTGATGCGGGTGGCCTCGGAGGGATGGGTGGAGAGGAACTCCGGGGGGCGGCCCCGGCCCCGGGAGGCCTCGGCCATCCGGACCCAGAGATCGCGAGCCGCATGCGGATCGTAGCCGGCCCTGGCCATATAGATGAGGCCGAGATGATCGGCCTCGGACTCCTGCGCCCGCCCCCAGGGCAGGAGGAGACCCACCGAGGCGCCGGCGCCCAGGAGCGCGCCCACCGCCTGGACGGTCTTGGGATCGCGGCTCGACAAGGCGGCCATGGTGCCGGCCAGCCCCATCTGGACGACGAGCTGCTGGCTCACGCGCTCGCCCCCGTGGCGCGCGATGACGTGGGACACCTCGTGGCCGAGTACCGCGGCGAGCCCCGCCTCGTCGCGGGTGATGGGGAGGATGCCGGTGTAGACAGCGACCTTGCCGCCCGGCAGCGCGAAGGCATTGGCCTGCTTGTCCTCGATGACCTTGTACTCCCACGGGTAGCTCCGCCCCGTGGCCGCGGCGATGCGGCTGCCGACGCGGGTGACCATCTCGTTGAGCGCCGGGTCGGGGGAGAGACGGGACTTCTTGAGGATGTCCTGGTAGGACTGCACCCCCATCCGCATCTCCTCGGATTCCGGCAGGATCTGCAGCTGCGAGCGTCCGGTGATGGGCACGGTCTGGCAGGCCACCACCACGCCGACCACGAGCAGGAGGAGCGCCCAGCCAGGGTACTGCTTGAAGTCACGCATGGGCGGATCTTACCAGATCGACGCGCGTCAGCGCCGCGGCCGCGGCGCTCGTGCTCACTGAGTAGCGTTCCGGAAGGAGACCTGGGTCTCCATGAGGGCCCCGGGGCCCCGGCGCCCCACGTCGAGACGGATGCGGATCCCGGCGGCCCGGGCCGGATCGGTGGTCTCCACCCCCGCCCGGTCGAAGTAGGTGAGCGCGAGACTCCGCACCCCCTCGATGATCGGCTGCGCCCCGGCTCCGGCCTCCCTGCGGAGCACGCTGCCGCGCAGGAGATAGCTCACGCGCTCGCGCGTGGGATCCACCACCCCGTTGCCGTTGAGATCGCGCTGGAAGGCGACCCGGGTGGGCTCGGCGAGGACCACGGCGGCCAGTCCGGCGCCGGTCGGGTCATAGCCGGCCTCGCGCAGCTCCTTGGCCATGCGCTCGAGAGCGATCCGCGCCGATTGCTGGGCGTCGATGCGCGCGGCACCGAGGCCGTAGCTCTCCTGCCCCGCCACGAGCACGGTGAGGGCGGCCGCCATCAGGAGCCCCAGGAGAGCGAGGCTCGCGAGCAGTTCCGCGAGGGAGAAGCCGGCCTCCGCGCGCCACGCACCCATGGCGCGCAGCGTGGGTCAGGCGGCGCGCGCCGTCAATGTCCACTCTTCGAGACGCCCCGGGGGTCAGGTCTTGCAATCCAACACGTGGCCCCGGCCCCGCCGCTGCTGCCCTCCCGGCGGTACACGATGACCAGCGCCCTGCCCCCTATTCCACCGCAAGACCGCACGCCTACCGATGTCGTAATGCAAGACCTGCCCCCTCCAGGGGCGGCTTGGCCGCGGCCCAGGGGTGGGCCTGCTCGAAGGCCGCCGAGGCGCGGAGCACGAGGGCATCGGCGAAGCGCCGCCCCACGATCTGCAGCCCGATGGGCAGCCCGTCCCCGGTGAAGCCGCAGGGCACGGAGGCGCCCGGGTTGCCGGTCATGTTGAAGGGGAAGGTGAAGGGGATCCAGTCGTAGCGCTCGATGCGCGTCCCCGCGATCTCGGTGGGGTTGTCCACGCCGACCTTGAAGGGGCGCGTGGCGATGGTGGGAGTGAGCAGGAGATCGTACTTCTCGAAGAAACGCCGCGCGTGCTCGTTCCAGGCAAGCCGGTCGAACCAGGCCTGGACGTACTTCGTCGGCCCCCAGGTGAGCGCCTCGTCGACGATCTCCGCCAGCCCGGGGTCGATGTCGGCGCGGCGCTCGGGCAGGTAGGGCGCCAGGCGGGTGGCGATCCCGCCGCAGAAGATGGCCTCCCAGCACTCCTTGGGCGTTGGCCAGCCGGGCTTCACCGCCTCGACCCGGCAGCCGAAGTCGCGGAAGCGGCGGGCGGCCTTCTCGCAGGCGGCCAGCACCTCAGGGTCCACGACCCTGGCGAAGCCGAGATCCCCCGACCAGGCCACGCGGAGCCCCTTGACAGAACCACGGAGCCCCTTGACGTAGTCGGTCCCGTCGGCCGGCAGCGAGTACTGGTCCCGCTCGTCGGGGCCGGCACAGGCATTCATCATCAGCGCGGCATCCGCCACGGTGCGCGTCATGGGGCCGATATGCGACAGGCTCCACGCGGCGCTCGGCGGGTAGACGGGGATGCGGCCGAACGAGGGCTTGAGCCCGAAGATGCCGGTGCAGGAGGCGGGAATGCGGATGGAGCCGCCGCCGTCGGTGCCGATCGCGAGCGGGCCCAGGCCCGCCGCCACGGCCGCGCTGGCCCCGCCGCTGGAGCCGCCGGGCGTGCGGTCGGTGTTCCACGGGTTCCGCGTGATCCCGAAGAGGAGGTTGTGGGTGGCGCCGATCCAGCCGAAGGTGGGCGTGTTCGTCTTGCCGAGCTGGATCGCCCCCGCGGCCCTGAGGCGCGCCACCATGGGAGCGTCCTCACTGGGCACGTTGTCGGCATAGAGCCGGGTGCCGAACGTGGTGCGGATCCCCTTCGTGACGACGAGGTCCTTGGTGGAGAACGGCACGCCGTGCAGCGGCCCGAGGCGGGTCCCCTTCTTGGCGAGTGCGCGCTCAGCCGCCCGGGCGTCCCTCATCGCCTGCTCGGCGGTGGGGGTGACGAAGGCGTTGAGCCGGGGGTTGAGGCGCTCGATGCGCGCCAGCACCGCGCGCATCACCTCCACCGGCGACAGCGTCCTGCGCCTGATCGCGACCGCCATCTCGGCGGCCGGCATCCAGCAGAGCTCGTCCGAAACCATAGCGATCTCCTTCACCTGGGATGGGCACCCGGGCTGTCGCCCGCCCATCCCCGCCGGCTGTTCAAGTCCCTCGACTCACCTCACCCGATCTCAGGTGCCGTCATCCCGTGTTGTCCGGGTGGGCGGGGCGCTCATGCCCCGCGGAGGCGCGGATCCAGGGTGTCGCGGAGGGCATCCCCGAGCAGGTTGGAGCCGAAGACGGCCAGGCTGATGGCCAGCCCCGGGAAGAGGACCAGGTGGGGCGCCTTCTGGGCGTACTCGGCGGCCGAGACCGAGAGCATGCGCCCCCAGGACGGGTAAGGCTCGGGCACGCCGAGCCCGAGGAAGGAGAGCGTGGCCTCCACCAGGATCGCGCTGCCGAGCTGGGCCGTGGCCAGCACGATGAACGGCCCCATGGTGTTGGGGAGGATGTGGCGGAAGGCGATCCGGAGATGCGCGACCCCCAGGGCCCGCGCCGCCTCCACGTACTGCATCTCCCGGATGGAGAGCACGCTCGAGCGGATGACACGGGCGGCCCGCGGGATGATCGGGACCGAGATCGCGATGACCACGTTCTGGATCGACGGACTCAGCACCGCCGAGATGACCAGCGCGAGCACCAGG
>MGBV01000210.1:11447-15246 GCA_001788415.1 Candidatus Rokubacteria bacterium GWC2_70_16 | reverse complement strand
GAAATGCTCCAGCTCGTCCACGTACATCCGGTCGTAGGCGGGCTCGAAGGACCAGGTCTCCCACTTCCTCGCGGCGTGGTCGTACAGCCGCACCGTGTGCCCTTCCAGGTCCACCAGGAGCGTGCTCGCCGTCCCGATGATCTCCACCTCGCTCCGCGCCGAGCGGTCCACCATGTCGAGGTGGATCGAGCCCAGGGCCCCGCCCTGGAAGCGCACGATGGTCTCGCACACGTCGTCGGTGGTGACCTCGAGATCGCTCAGCGTGGCCACGACGGAGCAGAGCCCCTCGATGGGCCCGCAGAGCCACTGCATCCAGTCGAAGGCGTGGCACTCGTCGAGGAGCACGCCGCCCCCCTGCTCCTTCTTGGCCATGTAGAAGCTGCGGTAGTCCTCGTAGGGGTGCCAGTCCGGCAGGTACACGCCCGTGAAGCTCCGCGCGGTCACGATCCGCCCGACGGCGCCCGCCTCCAGGAGCGCCCGGGCCTTCCGGAGCGGCTGGAAGAAGCGCATGCAGAAGCCGGTCACGCCCACGAGTCCCCGGCTGGCGAGGGCCTCCAGCAGCTCGGGGATGCCGTCGAGGGAGTGGGAGACGGGCTTCTCCATGAAGATGTGGGCGCCGGCCCGGGCCAGCGCCAGGGCGGGCGGCACGTGATAGGCCGTGGGCACGCAGATGAACCCGGCCTCGTAGCCCCCGGCGGCCAGCGCCTCCTCCAGGCTCGCGAAGCTGCGGGCTGCGGGGAAGCGCGAGGCGATCTCGGCGCGGCGATCCTCGCGCGGCTCGACGACGGCGGCCGAGCGGCCCGAGGCCAGGAGGTTCTTGAGGTGCCGCTTGCCGATGGAGCCGCCGCCGACGACCAGCGCCGTGATCACGGGACGAGCATCTCCTCGGTGATGGGGGTCTCGGCGGCGATGGCCCGGGCCGTGCGGCGGCCGAGGACGTGGGCGAGCCGTCCGGGCGGCAGCCCGGTGCCCGGCCTCAGGATGGCCAGGTGCTCGGGCCCGAGCACGGTACCCGCGGGCAGGTCGCGCGCGGCCACGAGGCTCTTCCGCGCCACCTGCCGCACCGCCAGCTCGCTCGGCGCCGGGCGCTTGATGCCGTCGCCGAGGGCGGCCTCCACCTCGCGGATCGCGCGCACGAGGGCCGCAAGCTCGGCGGGCAGAAGCGAAGCCTGATGGTCGGGGCCGGGCAGGCTCCGGTCCAGGGTGAAGTGCTTCTCGATGCAGCAGGCGCCCCGGGCCGCCGCCGCGATGGCCACGGTGAGCCCCGTCGAGTGGTCGGAGAGCCCCACGGGCGTCCCGAAGGCGCGCGCATAGGTGTCCATGACGCGCAGGTTGGCGAGGAACGGCTCCGCGGGGTAATTGCTCACGCACTGGAGCAGCGTGAGATCGGTGCAGCCGCCCCGCCTCAGCGTCTGCACCGCGGCCTGCACCTCCTCCATGTCCGCCATGCCGGTGGAGAGGAGGACGGGGAGGCCGAGCCCGGCCACCACCTCGAGCATGGGCAGGTCGGTCACGTCCCCAGAGGAGATCTTGAGGCGCCTGACACCGAGCCGCTTCAGGTACATCGCGCTCTCGGGGTCGAAGGGGGTGGACATGAACTCGATGCTGCGCGCCTGGCAGTGGAGGAGGAGCGCCTCGTGGTCGGCCGGCGAGAGCTCCAGCGCCCGCAGCATGGCGTGCTGCCCCGCCTCCCCGCCCGTGGTGCGCTGCTGGTACTCGGCCTTGGGGGCTCGCCGGGTGACGAGGCGATCGGCCGTGAAGGTCTGGAACTTCACCGCATCGGCCCCGGCCCCGGCGGCCGCGTCCACCAGCGCGCGGGCCAGGGAGGCCTCCCCGTTGTGGTTCACGCCGGCCTCGGCGATCACGAAGACGCGCGCTCCCATGGCGGTCATTATAGCGGCCGCGCCGGGACGCCGGCCACGGTGCGCCCCGGGGGCACCGCCTGGGTGACCACGGCGCCGGCCGCGACCACGGCGCCGGCGCCCACTTCCACGCCGGGCAGCACCACGGCGCCGGCGCCGAGGAAGGCCCCCTCGCGGATCGTCACGCTCCCGGAGAGCACGACCCCGGGCGAGAGGTAGGCGTGGTCCTCGATGACGGAGTCGTGCTCGGCGATGACGCCGCTGTAGAGCACCACGTTGCGCCCCACGCGGACGCGCGCCCCGATCACGGAGCCGGCGAAGACCGCGGTGCCCACGCCCAGGGAGGCCGAGGCCGCCACGGTGGCGCGCGGGTGGATCACGAGCGGCGCCGGGACCCCGACGCGCTCGAGCAGCTCCCACAGCCGGTGCCGGGCGGGGAGCGCCGTGTTGCCCACGCCCACCAGCCCCGCGTCGAAGCCGCCGCGGCCGAACTCCTCCAGCGCGGCGGCGTCGTCGCCCAGCACGGGCCGGTCCAGCACGCGCCGGCCCCGGAGCGCGGGGGAGGCGTCGGAGAAGCCGGTGACCTCGATCCCGGCCGTCTCGGCGACGAGGTCGGCCAGGGCCTGGCCGTGGGCGCCGGCCCCGAGGATGAGCACGCGCAGGCTGCGGGACGGGGAGCGGGAGGGCTCGGACGGAGGGGTCAGTGCCCGGCTCCCACGGCCTCCGCGGGTGCCGGCGGCGCCTGGGGCTCGAGGAGCGGCAGGCCCTTCTCGGCGGCGAAGCGGCGCAGCCGGGCGAAGTCCTGCGAGTACATGATCTGCTGCAGCCCCAGGAGCTCCACGTCGCTGAAGTGCCTCGAGATGTTCACGGAGATGTCGGTGGCGTCGTCCAGCGACAGGAGGAAGCGCTCGAGGCTGCCGTCCCACTGGTCGAGGATCCTGCGGCGGTGCTGCACGTACAGCTCGGTGCCCGGGTAGGGGGTGATGAGGAACGGCTTGACGATCATCCCGTTGTGCCGCCAGAAGTCCATGGTCTCGTACATGGTCTGCGGCGTCTCGTCGGGGTAGCCCATCATGAAGGTCATGACCCCCCGGATGCCCGACTGCACCGTCCAGTCCAGCGCCCGCTGCATCTGCACGACCGTGGTGTTCTTCTTCACGGCCTTGAGGATCATGTCGGAGGCCGACTCGCCGCCGTAGGAGATGTAGGAGCAGCCCACCTCGCGGAGGCGCTTGAGCATGTCCAGCGTGACGCCGCCCACGTCCCCCAGGCAGCCGAAGCGGACGATGCCCGCCAGCCCCGCCCGCTCCCAGGCGTCGCACAGCTCGAAGACCCGCCGGCGGTAGGAGGTCATGTTCTCGTCGAGGATCGAGACGAAGTCCACCCCGTACTTGAAGCGCAGGGAGCGGACCAGCTCCACCGTGTATTCGGGGGAGTTGAACCGGTAGATGGGCTCCTCCTTGAAGTCGCTCCCCTCGTAGACCCGCTCCAGGTCGTACTTCGACATGCCCCCGTGCTCGCAGAAGGTGCACATGCGCGGGCAGCCCCGCTCCATGAGGATGTCGATGCGCCGCGTGGCGGCCGCCGACTCCGGGCTGAACATGAGCGCGCTGTTCTCGAAGTAGATCTCCAGGGGGAGGAGATCGTAGGCCGGGTAGGGGATGTCGTCCATGTTCGCGATGAGCGTGCGGGGGCGCGTGCGGATCGCCTTGCCGTCGGGCCGGCGGTAGATGACGCCCTCGACCCGGGCCCAGTCCCGGTCCTCGAGGCGCTCGAGCAGCTCGGGCAGCGTGGCCTCGCCCTCCCCCACCGCGGCCACGTCGATCTCGGGGCAGAGCGCCATCATCTCCTCGGGCATGCTCGTGAGGAATCCGCCCCCCGCCAGCACGAGGGCCTGCGGCTGCTGGGCCTTGATGAGCCTGAGCAGCGGCTTGATG
>MGBV01000210.1:0-11436 GCA_001788415.1 Candidatus Rokubacteria bacterium GWC2_70_16 | reverse complement strand
GCTGGAGAGCCCGCCGATCCCCACCACGTCGAAGCGGTCCTCGGACAGCGCCTCGGTGACGGCGCTCCCGGTGATGCGCAGCGCGTTCAGGTCGAGGAAGGCGACCTGGTGTCCGAGATTCTCCGCCACCGCCGCCAGGATGCCGATGCCATAGGGGATGTGCTTGGGGACATCGTTGAGCCGGACGGGCGGGTGGATGAACAGGATCTTCACGCGCACCCCTCCGTCCGCGCCGCCTGCTCGAGGAACCGGGCGAGCGGCAACGTGGTGATCCCGGGGCCGAAGAGCGACCCGCCCTGGGTGCAGTTGCAGGTGCGCACCCAGGACGGCACGCGCGCGAGCATCTCGAGGAAGTGCCGCCGGAACTCCGCGAACATCACGTCCAGCACGGCCGGCCGGCCCAGGTCGGGGTTGTAGATCTCGGTGAAGTAGGCCTGCACGGCGTCCGGGTCGCCCCCCGTGAGCTCGGAGATCACGGGGTAGCACTGCGTCCGCTCGAGCGGGTAGCCCACCGGGTAGCCGAGGTCGAGGCCGATGAGCCCGATGGGGCTCCGCCTGAGGAGCGCATGCGCCAGCACCCAGCCCGTCGCCCCTGCATGGCCGCCGCACGAGACGGCCGGGAGCCCGTCCGGCCAGCGCGCGCTCCGCGTCATGCCCCGCTGCAGCGCCGTGAGCGAGCCCCGGCGCCGGGGATCGTCGAAGAGCGGGTGGAACCAGTAGAGCGTGGCGCCGGCCCTGACGAGGCGCTCCACCACCGGGGGCGCGCCCATGCTCGCCATGGCGACGCGGAGCTTGGAGCCGTGCTGGTCCACGAGCGGGTCGTCCACGTAGCGGGCGATGACCTCGTGGTCGCCGTCGATGGAGACGACCAGGTCCGGGATCACGCCGAGTCGCAGCAGCGGGATGAGGATGCGGTCGGTGGCGATGAGCATGAGGCCGGGCGGGCAGGACTCGGCGAGCATCTCCAGGTGCCGGTGCTCCCTGAGGCTCGGGCCCCCGCCGATCACCAGCGCCGGCCCCGCCGGAGGGGCCGCGGGCACCTGGAGGTCCAGCAGGAGATCGCCCAGCGCCCGGGCCTCTGGCCCCATGATGGACGCCAGGTTCCGGGCGAAGTTGGCGAGCCACAGGTCGGAGAGCTTCTCGCGCGTGGCGCGGTGGAAGCGGTCGGAGAGGGAGTCCTCCAGGGCCACGTCGGCCGCCAGATGCTCGAGCCACTCCTTCCAGGAGCCCTCGCCGAAGCCGTCGTCTTCCTTCCGCTTCTGCAGCTTGCGGAAGTCCGGGTCGGAGAGCCCCCTGACGACGAAGTCCTTCATCCCCGCCGGCGGCCAGCGCGCTTCAGCGGCCACGCGGCTGGTCGGCGCCGTCCGCAAGCCCCACGATGAAGTCGTCGGTGACCCGGTACACCGTGATGCTGCCGGCGATGTTCTTGAGGGCGAGGTTCTCGAAGCTGGGGTCGCGGGTGCCGAAGGCCGGGCCGGGGTTCGGCCTGGTCTTCGCGGGCCTCGGCCTGGGGGTCTCGTCCTTGCGGTAATTGGTTCTCAGATAGCCCATGCGGTGCCTCCCATCGACGCCGACACTATATCAGGTCCGCCGGAGCCCCGTGAGGATGAAATCCCTGAAGCGCCGGGGAGATAGGAGCGACGCGGCGTAGCTGAGGTTGTCCCGGGTGCCGCCATGCGCCACCAGCAGCAGGAGGAGATACACCCCCAGCGCCACGGTCGCCCGTCCTGGCCAGGAGCGGAGCGGGCTCCCGCCGCCCAGGGCGCGGCCCGCGAGCCCCAGCTCGAGCCCGTGGTGGACGGCCAGCAGGAGCCCGAAGCCGCCCAGGTATACCCAGGCGCGAGGGTACAGGGGGATGCCGGCAAGGTCGCGGGTCCAGCGGAAGTAGACCCAGGCGGGGAACAGGACCAGGAAGAGGCGCGCTGCCGCCGCCCCTGCCTCCCCTGTCCAGGGCCAGGGGGGAGGGCCGATGACCCCGGCGGCGACGGGGGACTGGGGGATGAGCAGGGCCAGCGCCACCAGATAGACCCCCGCGCGGAGGACGTTGACGGGGACGAAGCGGGCGCCCTCGTCGAGGGCGTACAGCGCGTGGGTGTAGGGGTTGACGAGGGCCGCGGCCACCGCGGCCAGGACCAGGACGCGGAGCGCCGCCGCCGCCGGGCTGAACTCGGCGCCGTAGAGCAGGGTCACGAGGGCCTCCGCGCTGGCCCAGAAGAGGAAGCCGAGCGGCGTGACGACGAAGAGGAGCTTGTCCAGCGCGCCCCAGAAGAACCGGCGCGCCTCGGCGTCGGTTGCCTCGGAGCGGCGGGCGAAGAGCGCCGAGAGCCGGGTGAAGACGAAGGTGGCCAGCGCGGCGATCACCGAGGAGAGCGCCTCCCACAGGGCGCGCGCCACGTGGTAGTACCCGGCGGCGGCGAGCCCCGCCCAGTGGCCGACGAGGAAGCGGTCCGCCGAGTCCTGGAAGAGCGCGAGCGGGGTCGTCACCAGGAACGGGCGCGCGTAGACCCAGTACCCGCCGAGGCTCTCCCGCGTGGGTGGCCGTGTCCTCACGCCGTGCTGGCGCGCGAGCACCAGCGCCGCCGCCGCGCAGGCGAGCGCGCCCTCGAGGGGGAAGGTGGCGGCGACGGCCGTCACGCTCGGCGCCCAGAGGAGCACCGCCAGCGTCGCCAGCAGGCGCGCCACCCGCGCGCCCAGGGTGATGGCGGAGTACCCCACGACCCACTCGCGCGCGATGAAGACCTTGAGGAAGATGTCGGCGAGATTGGCGCTGACCTGCGAGGCGAGCACGAGGACGAAGACCAGGCCGAGCTCGGAGGGGCCCGCCGCGCCTGCGAGGGCCCAGCCCGCGCCGACCGCGGCCAGGAGCACGCCCGAGAGGCCAGCCTGGATGACCAGCATGGTCCCGAGGCAGCGCCCCGCGTCCTGCCCCTCGGCCAGGCGCTTGAGATGGGCCTGGGCGAAGCCGGGGAGGAGGGCCGCCATGCAGAGGCCGGCCGCGCCCAGGCTCCAGCCGATCCCGCCCAGCGCCGCGGGTCCCAGGAGGCGGGCGATCAGCAGCGAGACGAGCATGGCCAGGGCGGTTCCGCCCCAGGTGCTGCCGAGCAGGAGCAGCGACTTGCGCCCCAGGTCTTGAGGTGGCACTGCCGGAGATTCTATCCCAGCGGCGACCGCTGAACGGACTTCGCTTGACTCCCCGCGCTCCGTTCCTTAGCCTGGGCGCGTGAGTCGCGGTTCGCTGTCGGCGCCGTCAGGCCGGGTCTTCTGGCTCGGCATGACGCTGATCCTCCTCGTCTTCCTCGTCCAGGGGGTCTTCCTGGCCCGGCTCCTCGTCCCCTCCCACGACGAGTCCAACTTCCTCTTCACCGGCTATCTCGCCACCACGGGACGGATCGGTCTCTACGACGACGCGATCGTGGGGCACCGGGCGCCCCTGCCCTTCTACCTCTTCGGAGCGACGCAGGTCCTCTCCGGGCGAAGCCTGCTGGCCGCCCGGGCGCTGGGGGTGGGCTTCGGGCTCCTGCTCGCGCTCTGCACGGGGCTCCTCGCGCGCCGGCTGGGCGGCACGCTCTGCGGACTGCTCGCCGCCGCCATCCTGACGGCACAGGGCGCCGTGGTCGCCTACTACGCCATGGGTGACTATCACGCGCTGGTCCCGCTGGTCATGGTCGCCGGCCTCCTCGTGCTCCTGTCCGGCGACTCCCCGGCCCGGAACGTGACGGGCGCCGCCATCCTCGGCTCCCTGTTCTTCCTGCGCAGCCACATGTGGCCGCTGCTGCCGCTGGCGCTCGGCTATGCCCTCTGGAGGGCGCGGGGCCCCGGGGAGCGACTCCTGGCCGGCGCCGCCGTCGTCGTGCCGCCGGCGGCGTTCTTCCTCTGGGATCCACGCCACCTGAAGATCCTGGCATCGGTGCCGCTGGTGGGGCGGCTGGTGCGGCCGCTGGGCTACCTGCCCTTCGCCCTGCTGGACGCGCGACCCTACCGCGACGGCGGGTTCCAGCTGGACATGCTCCTCCGCCTGGCCCGGCGCTACGAGTTCCTCGTGCTGCTCGTGGCGGTGAGCGTGGTCCTCGTGGCGCTGCGCATCGCCCGCGCGCGGCGGCATGCGCCGCTGCCCGCCGACGCCCGCGTGACCCTCGTGGCGGCGATCTTCCTCTACATGCTCGGCTGGCTCTTCGTCATGTTCCGGATCAACTTCAAGTGGATCGGCATGTACTTCGCGTCGCTGGCGCCGCTCCTGGCCGTGCTGCTGGGCTGGCTCTGGAGCCGCTTCGCCGCGGACCCGCACGTCCCGCCGCGGCGGCGGGCGCTCGGAGGCGCCTTCCTGGCCGCCGTCCTCGTGCTGCCGATCTACTACAACCGCAACCCGCTGATCCCCACCGGCGAGATCCGCGCGGCCGACCCCGTGCGCGCGGTGAGCGCGGCGGGCGCGCACCTGGCGCGGGTGGTGCCGCGCGAGGCGCGGGTCTTCTTCTTCGGCGCGGTGGACGTGTACTACTTCTCCGGGCTGCCGCCCACGTGGCTCCAGCAGATCACCAACTACGACACCCTCGCGGTGCGGGACGACGACAACCGGGCCACCCTGCGGAGCGGCTACTACGGCATGCCGCAGGTGGAGCAGTGGCTCGGCGTCGAGGCGGACTACGCCGTGATCTCGCCGGAAGGCCTCAACGTGTTCGCCGAGGGCTTCCACAAGCACCCCGAGGTCAACCGGCCGAAGGTGGCGCGGATGCGGGCGCTCCTCGCGGAGCGCTTCGAGAAGGTCGACCGCGTGGGGGAGTACCCCTATTACTCCTACGAGGTGTACCGCCGGGTGGGCCGGCCCGCGGCTTCGCCCACAGGCGGCCTCCCGCCGGCCGGCCGGGCGGAGCCGGGGCCCGCGCGCCGCGCGCCATGATTTGATTGCGGGGCCTGGCCGTTGGAGTAAGATTCCCGATGATGACGCCGACGCCGGAGCGCAAGATCACGAGCGTGGACGACCTGGCGGTGACGCTCCAGGCCCTCCGCGCCCAGGGCAAGCGGGTGGTGCAGTGCCACGGCGTCTTCGACCTGCTGCACCCGGGGCACATCCGCCACTTCGAGGCCGCCCGCGCGGAGGGCGACGTCCTGGTGGTCACCGTGACGCCGGACCGCTTCGTCAACAAGGGCCCGGGCCGTCCGGTGTTCAACCAGCGCCTGCGGGCCGAGTCCATCGCGGCGCTCCAGAGCGTGGACTACGTGGCGATCAACGAGTGGCCCACGGCCATCGAGGCGATCCGGCGGCTCGAGCCCGCCGTCTACGCCAAGGGCAGCGACTACGCCGACGCGGGCGACGACCTCACGGGCAAGATCGTCGAGGAGCGCCGGGCGGTGGAGGAGCTGGGCGGCCGCATCCATTTCACCACCGAGATCACCTTCAGCAGCTCGGGGCTCCTCAACGTCCACTTCGACGTGTACCCGGAGGAGGCCCAGTCCTTCCTGCGCGACTTCCGGCGGCGCCATTCGTCCGACGAGGTCATCGGGCTCCTCAAGGAGCTGAAGGGCCTGCGCGTCCTCGTCATCGGCGACACCATCATCGACGAGTACCACTACGTGCAGTCGCTGGGGAAGTCCCCCAAGGAGCTGCTGGTCACCACGCGCTTCCTGCGGGACGAGCAGTTCGCGGGCGGCATCCTGGCCTGCGCCAACCACGTGGCCGGGTTCTGCGACCGGGTGGACCTCGTGACCTGCCTGGGGACGCAGGACTCCCGGGAGGAGTTCATCCGCTCCCACCTCAAAGACAACATCGCGCCGGCCTTCTTCTACCGCGACGACACCGGCACAGTCGTCAAGCGCCGGTACGTGGAGCAGGCCTTCCTGAGCAAGATGTTCGAGGTCTCGTTCCTGGACGACACGGACCTGCCCGAGGCGGTGAGCCGCCAGGTGGAGCGACACCTGGCCCGGGTGCTGTCCGGCTACGACCTGGTGCTCGTGGCGGACTACGGCCACGGCTTCCTGGGCCGCGACCTGATCGGGCTCCTGGCGGCCGAGGCGCGCTATCTCGCCGTCAATGCGCAGACCAACAGCGCCAACACGGGCTTCAACCTGGTCACGAAGTACCCCCGCGCGGACTACGTCTGCATCGACGAGCCCGAGGTGCGCCTGGCGGCCCAGGACCGGCGGACGGGCCTCGAGGAGATCATGCGCGACCTGGCGAAGGACCTCGCCTGCCGGCGCATCGCGATCACGCGCGGGCACAACGGGTGCATCGCCTACACCGAGCACGAGGGGTTCCACCACGTCCCCGTGCTGTCGCGCGAGATCGTGGATCGCGTCGGGGCGGGCGACGCCTACCTGTCCGTGACGGCGCCGTGCGCCGCGGCGGGCTACCCTGCGGAGGTGATCGGCTTCATCGGCAACGCCGTCGGGGCCCTGGCCGTCCGCATCATCGGCAACCGGACGCCGGTGGAGCCGGTGCCGCTCTTCAAGTTCGTCACCGCGCTGCTCAAGTGACGCCGCGGTACCTGGTCGGGCTGGGAGAGCTGCTGACCCGGGTCGAGGCGACCGACGCCAGCGGCGCGGCGCTCGCCCTGGACGATGGGCTGGCACGGGCCATGGACATCATCAGGGCCCAGACGGCGGCGGGCCGCACGGTGATCCTCATCGGCAACGGCGGCAGCGCGGCCACCGCCGGCCATCTCGCCGTGGACTTCTGGAAGAACGGCGGCATGCGGGCCGTGGCCTTCAACGACGCGTCGCTCCTGACGTGCGTCAGCAACGACTTCGGCTACCGGCACGTGTTCGAGAAGCCGATCGAGATGTTCGCGGAGGCGGGCGACGTGCTCGTGGCCCTCTCGGCCTCCGGCCAGTCGGAGAACATCCTGCGGGGCGTGGCGGCCGCGCGGGCGGCGGGCTGCCGGATCGTCACGCTGTCGGGCTTCCAGCCCGACAACCCGCTGCGCCGGCTGGGCGAGCTGAACTTCTACGCGCCCTCCGACGCCTATGGCCCCGTCGAGATCACCCACCTCGCGGTCTGCCACTGCATCGTCGACACCCTCGTGGCCGGCCGGCGCTGACGGGCGCTGGCGCGGCGCGCCGGTCCCGGGCTCCCCGCCCGCTGAGGCAAATGATCCAGGAAAAGGTTGACATCCCCCCGGCAGGGATCTAGCGTTACCCGGAGGCGAGGAGCCATGCTGTTCATCAATCCGGCTCAGGAGAAATTCGGCGGATTCCTGTCGCGCTACGTCCCGGTGGGCATCCCCGTGGCGATCGGCTGCCTGTCGGCCTACCTGACGAAGCACGGCATCAGGTGTCGCGTGGTCGACGAGGAGCTGACCGAGCTCACCCCGTCGGTGCTGCGGGAGCTGGTGGACGGGCTCGACCGGCCCTACCTGTTCGGGCTGTCCTGCCTGACCGCCCACGTCGTGCGCGCCTACCAGCTCGCCGCCATGCTCAAGGCGGAGTTCCCCGATTCCGTGGTGGTGGCCGGCGGGCTGCACCCCACGGCGTGCCCCGACGAGGCCCTCCGGACGGGGAGCATCGACTACGTGGTGCGGGGCGAAGGCGAAGAGGTGATGCTCCAGCTCCACCACGCGCTCCGCGGCGGCGGCGACCCGACGGCGCTCCGGGGCGTGAGCTTCGTGCGCGACGGGCGGATCGTCCACAACCCCGAGGCCCCGCTGATCCCCGAGCTGGACGACATTCCCATGTTCCCGTACGAGCTGTTCGAGCACCCCAAGTACGACATGGCCTTCATCACCTCCTCCCGCGGCTGTCCCTACAAGTGCACCTACTGCAGCCAGCGCATGCTGACCGGGACGACCTACCGCTACAAGTCCGCCGGCCGCATCGTCCAGGAGCTGGACCTGCTGGTCAACCGGTACGGGCAGACGCAGATCGTCTTCTACGACGACAACTTCTGCTTCAAGGCCAGGCGGGTGACCGAGGTGTGCAGCGCCATCATGGATGCGGGGCTCCACAAGAAGTGCACGTTCTCGGTCCAGACGCGGGCGGACAACTTCCCGCCCGACCTGGTGCCGATCCTGGCGGCGGCGGGCTTCACGCACGCGGGCTTCGGGATGGAGACCGGCGTGAACCGGCTGGCGCGGCTCATCGGCAAGGGCGAGACCGTGGAGCAGCACCTGGAGGCCGTGGCGCTGGGCAAGACGCACGGCTTCGACGTCTCGCTGTTCATGATCTTCGGGCTGCCCACCGAGACGGCGGAGGAGCGGGCCACCAGCTTCCGCGTCGTGCAGGGGGCCCGGGTGCAGGCCTCCAAGTACAACAACCTGATCCCGTACCCGGGCACGCCGATCTTCAGCGACCTGAAGGACAGCGGCCGGATCCACATCGCGCCGGGCTGGAGCAACTTCAACAGCACGCTGTCGGTCACGCGGAGCATCTTCGACACGACGCCGCTGCCGTACGTGCCGGAGACGACCTCCGAGTTCGAGCTGAAGCGCGACATCATCAAGTACAACATGAAGACGTACGTGACCCCGCGGGCCGTCCTGGCGATCCTGCTGGGCAAGAAGGGGCCGGGCTGGTACCAGCTGCCGGAGCGCTGGTACCTGAAGCCCCGCGAGCTCTACCACGTGGCCCGCATCGGCGCCAACGTGCTGCTGAACATGGCGGTCGCCTTCCTGCCGCTCGGGATCACGGAGCCCGTCATGACCTGGCTCAACCCGGCCATGAAGGGGCGGCCGCGGATCGCGGGGTACGACGCCTCGGCCTTCAGCGCCTCGCACTGGGACAAGGACTCGGCCACGCAGAAGACCGCGGGGCTCAAGGCGGCCCAGGAGGAGCGGAAGGCCACGGGGCGCGTCAGCATCGAGCTCCCGGCCATGGAGCGGCCGGCGCAGAAGATCGGAGTCTGACCGCCTCAGCGCCTCCGGGCCAGGACGAGCATCTCGTTCGTCGGGATCCTGACAGCCAGACGCCCCACGCCCGCGCGGTCCAGCGCCCGGGCCACGCCCGCCGCGCCCGGCAGCCTCCAGTAGCGCCAGAGCCGGGCCGCCAGGTCGGACACCGAGTACCACGCCCAGTACCACCGGCGCCACCGCACGTCGAGCCCGGCGGCGCGCACCAGGGCCGCCAGGGTCCGAAAGGAAAAGTAGTAGAGGTGCTCGGGCGGCTTCCACTCGTAGTGGCGGAGCGCCCCCTCGACGTCGAGCGTCGTGATGAGGAGATGCCCGCCGGGCCTCAGCAGGCGCGCGGCGGCCCGCAGCGTGCGCAAGGGATCGGGCAGGTGCTCGATGGTCCCGACGAGCGCGACGGCGTCGAAGGAGCCCGGCTCGAGCCCGGCCTGCTCGATGTCTCCCCGGAGCACCGCGAGCCCCAGCGTGTCCCGCGCGTACCGGACGGCGTCTGCCGAGATGTCCACGCCGTACCCGGTCCAGCCGCGCTCGCGGGCCGCCGCCAGGAAGAAACCGTGCGCGCACCCGATGTCGACGATGCGCCGGCTCGGCCCCGGGATCTCGCGCTCGAGGACGGTCAGCAGCGCGCGGGCATTCCTGAGATGCAGGGCCCGATGGGCGAGGTAGTCTCCGTACCCCACGGCCGACGTGCCTTCGTGCCGGAAGTACGCCGGGCTGTACAGCTCGTCGAGGCCCCCGAGCGTCTGCCAGCCGTGGACGAAGATGAGGCCGCACTGCTGGCAGCGCACGATTCGGAAGCCGTCTCGCATCTCCACGGGGACGGCCGGGACGGGCCCGCAGAGGACACACGTGCTGGAGTCGATCGGGTCGGAAGTGGCCACGGTCAGGGTCCGATCATACACCCGGCTCGGGCCCTGATCCCCGCGGGCGGCCAGCGCCGGGCACGCACCGCGCCGCCGTGATTGACAGGATCCGAAGCGGCCGTGCTAGGATTCGCTGTGCTCAAGGGACTCCTGCTCGCCGCCGGGGCGTTCTGCGCCTTCGTGCCCCTGCACGTCACGGTCTTCCACCTCGTGGCGCCGCAGCGCCGCTTCGGCGCCATGGTGCGGCTGCACGCGGCCCTGGCGCTGGCGCTGACGGCGGCCTACGTCGCCACCCCGCCGGACGTCTGGGTGCTTCCCGCCGGCTGGGCCGGGGCAGGCTGGCTCATCGACGTGGCCAACGGCCTCCTCGTCCACAGCCTGCTGTTCGTCGGCTACAGCATGTTCTACTTCCTGGTCGATCGCGGCTTCTCGGCCCGCATCCTGATCGAGATCGAGCGCGTCCCGGACCGAGCCCTCTCCCCGGAGGGCGTCGCCAGGATGTACTCGCTCGATCAGGTCGTGGAGCGCCGGCTCGACGAGATGCTGGATCTCGGGTCGCTGATCAAGGAGGGCGACCGGTACCGGATCACGCCCCGGGGACGCCGCGAGGCCCGGCTCTTCGCGAGCATGAAATCGTTCTTCCGGATGGGTCCCGGAGGATAGCGGTGCGGGGGCTCCTGGCGGCGGCGCTGACGTTTCTGGTGTTCCTCGGCATCCAGCTCGCCGTCTTCCACTTCGTGGCGGTCCGGCGGAAGCTCTACGTGATGCTGTGGCTCTGGCTCGGCGGGTACCTGGCGTACGCGACGGTGTTCCGCCTGCTGCCGGGCGATGAAGCCTGGCTGGCGCCGCTGCTGTCGGCCCCGACGCATGCCGTCATCTGGGTCAACGGCGCCGTCGTGTACTGGTTCCTCTTCGCCGGCTACTACCAGCTGTTCAACATGGCGGACAACTCCGTTGGCGTCCGGAGCCTCATCGAGCTGTCTCGCGGCCCGTCGCGGGGCATGACCCTGGAGGATCTCAAGCAGCACTACTCCTTCGACCTGATGCTGGGCAGGCGGATGGAGCGCCTCGTGACGGCGGGCTACCTGGAGCGGGACGGTGCGCGGTACCGGTGCACCGGAAAGGGGCTCGTCGCCGCGCGGCTGCTGGGGCGGCTCAAGCGCCTGCTCAACCTGGGCCCCGGCGGCTGAGGCGCGCGGGCGCCGGCGAATTCCTTGCAGACCCGGAAGCCCGCCCATAAGATCCAAGCACGGGTGGGAACCGGGCCGATCCGGCTGTGCGGAGGCGTCGTGGTCATGCCGAGGGATCAGCGATGGTGAGGGGGTCGTGGCACGTGCTGGTGACGGGTGGGGCGGGCTACGTGGGGGCGGTGCTGGTGCCCCAGCTCAACATCAAGACCATGCTGGCGGCCCGGCTGTAGGATGCGGGTCCCCTACTCCTACCTCAAGGAGCAGTTCGCCGACTCCGAAGCGATCCTGCGCGACATCAAGGGGCTGCTGGAGGCCACGCAGTACACGCTGGGACCGGCGGTGGCGCAGTTCGAGGCCGCCTTCGCCCGGCTCTGCGGCGCCCGCTTCGCCGTGGGCGTGGGGACGGGCACCGACGCCCTCTTCCTCTCGCTCAAGGCCCTCGGCGTCGGGCCCGGCGACGAGGTCATCACGGCGGCCAACACCTTCATCGCCACGGCGGGGGCCATCGTGGCCGCAGGCGCCCGGCCGGCCTTCGTGGACGCCGCGGAGGAC
>MGBV01000209.1:1479-4982 GCA_001788415.1 Candidatus Rokubacteria bacterium GWC2_70_16 | reverse complement strand
TTGATCTCCCAGCCGATCTCCTTGATGCGGTGGAGCGCGTCGATCACGCGGGGATGGCTCTCGTTCGCCGCCCGGTCCTGCGCCTGCAGCACGTCGCCGGTCCGGCGGACGACGCCGGTGTAGAAGAGCAGGAGGCTCTGGTCGAGCTGCTCGAGCACGTCCTCGCTCACCGCCGCCGGGAAGGTCGAGACGTGGTTGGTCCGGTCGATGTCCAGGCACGTGATGCCGCCGATCGCCGTGATGAACTGGTCGTGCTTGCCGATCGGCTCCTTGAGGACCTCGAGCTCGATCCGGCACGCCTCCTCGGCGAGCCGCCACTGGGAGACCTGCTCGCGCTTGAGCGCGTGCAGCGCGTGGAGCAGGCCGACGGTGAAGCTCGCGGAGCTGCCCGCGCCCGAGCCGCCCGGGATGTCGCCGATCGACGTGATCTCGAGCCCGCCGTCGAGCCCCGTGAGCCGCAGGGCCTCGCGGATCAGGGGATGCTGGAGCTTGTCCACGCTCTCCACGATCTCGGTCTTCGAGTAGCTCGCGCGGATCAGGCGGTCGAGCTTGCGGCGGTTGACCGTGATGAACGTGTACTTGTCGATGGCGGCGCTGATGACGAAGCCGCCGTGCCTGGACGAGTACGAGGGCAGGTCGGTGCCGCCCCCGCCGAGCGGGATGCGCAGGGGGGTCCGGGTGACGATCATCGAGGCACGCCTCCTTCCGCCACGAGCCGCTTGAACTCCTCGAGCCCGGCGAGGGAGCCGACCTCGTAGAACCGCTCCGGCGCCTCGTACGCCAGGAGCTGGCGGCGAGGGATCAGTCGCTCGTAGAAGTCCTGGAGCGACGCGGGCCGGCCGGGCTCGAGCGCCTCGAGCGCGGAGCGCCGCAGGGCGGAGAGGCCCGCGTTGATGTGGACGAGGCAGGGCGTCGGGGTCGCGGCGTAGGCCGTGACGCAGTCGCCCTCCACGGCCACGTCGCTCCGGTCCCAGCGGTTCTCGTTCCGGTGCACGACCATGAGCGCGAGCCGGTCGCGCGCGAGGAAGTGCTCCATGATCGCGCGGTAGTCGAAGCGCAGGTACGAGTCGCCGAACATCACGAAGAACGCCTCGCCGAGAAGCCCCGCGGCCCACTTGAGCGCGCCGGCGGTGCCGAGGCGGCGGTCGCCCTCGTCGCTGTAGCGCAGGCGCACGCCGAAGGCGCTCCCGTCGCCGAAGTGGCGCGCGATCGGGCCGGCCAGGTGGCCCACGCAGAGGACCACGTCGGTCACGCCGCGGCGGCGCAGCAGGTCGAGCTGCCAGGCGAGGAACGGCCGGCCGCCGACGTCCAGCATGGACTTCGGCTGGTCCTTCGTGAGCGGGCCGAGCCGCGTGCCGAGGCCGCCCGCCAGGATCGCGATCTGCATCTCTATGACGGGTCCTCCAGCATCTCGCGGATCGCGCGCTGCATCGCCTCGCGCGAGCCCAGGCGGGCGCGCCAGCCGAGCGTGTGGATCTTCGTGAGGTCGAAGCGCAGGACGGGCACGTCGCCCCTCCACCCGCGGTCGCCGCCCGTGAACCGGAGGGCGACGTCGCGGAGCCCCATCGCGTCGAAGACCATCCCGGCGATCGTGCGGACGTCGAGGGCGTCCTCGGTCGCGACGTTGTAGTAGTTGAACGGCGCGGCGGCGCGGCTGACGGCGTGCTGGATCGCCGCGACGACGTCGGAGACGTGGATGTACGACTTGCTCTGGGAGCCGTCCCCGAGGATCTCGAGCTGCCGCGGGTCCCGCCGGAGCTTGCGGATGAAGTCGTACGCGACGCCGTGCGTCTGGCGGCGCCCGACCACGTTGGCGAAGCGGAAGGCCCACGCCTGGAAGTCGAACATGTGGCAGTAGGCGGAGAGCAGCGCCTCGCACGCGAGCTTGCTCGCGCCGTACGTGGAGATGGGCAGGAGCGGCGCCCAGTCCTCGTGGACGGCCTTGAGGCCGGTCTCGCCGTAGACGCCGCTGCCCGAGGCGTAGACGAGCCGGCGCACGCCCGCCACGCGCATCGCCTCGAGGAGGTTCTGCGTCAGGTACGTGCCCTGCCAGAAGTCGATGTCGGGCTGGGTCATGGCGCGGGCGATGTCCGGGTTCGACGCGACGTGGTAGACGCGCTCGTGCCCGGCGAGCGCGGCGGAGAGCGCCGCGCGATCCTGGAGGTCGCCGGCGACCACCGTGAGCCGGGGGTCGCCCGCGTGGGCCTCGAGGTGCCAGCGCTGGCCCGAGCTGAAGTTGTCGAACACGGTCACCGCGGCCCCGGGCACGGCGAGGAGGTGGTCCACGAGGTGGCTGCCGATGAAGCCCGCGCCGCCGGCGACGAAGACCCTCATCGCCGGGCGGGCCCGGGCTTGTCGAGCGTCACGCGGATGCGCACGCCGGAGCACTGCCAGCGGAGCAGCGGCACGTGCTGCAGGGCCTCGCTGATCGCGATCGTGAGCGGCGCGAACGGGCTCAGCGCCCTCGGCGGGACGAACTGGAACGGGTCGATCTCGACCCGGGCGACGCCGGGGAGCGCGAAGAAGCGCCGGTACTGCCGGGGCAGGTAGCTGTTCTCCCCCGCCTGGCGATACATGTTGGTCAGCTCGAGCAGGCGGCGCATGAGGGACGCCCCGTTGGCCTCGACGAGGAAGACCCGCGTGCGCGCGATCCGCACCATCTCACGCGCCATCGC
This sequence comes from Candidatus Rokubacteria bacterium GWC2_70_16, assembly GCA_001788415.1. Lineage (GTDB taxonomy): Bacteria > Methylomirabilota > Methylomirabilia > Rokubacteriales > CSP1-6 > UBA12499. Next base: position 2,307 of record MGBV01000209.1, on the reverse strand, counting down.
CGCCGGGTCGGTCACGTGGTGCATGACGTCGTAGGTGACCGCGACGTCGAACTCGTCGTCGCCGAAGGGCGTCGCGCAGGCGTCGGCCTGGCGGGCGGCGCCGTACCCCTTCGCGCGGAGCCGGGCCGCGCCGGCCGGCACGAGGTCCGTCGGGGTGATGGAGCCGAGCCAGCGCGGCCCGCGGTCGCGGATGATGTCGGTCATCTCGCCGTCGCCCGCGCCGAGCTCGACGATCGCCGAGGGCCCGAGGTCGCGGAGGAACGCGTCCGTCCACCGGTAGTAGTTCGGCAGGATGTAGCGCGACGCGAGGTCGCCGAACCAGTGGTCGCGGAAGCTCCAGCCGCTCGCGTAGCGGGCGCCGTAGGTGGCGCGCATGCGGGCCTGCGTCTTCTCGCTCACGCCGGCGCCTCCGCGTTGAGCCGTCGCGCCACGGCCATGCCGCGCTCGATGCACACGTCCATGTTGATGTACTCGTGCTCGGCGACCCGGCCGCAGAGCAGGACGCCGGCCGCCTCGAACCAGGCCTTGGCGAGGTCGCGGTGGCGGCGGTAGGCGGCGTCCTGGACCACGTAGCCGTACGTGTCGCGCACGGCGCGCGTGTAGCAGATCTCGCTCGGACGCACGAGCCCCATCCCCTCGAGGTCGCTCACGACCCGGCGGATCAGCGTGTCGTCGGACAGCTCCCACACCCCGTCGCCCGGGTTGGCCGTGATCTCGGCGCTGACGAGCGCGCGGCCCGGCGGGACGTTGTACGGGCTGAACACGCCGGGGAACGAGATCCGGTGGGTGAGGATCCCCGGGTCCGGGATGTAGACCGCCGTGTAGTCG
>MGBV01000209.1:0-1472 GCA_001788415.1 Candidatus Rokubacteria bacterium GWC2_70_16 | reverse complement strand
CCGCGGCGACCACGTCGCTCGGGACGCCCTCGACGACCCGCGCCAGGTCCTGGATCGGGATCGTCGCGACGAGCCGGTCGAACTCGCGCTCCTCGCGGCCGTCCGAGACCACCCACTTCCGCGCGCGGCGCCGCACGTGGCGCACGGCGAACCCGGTCGTGAGCTTGCGGACGCGGGCCTCGAGCGACCTGGGGACGCACACGATGCCGCCCCGCTCGGGATAGTGGTACCAGAGCTGGTGCGTGTAGCCCTCGGTCTCGACGCCGACCGCCGCCCGGATCACGTCCTCGACGGGCGGCCTCGGCACGCGGCCCTCGACCCAGTCGAGCCCGAGCTCCTCGGCCTTGCAGTTCCAGATCTTCTCGTTGTACGGGAGCAGGTACTTCTCCGTCAGGCCGGTGCCGAACGTGTGGTAGAGCCACTCCCGGAAGTTCGTCGGCCGGGGATGCTCGTTGTGGAGGTAGTGGTAGAGGCACTCGAACCGGTCCTGGGGGTCGAGGTCGCCGAGCCCGTTCTCGAACGGGTACTTCACGTAGCGGCCCTTGAAGAAGATCTTGTTGTTGCGCCGCGCGCGCCGCACGTTGCCCGCGAGCAGCGCCACCATGTAGTCCACCATCCCCTGGTTGCGGGAGAAGATGATGTGCGGTCCCCCGCCGTCCCAGGTGAACCCCTCCTCCTCGACGGTGAAGCAGTGACCGCCGCACCGCGCGTCGCGCTCGAGCACCTCGTACTCGTGCTCGAGGTGCGCCGCCACGCTGAGACCCGCGAGGCCGCCCCCCAGGATGCCGACGTTCATTCCCGGAGCTTCGCCTCGAGCTTGGCGCCGTCGGCCAGGAACATCTTCACGGTCTCCTTCGTGTACGGATGCACGAGCATGCCCTCGAGCAGGCTCGGGACGGCGGTGACGACGTGGGCGCCGGCCTCCAGCCACTCGATGATGTTGAGGACCTCCCGCGTCGAGCCGACGATGATGCGCGCCTTGAGGCCGAACCGGTCGAGCACGCCGCGGAGCCGCGCGATCTCGCCGCACGCGTTGTAGCCCATGTTGTTGACGCGGCCGCCGAAGAGCGACACGTAGGTGGCGCCGGCCATGGCCGCGAGGAAGCACTGCTGGGCGCTCATCATCGCCGTCACGTTGACGCGGATGTCGTGGCGGGTCTCGAGCTCGTGGATGATCTCCATGTTCTCGAGCTCGCCGTCGGGCCCGTGGACCGTCACCTTGACGACGATGTTGTCGCCCCAGCTCGCGAACTCGCGCGCCTGGCGGAGCACCGCCTCGCGCTCGGTGACCGTCACCTCGACCGAGAGCGGGTAGGGCGCGATCAGCTTGGCGATGTGCCGCGCGCGCGCCTCGATGCCCTTGAGGCCGCCCGTGACCCCCTCCTTGAACAGGATGGTCGGGTTGGTCGTGACGCCGCGGAGCACCCCCATGCGGTGGAAGCGCTCGATCTCGCCGAGGTTGCCCGTGTCGA
>MGBV01000208.1 GCA_001788415.1 Candidatus Rokubacteria bacterium GWC2_70_16 | reverse complement strand
CTCGAGCAACGACAACCCCTGGGCGCGCCATATCGAGATCACCGAGGAGGTCCTCGATCGAGCCAAGCGCATGGTGGTGGAGGAGAAGCGCGACGTCCTCATCCTCTTCGACTCCCTCACGCGGATGACGCGCGCCTACAACAACCAGCTCACCTCCCGCGGGCGCACCATGTCGGGTGGCATCGACAGCCGCGCCTTCCTGATGCCCCGCGCCTTCTTCGGCGCCGCCCGCAAGGCCGAGGAGGGCGGCTCACTCACTATCGTGGGCACGGCGCTCGTGGACACCGGCTCGCGCATGGACCAGATCATTTTCGAGGAGTTCAAGGGCACGGGGAACATGGAGCTGCACCTGAGCCGCGATCTCGCCGACCGGCGCATCTTCCCCTCCTTCGACCTCCTCCGCTCCGGCACCCGCCACGAGGAGCTCCTCTTCGCCGAGGACGAGCTGCGGCGGATTCAGCTCCTCCGCCGCGCGCTGTCCGGCCGCAAGCCGGTCGAGGCCATGGAGATCCTGCTCGATCGCCTCCGCCTCACCACCACGAACGCGGAATTCCTGAAGGGGCTGGGCGAGCGCTCCTAGCCCATACCGCGCAGGCGCGGGTCCAGCGCGTCGCGGAGCCCGTCGCCGAAGAGGTTGAAGCCCAGCACCGCGATGGTGATGGCCGTGCCCGGCGCCACCGCGAGCCATGGGTCCAGCTCCATGAAGGTCCGGGCCTCGCTCAGCATGGTGCCCCACGACGGCGTCGGAGGCTGGACGCCGAGCCCGAGGAAGGACAGCGCGGCCTCGATCATGATGGCCGTGGAGAGGTTGAAGGTTGCCTGCACCACCACGGGCGCGAGGACATTGGGCAGGATCTCGCGCGCCATGATGCGCGCATCGCGGGCGCCGAGCGCCCGCGAGGCCTGCACGAAGTCGTTCTGCTTGGCCGAGAGCACGCTGCCGCGCACGATCCGCGAGAAGATCGGGATGTAGGCGAGCGTGATGGCCGCGATCAGGTTGGGGACGCTGGCCCCCAGCGTCGCCACCACCGCCAGCGCCAGCAGCAGCGTGGGGAAGGCCATGAGGACGTCGACGGCACGCATGAGCAGATGGTCCAGCCGCCCCTCGAAGTAGCCCGCCACGAACCCCACCGTCCCGCCGATCCCCGCCGCCAGGGTGACGGCCGAGAGCGAGACGATCAGCGAGCTCCGGGCCCCGAAGAGGAGCCGACTCAGGAGATCGCGGCCGAACTGATCCGTCCCGAGCCAGGCCGCTGCCGACGGGAGCCCGAGCCGGCGGGGGCTCATGGCCAGGGGATCGGCGGGCGCCAGGACCGGGGCCAGGAGGGCGCCCATGGCGACAAGCCCCCCGAGAGTCAGGCCGATGGCGCCGGTCTTGGTCCGGGCCAGGGAGGCGAGGAGCCGCCGGACCTCGCGGGCCCCCGCTGCCCCGGCACTTCTCGCCCGGACAGGCGCCTCAGCCGCGGACGCGGGGATCGAGGACGCCATGGAGCAGATCCACCAGGAAATTGATGGTCATGAAGGCCGTGGCCAGGAACAGCGTGGTGCCCGTGATGACCGGGAAGTCGCGCTTCTGGATGGACTCCAGGAGGAGGCGGCCGAGCCCGGGCAGGATGAAGATCTCCTCGGTGAGGACCAAGCCCCCGATGAGGACGCCGATCTGGACGCCCATGACGTTGACGACGGCGATCAGGGAGTTGGCCAGGACGTGGCGGAAGAGCACGCGCCCCTCCGGGAGGCCCTTGGCCCGGGCCGTGCGCACGAAGTCCAGCCGGAGGTTCTCGAGCACGGCGGTCCGCGTCATCCGCACGATGATCGGCAGCACCGTGAGTGAGAGCACGAAGGACGGGATCACCATGAGCGTGAGGTTGCGGAGCGGGTCCTCCGTGAAGGGTACGTATTGCAGGATGGGGAGCTTCGGGAGGTAGAGCGAGCCCACCAGCACGGTGAGCGTGGCGATCCAGAAGTTGGGCACCGAGTAGCCGAGCACCGCCGCGAAGCGGATCCCGGCATCGCCCCAGGAGCCGCGCCTGACGGCGGAGAGGGTCCCCACGGGGATGCCCAGCAGGATGGCGAAGGACATGGCCAGCGCGGTGAGCTCCAGGTTCACCGGCACCCGGCGGAGGATCTCGCCCGCCACCGGCTTGCCGGACACGAAGGATGTCCCGAGATTGCCGGTGAGCGCGTCGCGGAGCCAGAGCACGTACTGCTCGGCGATGGGCCGGTCCAGGCGCAACTGGGCTCGCAGGCGGGCGGCGGCGTTCCGGTCCCCCTGGCCCACGTCCGCCGAGACGATGTCCACGATGTCGCCGGGAACCAGGTGCTGCATCGAGAAGACCAGCAGCGACACCCCGAAGAGAATGGGGACCAGCGAGGCCAGGCGAACCGCCGCGAAGCGGGACATGGGCTCGCTGCCGGACGGGCTACCGGCGGCCGCCTAGCAGGCCGCTGAAAAAGGCCCATCTGCTTCGTTGGCGCCCTCAGCCGCACGCTCAACGTACAGAGAGTACGCCTCGCGTGCGGCCGTCGGGCGCCGCCTCGCATCTGGACCTTTTTGAGCAGCCTGCGGGTTTTTCAGCAACCTGTTAGCGCTCGACCCAGGCGTGCCGCAGCGACACCCGCGAGGCGTTGGCCATGGGCGTGAAGCCCTTGAGCGAGGGCTGCCAGACGTTGTAGCGCGTCCGCATGGCGTAGGGCCAGATGATGGGCACGTCCTGGGCCCAGATGCGCTGGAGGTCCTGCCAGATGGCGATGCGACGCTGCATGTCCGTCGTGGCGCTCTGGGCCTCGAGCAGCCGATCCGCCTCCGGATTGGCGTAGTGCGCGGCATTGACCGAGCCCTTGCTGTGCAGCGTGTCCCAGGTGTAGCCCTCGGGATCGGGGTACCAGATGCGGGCGAAGGCCAGGGCCTGGAAGTTGGCCCGCTCGCGGTAGTTCTTCAGCAGCGCGCCCCACTCCATCTGCTCGATCTTCATGGTGATGGCCGCCTTGGCGAGCTGGCGCTGGATGACCTGGGCGGCGGGCACGTAGTCGGGGCTGTGGGGCGAGGTCTTGAAGGTGAACTCGAAGCCGTTGGGCTGGCCGCCCTCGCGGAGGAGCCGCTTCACGAGCTCGTAGTCCTGCTTGTAGAAGGGCAGGGCGGCCGTCTCGGCCTGGGAGAGCACGTAGGGCACGGTGGCCGGCGGGATGGCCGTGGTGAGCTTGCCGCGGCCCATGAGCACGGTGTCGATGATCTCCTGCCGGTTGAGTGAGGCCGCGACGGCCTGGCGCAGCTTGACGTTGTTGAACGGCGGCTCCTTGGTGTTGAGCCAGATGTAGAGGTGGCGGGCCTCGGGCGTCTCGGAGAAGGCCAGTCCCCTCTCCCTCCGGGCCAGCTCCTCGATCTCGACGGCCTTGATCCAGGTGAGCTCGACGGTGCCCTTGCGGAGCGCGGCCAGCCGCGAGGACTCGTCCTTGATCACCTTGATGGTGAACCCGTCCAGGTAGGGCAGTCCCGGCTCGTAGTAGTGCTCGTTGCGGACGAAGCGCGCGAAGTCGCCGGGCACGTGCTCGGCCAGCTTGAAGGGCCCCGTGCCCACCGCCACCTTCTGGAGGTTGCCGTGCTTCTCGACCTCCTCCCGCGGCACCACGAAGCTGGCGCGGCCCGTCATCAGGCTAAGAAGGGACCCGTCGGGCTTGGAGAGACGCAGGCGCACGGTGGACCTGTCCACGACCTCGACGGCCTCCACGCTCTGATAGGTGTCCCGCACGGGCGAGCCGGTCTGCTTGTCGCGGACGCGATCGATGGAGTACTTGACGTCCTCCGCCGTCATCTCCCGCCCGTTGTGAAACTTGACGCCCTTGCGGAGGCGGAAGACGTAGGTCGTCGGGTTGGGGATCTCCCAGGCGGTGGCCAGGTCCGCCTCGATCTCCATCCTGGCATTGAAGCGGGTGAGGCCCGTGTAGACGTGCTCGTAGAAGTTGGAGGAGGCGAAAGCGAACGACACATGCGGGTCCAGCCCCACCGCGTCCTCATCGTTGCCGACCACGAGCGTCCCCCCGCGCTTCTGGGCCTCGGCCGGGGCCGCCAGCCAGAGGGTGCTGCAGAAGAGCCCGAGCAGGAGCCCCAACACCTGACGTCGCGTCATTGTCATGCCTCCACGTCGTAGACGACCTGTCCGTCGAGGATCGTCTTCTCGACCACGATGTCCTTGATGTGCCAGCCGTCCACGGTCAGCGGGTTCTCGGCCAGCACGGCCAGGTCGGCAAGTTTGCCGACCTCGATGGAGCCCTTGCGCTGCTCCTCGAACGACGCGTGGGCGCCGTGCAGGGTGTAGATGCGCAGGGCCTCGAGCGGCGTGATGCGCTCCGCGGGACCGATGTCCCGGCCGCTGCGGGTCTTCCGGGTCACGGCGCAGGCCATGGCCCAGAGCGGGTTGGAGGGCCAGACGGGGTCGTCGGGCGTGCACACCGGGCAATCGGAGTGCGCGCAGGGCCGCAGGCCCAGATCGAGCGCGGTCCGGGCGGGGACCATGCGCGCCGCGCGCTCCGGGCCGATAAAGTTGTCGATGTGCTGGTCCCCCCAGAACCACGGGTGAAACAGGAACATGTTGGGGATGATGCCGAGCCGCTGCATGCGCCGGAGGTCGTCCAGCGTGGGACACAGGGTGTGCTCGATGCGGTGCCGGGGGTCGGGGCGAGGGAAGCGCTCCATCGCGTGCTCGATGGCGTTCACCGCCACGGTGATGCCCCAGTCACCCTGGGCGTGTATGGCGACCTGGTAGCCCCGTCGATGCGCCTCGGCCACCACCTCGTTGGCCTTGTCCTGCGAGTAGCGGAGGCCCTCCCAGCCGCGGGTGTCGCGGTCCACGTAGCGCTCGCGGAAGGCGCAGGTGAAGCACTGGATGGAGCCGTCCATGAACAGCTTGACCCCACCCATGCGGAGCCGGTCGTCACCGAAGCCCGTCCGCGGCCCCCAGTCATTGGCCATTGCGTAGTCCACGTAGGGGAACAGGGAGGTGCGCACCTGCCAGCGCCCCTCGGCGATGGCCTCCTGATAGGCCCGGTAGGGCTCCACCCTCGGCGCGGCGCCGCAGTCGTGGGTCGAGGTGATGCCGAGCTTGAGGTACATGCCGTTGAGCGTGGCGAGCCCGTCCTTCAGGTCCGCGAGGGTGGCCGGCGGCGGCACCGCCCGGATGTCGTGGACGTCGCGCAGGACGCCGGTGGGCTCCCCGCGCTCGTCGCGATCGATGACCCCACCCGCTGGATCCGGGGTGTTCCGCGTGATGCCCGCCAGCTGGAGCGCCCGGGAGTTGACGACACAGGCATGCCCGCCGCGAATGGTGATGAGCACCGGGTGGCCGGGCGCGACGCGGTCCAGCTCCCAGCGCGTGGGCCAGCGCTGCTCGCGCATGCCGTTGGGGTCGTAGTTGCGCCCGCCGATCCACTCGCCCGGCGGCGTCGCGGCCGCGCGCGCGCCCACCGTCGCGAGCAGGTCGTCCAGCGTCGGGTTCAGCGCGGCGGCGGTGTTGAGCTGCGTGAAGCTGTAGCGGAACTCGCCCACGAGGGTGTTGTGCGTGTGGGAGTCCACGAAGCCGGGGACGACGGTGCGCCCGCGCAGGTCCAGCACGCGCGTGCCGCGCCCGATGAGCCCCTCGACGTCGGCGGTGGAGCCCACCCCCACGATGGTGCTGCCCTTGACCGCGACGGCCTGCGCGGGGGTGTCCCGCGCGTCGAGGGTGATGATCGTCGCACCTGTGAGAACGAGATCGGCATGGAGCGCGCTCGACATCGAAACCTCCCGGAGTGTCGCGGGGATGCTACGCTCCGGTCCCCACCCTTGTCAATGCGCGGGGCCGCTTAGGGACAGATGGTCGTGCCGGCAGCGCCCCGGAGAGCCGCGTCCATGGAGCCGACCGTGGTGATGACGGCGGCGCGCCGGGAGCCCTCGACGAACTCCACGGCGCTCTCCACCTTCGGCGCCATGGAGCCGGGAGCGAAGACGCCGGCGGCGAGACGCGCCCGCGCTTCCGCCACGCCCATGACGTGGATCTCCGCCTGATCGTCGCGGCCGAAGCGGTCGAAGGCATGCGAGACGTCCGTGACGAAGACCAGCCGCTCGGCGCCCAGCGCCCCTGCCAGGAGTCCCGCCACCCAGTCCTTGTCGATCACGGCAGGGCGCGGCCGGCGCCCGGCGCCGGCGCGGGCCAGCGGCACGCCCCCGCCGCCCCCCGCGACGACGTGATGGCTGCGGAGGAGCGTGGCGATGGCGGCCTGCTCCACCACCGCCACCGGCCGCGGTGAGGCCACCACGCGCCGCCAGCCGTGGCCGTCCGGCGTCCTCACCGCCGGAAGCCCGGCGGGTGGCTCGGCGAGCACCGCTCCCACCGGCTTGCTCGGAGCGGCGAACGCGGGATCGGCCTCGTCCACCAGGACGCGGGTGACGAGCGCGGCGCAGCTGTCGCCGCCGAGCCGGGAGTCCAGCGCCTCGGCCAGGAGATAGCCCAGCTCCCCCTGGGTCTGGGCCACGTGCACGTCCAGGCTCTCGGGATCGCCCACGCCGGGAGCGTCGAGCAGCCGTCCCACCTGGGGCCCGTTGCCGTGGACGACGAGCAGGCGGGCGCCGCGCTGCGCCAGGGCGGCCAGCTCGGCGACGGCGTCGTGGACGAGGGCGCGCTCGGTGGCGAGCGAGAGATCACCCCGCGGCGGACAGATGGCATTGCCGCCGAGGGCCACCACGTGGAGCGGCGCGGCGCCGGCCGCGCTCATGGACACGCCCCGGGCGCGGCGCGCCCGGCGAGGAATCGGTCCACGAGAGCGCCGAGAGTGGGCTCGCCGGCGTCCGCGTACTCGTACCTCGCCCGCACCACCGGCTTGGTGATCCGGATCAGGGAGGCCAAGTCCATGGGGGTGGCGGCGACGACCACCTCGGCCGCCGAGCCGTTGATGGTGTCGCGGAGGGCCTCGAGCTGCGCCGCCCCGTATCCGACGGCCGGCAGGACGCGGCCGATATGGGGATACCGAGCGAACACGGCCAGGATGTCTGGATGGGCGCTCTCGCGGGGATCCACCACGGCCGCCGCGCCGCCACGAGTGGCGGCCACGAAGCCGGCGCCCCAGGCCATGCCCCCGTGGGTGAGGGTGGGGCCGTCCTCCACCACCAGGACGCGCCGGCCCCGCACCCGCCCGGGGTCGTCGAGGCGCACCGGAGAGGCCGCGCGCACCACGGGCGCCCGCGGATTGACCGCTCGCACCTCGTCCACCACGCCCTCCGCGTCGGCCGCGGCGGCGACGTCCACCTTGTTCACCACCACCACATCCGCCATGCGGAGGACGGCCTCACCGGGATGGTAGGCGGCCGCCTGACCGGGGCGCAGCGCATCGGCCACCACGATGTGGAGATCGGGCCGCACGAAGGGGAAGTCGTTGTTGCCGCCGTCCCAGACGATCACGTCGGCCTCGCGCTGGGCCAGGGCCACGATCGCGGCGTAGTCCACGCCGGCGAAGACCACGTTGCCCGCCGCCAGATGCGGCTCGTACTCCTCGCGCTCCTCCACGGTGCAGCCGGCCGCATCGAGATCGGCGCCCGTGGCGAAGCGCTGGACGCGCTGGCGCTCGAGATCGCCATAGGCCATCGGGTGGCGGAGCACGGCCACGCGGAAGCCCCGCGCCCTGAGCCGGCGGCCGAGCCAGCGGGCGGTCTGGGACTTGCCGCACCCGGTGCGGATGGCCGAGATGGCGACGACGGGGATCCGGGCGGAGAGCATCGTGCGATCAGGCCCCGGGAACACGACGTCGGCGCCCGCGGCCAGCGCCCGCGAGGCGAGGTGCATCACCTCCGCATGGGAGACGTCGCTGTAGGCGAACACCACGTGGGTGACCCGCTCGCGCCGGCACAGGGCCTCCAGGTTCGCCTCGTCCTCGATGGGGATGCCCTCGGGGTAGCGCGGGCCGGCGAGTGAGGGCGGATAGCGGCGGCCGCTGATGCCGGGGATCTGCGCGGCGGTGAAGGCCACCACCGTCGCCCCGGGGTCGTCCCGATACAGCACGTTGAAGTTGTGGAAGTCCCGCCCGGCGGCGCCGAGGATGAGGATCCGCACGGCGGGCATCAGAGGCGCTCGCTGCCCACGCCAACCAGGAGCGTGCCACGACGGCGGAGGCGACCTTCGCGCGGCCACTGGGCGAGCAGCTCGCCCGGCCAGGGTCCCCTCGGCCTCGACCCCCGGCGGATCTCCTGGCTCATCGCGAGTCCTCCTGTCACGGTTGCCGCGGGTGTCATCTCGTCGCCGGGCTCACGTCACTATGGGAGGGTCGGTCGCGATCGTCAAGGGGACGCTCCGGGCAACCCGGTGAAGTTGCAGGCCTGGCCTCCTCGGGTTATGTTCACCCCAGCCTCTCGACCTTCACCGGCACGGCTTCCGGGAGGGCCCTGGCA
>MGBV01000207.1:68065-69875 GCA_001788415.1 Candidatus Rokubacteria bacterium GWC2_70_16 | reverse complement strand
GCGGCGCCCGAGAGCGTCCGGTTCGACATCTTCTACGCGGTGTCGGACAACAAGTGGAGCTACCGCGACGTGGCGCACGCGCGGGACGTCGTGGGCTACCTCCCGCAAGACCGCGCCGAGGACTGTCCCGCAGCCGCGGGCCCGGCCGCGTCGGGCTGAGCCGCGCGTTGGCGCGGGACGAGACGCCGAGCACTACGTCGGCGGTGTTGGATTGCAAGACCTGACCCCGGTCAGTAGCTCGTGGGCCAGTTCCGCAGGTGATGCTGTCCCACGCCTGCGCTGCGGCGCTTGCGCAGGACGTCCAGCACCTTCAGGAGAGCCGTCCGGGTCTCCCGGGGGTCGATGACCATGTGCCCCTCGTAGAGGGCGGCCAGGTCCCAGGCCGAGGTGTCTCGCGCGAGCTCGGCCCGGAGCTGCCGGAAGCGCTCGGGGTCGTCCTGCTCCCGGAGGTTGTAGAGCACGTTGACGCCCACCGTGGGATCCATGAAGCCCAGGTCGGCCATGGGCCACAGGATCACCCAGTCGGCGGCGTGCCCCCCGCACATGTTCAGGTAGGCCTGCCCGTAGTTCTTCCGGGCGATCACGGTGATCTTGGGCACCGTCACGAGCTGGAGCGCGTTCATCCAGTTCATGATCTTGCCCGGCGCCCCCCGCCGCTCCCCGTCGATGCCGATGAGGAAGCCCGGCTGGTCGACGTAGAACACCAGCGGGATGTTGAAGGAGTCGCAGTGCACGAGGAACCCCGTGGCCTTCTGCATGGCATCGACGTCGATGGCGCCGCCCTTGAACTTCGGGTTGTTCGCCACGAGGCCCACCGACTTGCCCCCCAGGCGCGCGAGCGCCGTCACGATGGGCTTGCCGAAGCCCGCCTTGAGCTCGAAGAAGCTGTCCTTGTCCACCAACAGCCGCAGGATGTCCCGGGCGTCGTAGACCCGCGCGCGGCTCTCCGGGAGGATCTCGAGCACTTTCCCCTGGTCGCCGCCTGGCTCGAAGCCGGGGTACTCCGGCGGGAGCTCGCCGGCATGTCCGGGCATGTAGCCGAGGTAGCGCTTGACGGTGGCGAGGGCGTCGGCGTCGGACTCGGCGACCACGTCGATGAGCCCCGTGACCTCCGCGTGCAGGCGCCACCCGCCGAGCTCCTCCGGGTCCACGCGCTGGTTGATGGCGATGGAGGTCACGCGCCCGCTGGCGACGGCCATCCGGGCCCCTTTCCGCATGACCCGGAAGTCGGAGATGCAGGAATACCACGTGGACGAGCCATAGCACTCGCCCAGCAGCGCCGAGACCATGGGGGTGTCGCGCAGGCGGCGGTACTCGGTGGGATCCTGCGCGAGGGTGGCGCGGCCCGCCGCGCCCATCCGGTCGGGCATGCGTGAGCCGGTGGACTCGCCCAGCAGGATGAGCGGCATGCCGTGCTCGACGGCGAGCTTCTTCATGTGCCGCAGCTTCTTCATGTTGACGACGCTGCTGGAAGCGCCGAGCACCGTGAAGTCGTTGGACACGAGCGCCACGGGCCGGCCGGCGATCCGGCCGACGCCGGCGATCTTCCCGTCGGCCGGGGACTTGTGGCGGACCTCCTCGCGGATTCCGGCCGCGAAGAGCCCTGCCTCCACGAAGCTGTCCGGATCGAGAAGCTGCTCGATCCGCTCCCGGGCGTTCATCACCCCCGCCGCGCGCCGGGCCTCGAGCTTCTCGGGGCCTCCCATGGCCAGGGCCTGGCGCGTGCGCTCGCGCAGCTCCTCCATCATGTCGTCCGACGCCATCGCCTGCCTCCGTGGCTCCGTGATGAGCTCCCGCGGTCCTCGGGCCG
>MGBV01000207.1:44169-68054 GCA_001788415.1 Candidatus Rokubacteria bacterium GWC2_70_16 | reverse complement strand
ATACGCCGCCTGCCGTTCCACCACCACGTCGACCACCGCGGGCCGGCCTGACGCAAGCGCGTCCTCCAGCGCCGGCCGGAGGGCGTCGGGCTCGGTGACCCGCCGGCCCGCGGCGCCGCAGGCGCGGGCCAGCGCGGCGAAGTCCAGGGCATAGGGCTCGCCCGTGTCCGCCCGGACAAAGTCGCCCCCTGCGCCGCGGCCGAAGTGCTGGCGCTGCAGGTCGGCGATGGCGCCGTAGGCGGTGTTGTTGAAGACGACCCAGACGACGCGCACATCGTGCTCCACCGCCGTCACCAGGGCCGAGAGCACCGAGCTCAGCCCGCCGTCGCCCGTCAGCGAGACAACCGGCGTCTCCGGCCTGGCCACGCGGGCCCCCAGGGCGGCGGCGGCGGCGAAGCCCATGGTGCCGTAGCCCGAGGCGACGAAGACGGTTTGCGGCCGCTCCACGAGATACTGCTGCGAGACGCCGTTCTTCCCCCAGCCCACGTCCCCGACGATGATTCCCTCGGCCGGCAGCACCGAGCGGACCGTGGCCAGGACGCGCTCGGGTCGGATGGGCCTGGCTGCGGAGGTCTGCAGCAGGGCCAGGCGCGCGAGCCAGGCGGCCTTGTCCCGCGCCACGGCGGCGATGCGCGGGCTCCCGCGCCAGGCGCGGGGCGGGACGAGATCGGCCACCGCGGCGCGCAGGTCCTCGAGCACGGCGCGCGCATCCCCGACGATGCCGATCTCCAGCGGATAGATCTTCCCCAGCTGTTGCGCGTCCAGGTCCACGTGAACGAGGCGCGTCGGCGGGATGCTGAAGGTGAAGCCGGGCGTCCAGGAGCTCGAGTCCTGCTCGGGGAACTGCGTGCCCAGCGCCAGGAGCACATCCGCGCCCGCGGCGGCGGCATTGGCCACGGGGGTGCCCGCCCGTCCGGTGGTGCCGGCCGCGAGGGGGTGCGACTCGGGGATGGCGCCCTTGCCGGCCATGGTCGTGGTCACGACGGCGCCGAGATGCTCGGCCAGGGCGCGAAGCGGCGCGGCGGCCTCGGCGAGGATGACCCCGCCGCCGGCGTGGAGGACAGGCCGCTCGGCCTCCACGAGCAGGCGGGCCGCGCGGGCGATCTCGACGGCGTCGCCCCGTGGGCGGACGCCGGTGGGCCGGTGGGCCGCGAGGTCGGGGGGCGCGAGCTCGCCCCGCCGGGACAGGAGATCCATGGGCACGCTCACGAGGACTGGGCCGGGCCGCCCCGTCGTGGCCAGAGTGAAGGCCTTGCCGAGGACGCGCGGGAGCGCCTCCAGGGCATGCACCCGCCACGCCCGCTTGACCAGCGGGCGGAACGTCTCCCCCTGCGAGGCATCCGCGTGGAGGCTGATCTCCTGGAAGGCGTCGCGCCCCTCGTGGCGGAGGGCGACATCGCCGGCGATCACCACCACGGCCGAGCAGTCGCTGGCGGCATCCCCGATGCCGGTGAGCGCATTCGTGAGGCCCGGGCCATTGTGCACGAGGATGACGCCCGGGCGATGGACGGCCCGGAAGTAGCCGTCGGCGGCATGCGCCGCCACCTGCTCGTGACGCACCGACAGGTAGCGGATCTTGGTGTCCAGGAGGCCATCGATGGCGGCCACGTTGGAGTGGCCGGAGGCGCCCCAGATCTCGCGCACGCCGAGGTTCTCGAGACAGCGCCCGAGCAGCTGCCCGCCTGTCAGCATGAAGAGGCTCCTTCTCGCGGGCCCTTGCCGGGTGGCGCCCCATACCTCCCGGCAGTCGGGACCGGCACTGCCGGATCGCGCACCAGCCGGACGTCCACCGCCACGGCGCCACAGCCCTCGGGCCCCACCACCACGGGGTTCAGGTCAAGCTCGCGGAGCCCGCCGTCGGCCTCGCCGAGCGCCACCACGCGGGCCACCAGTTCCACGAGCGCCTCCATGTCCAGCGGGGGCCGGCCCCGGTAGCCCGCCAGGAGGGGCGCGGCCTTGAGCGCGCCCAGCATGCGGCGGATCTCCTCGCGGTCCACCGGCAGCACCCGCAAAACGACATCGCGGAGGAGCTCCACCCAGATGCCGCCCAGCCCCAGCAGGAGCACCGGGCCGAAGAGCGCGTCCCGGGAGAGCCCGACGATGAACTCCGCCTCGCCGCGGATCTCCTCGGCGACCACGACGCCCTCGATGGTCGCCTGGGGCGCGGCCCTCCGCGCATTGCCGAGCACCCCGGCGTAGCCCTCTCTCAGCTGCTCGGGGCCCGTGATGCCGACCAGGACGGCCCCGGCCTCGGTCTTGTGGAGGATCTGCGGCGACTGCACCTTGAGCACCACCGGGTAGGCCATGGAGCGGGCGGCCTCCAGCGCCTCCTCCACGCTGCGGGTCAGGACCATCCGTGGAAGGCGCAACCCCCAGGCCGCCAGCATGTCCCGGCCCTCGGTCTCGGACAGCGCCGTGCCGCGGCCGGCCGGGCCCGGCTGTCCCGCATGCGCAAGCCGCGCGGGGTCAGCCGCGCCGGCGCAGCGGGCGCGCCGGCGGGCCGCATCTTCCATCGTCTTCGCCAGGCCCGCGATGGCCAGGTTGAGGGAAGGGAAGACCGGAACGCCCCGGTCCTGCGCCAGCCGCTGGGCGCGGCGGCGCAGCGCCTCGCCGTGAGCATCGGGTGTGGCGCGCAGTGACAGGAGCAGGGGAGCCCGACCCCGGCACGCCGTGAGGGCCGCGGTGACGATATCCTCCACGAAGGTTTCGGGGTCCGGATAGGCCCGGAACGGGGTGAGGTTGAGGTGGACGATCAGCGGCGCCGGCTCCGGTCGGCCGGTCAGCGCCTCGATGGCCTGGGCCAGCAGCCGGCCGCGACTGCGCCAGAGGATGCTGGCGGGCACATCGGTGGGATTGCCCAGCGTGGCGCCGGGCGGCAGCCCGGCGGCGCGCAGCCTCGCCAGGGTCTCGGCCGGTGCCGGCGCCAGCCGGAGCCCGAGGCGGTCGCAGAGATCCGAGGCGACGACGGTGGCCCCGCCTCCATTGCCCACCAGGATCACCTCTCGCCTGTCCCCCAGCAAAGGCCCGATGGGCAGCGCGGCGAGCACGGCCAGCAATTCCTCGGCCGAGTCCACGGACACGGCGCCTCCCTGACGGAATACCGCCTGCCACACGCCCTCGTGCCCCGCCAGGGCGCCGGTGTGGGAGGCGACGGTGCGGGCGCCCTGCTCCCCGCGTCCGCCCTTGAGGATGACCACGGGCTTTCGCGCGGTGGCCGCCGCCAGCGCCTGACGGAAGCGCGCGCCGTCCCTGACGCTCTCGAGGTAGATGCCGATGCGGCCGGTCTTCGAGTCCTCGCGGAAATGGTCGAGGAAGTCCGGGATGTCCAGGTCGATGCAATTGCCCACCGAGACGACAGCGCGGAAGCGGAGCCCCGCCGCCGCGCCCTGGGACAGCAGGTCCACGGACAGGCCCCCGCTCTGGGAGATGATGGTCACCTCGCCCGGCTCTTCGGGGACATCGGGCATGAAGGTGAGCCGGCTCTCGGGGCAGTACGTGCCGAGGCAATTGGGCCCGACGATGCGCAGGCCGCCGGCCCGGGCCCGCGCCACCAGCGCCTGCTCCAGCTGCCGGCCCCGGGGGCCGGTCTCGCCGAAGCCCCCGGAGTAGACCTGGGCGACGCGCACCCCCTTGGCGATGCAGTCTTCGAGGACAGTCGCCACCTGCTCGGCGGGGACGGTGATGATGGCGCGGTCCACCGGGCCGGGGATGTCCAGGACTCGGGGATAGGTCGTGAGCCCCAGGATCTGCGTCTCCCGGGGATTCACCGGGTAGAGGGTGGCCCGGGCGCCGAAGGCGACCAGCGCCTGCAGGGCGCGGCCGCCCAGCTTGTCCAGGCTGGACGAGGCGCCGATGACGGCGATGGCGCGCGGGGAGAGCAGCGGCGCCAGCGTCATGGGCGACGGCCGGTCATGGCGTCCACCCCCAGCGGCCGAGCTCCGCGAGGTCCTGCGCCAGGCGCGGGTCGGGATCCTCGCCGTCCACCAGCTCGTAGATCGTCACGCCCGTGAAGGGCAAGCCCCGGAGCGCGTTGGCATAGCGCCCGAAGTCCACCTCGCCGCGCCCGATGCTCGTGTGGGCCCACCGGTGGCGCCAGGTGTCGCTGACATGCGCGATGAGCAGGTGGCGGCCGATCCGCTCGACGCCGGCGGCCGGGTCCTCGTTCATGAAGGCATTGGCGCAGTCGAAGGCGATCCCCAGCTGCGCATCGGCGAGCCGCTCGACCAGCGCCGCGAGATCGGCGCTCGTCTGCATGAACCCGTACGGGGAGTTCTCGAGGGCGACCCTGACGCCGAGGGGCGCGGCGCGCGTGAGCAGGCGCTCGAGCTGGCCCTCGAGGACCGCCACGGCCTCGGCCTCCGGCGTCGGGATGAGGGCATTCCGCCGCCCCGGGATCACCACCAGGAGGGGGCTCTCGAGATCGTGGGCGAGCTCCATGTTCGCCAGGAGCTGGCGCAGCGTGAGGTCCCGGATCTCCGTGTTGGTGCTGATGAGGTTCAGATCCGTGAAGCTCGGGTTCACCGACACGCACCGGGCGCCCAGCCCGCGGAAGAGCTGCCCGAGCCGCCGCCGCTCGAAGAGGCCGTAGCCGGGGGTGTAGAGGTGCGGGGGCACCGGGGTGAGCTCGATCCTGCTGAACCCCGCCTGCGCGAGGGCGCGGAGGCTGTCCTCGAGGGACCTGAGATACAGGTAGCCGTATGTGGCCCCGCCGAGCGCCAATGCGGTCATGCGGCGATCTCCTTCATGTCGGGCCGGGGCGCGACGGCGACAGGGGGTGATGGGAGCGCCCCGCGCGGGCCGCCTCGACGCAGCGGGACAGGCCGGTCTCCAGGCTGACCTGCGGCGCATAGCCGAGGTCCTGGCGCGCGCGCGAGATGTCCAGCCCGCCCTTCTGCGGCATCGGCAGGCCGGGGCCGGTCTCGAGGAGCCCGGGCCCGAGGGTGACCCGGGCGGCCGGCAGCAGCCGCTGCAGGATGGCCGCGACCTCGCGGATCGGCTGAGAGAGGCCGCTGGCGATGTTGTAGACGCGATGCCCGGGGCGCGGGTGCTCGATGAGCAGCCTGAATCCGTCCACCAGATCGTCCACGTAGGTGTAGTCCACGAGATGCTCGGCGCCGGACCGGAAGAGGCTCTCGCGGCCCTCGAGGGCATCTGCGATGATCTTCGTCTCGAGGCGCAACCGCGGGAAGCCGGGCCCGTACACCCAGGAGGTCCGGGCCACGTAGCCGTCCAGGCGATGGTGGCGGTGGTAGAAGTCCACGTACCACTCGGCCGCGGCCTTGGTGATCGCGTAGGGGTTGAGCGGGCTCATGGGATCGTCCTCGGGCACCGGATCGTGGCGGAACTGCCCGTACACCTCCTCGGTGCTGACGAAGATGAGTCGGCCCACCCCGGCCGCAAGGCAGGCCTCGAGGACATGGATGGTGCCGTCGAGGTTGAGACGCGCGGTGAGGAGCGGCTCCTCCAGGGACAGGGTGGGACCGACGAGCGCTGCGGCGTGGACGACGACACGGGGCGAGAAGGCCTCGATCGCGCTCCGGACGGCCGCCGCGTCCAGGAGGTCTCCGGTGATGCGCCGCACCGGAGGGCTCGCTCCGCCGGCGGCGCCCTGCGGCCAGGCGTCGGCCTTGTCGAAGGCCGTCACCGTGTGCCCGCCCTCGATCAGCCGCCGGGCGAGGTGGCGGCCGACGAACCCGCCCCCGCCGGTGACCAGGATCTCCATGGGTGCTCCTTTCCGCGCGCCGGGCCCTAGCCCGGCACCTCGACCTCGCCCGACTCGATCCGGGTCACCAGGGAGCGCGCAAACCCCTCCATCATTCGCGGCAGGGCCGGCCTGAGGAGCGCGTTGATCATGGGGGCCATGGCGCCCCCGGCCCGGACATCGAGGACGAAGGTGAGCTCGGCGCGGCCCGGGCCGAGCGGCCGCGTGAGGAAGGCGCCTTCCGCCTGCACCTTCTCGGTGAGGCCCTTGACCGTGAAGCGGGCGCCCTCGCTTCCGTCCCCGACGATGACGCCCACCTCCACTTCCACGAGCCGCGCGAACATCCCCAGGTCGCCCTTGATCGTCCAGACGGAGCGCCCGTCCGGCGCGAGCCGGTGGCCCTGGTAGCCGGGGAAGAGATCGGCCCAGTTGGCATAGTCGTTGACGAAGGCCCAGACGTGGGCGGGCTCGGCAGCGACCGGGAGGGTGACCGTGTAGGCGGGCATGATCAGGCCGGCTCGGCCCCGGCCGAGTCGCCCGCGATGTAGCCGAAGGTCATGCTGGGGCCGAGCATGCCGCCGGCTCCGGGGTAGCCCATGCCCATGCTGTGGGCCGCGGCGTTGCCGCAGGCGTAGAGCCGCGGGATGGGATGCCCCTGGGCGTCCTGGACTCGTCCCGCCGCATCGCAGAGGAGGCCCCCCTTGGTGCCGCCGGAGCCGGGGAGGATCTCCACCGCGAAGTACGGCGGCGTGTCCAGAGGGCCGAGGCTCGGATTCGGCTCATGCCCGGCGTCTCCATAGTAGCGGTCATGCGCGCTCTGGCCCCGGCGGAAATCCGGATCCACGCCCCGGACGGCGTGACCGTTGAAGCGCGCGATGGTGGCGCGGAGCCCGGCGGGGTCGATCCCGGCCGCTGCGGCCAGCTCGTCGAGCCCGGGCCCCGTCTTGAACCACGCCGGCGGCGCATCGCTCGGCAGCGCGGTCGCGACGTTGTAGCGGCTCCGGAAGCGCTCATCGAAGACGAGATGCGCGGGGAGGTTGGGGTGGTCATAGGCGGCGGGATCGAAGTCGTGGAAGCGCCGGATGATGTCGTTGTAGTTCATGGCCTCGTTGACGAAGCGACGCCCCTGCCGGTTGACGATGATGGAGCCGGGCTTGCACCGCTCGTCCACGATCAGCCGCGCCACCGGATGGCCGTCGTACTCCTCGCCGGGGATCCGGATCACCGGGAACCAGGCCGCCTCGTTCATGTTGCCGAGCGCCGCGCCGACGGCCATCGCCATCAGGATGCCCTCCCCGGTATTCGAGGGCGGGGTCGCCGAGGCCAGCTCCGGGCCCCGCAGGAAGTGCCGCTTCATGTGCGCGTGCCACTCGAACCCCCCGCTGGCGACGATCACGGCCCGGGCGGCCGTGAACAGGACCTCGGTGCCGTCCCGCGCCGTCGCCGTGACGGCGCTGACGCCGCGGGGGCCGCGCGAGAGCGCCGCGGCGGCGGTGTCGAGGACGATCTCCACGCCCGCCTCCAGGCAAGCCTTGAGCAGCCCGCCCACGAGCGCCCCCCCGAGGGTGAGGATTCCGGCATCCAGGCGCCGGGCGATGAGCTCCCAGTCGAAGTCCTCGGGCGACACCCACCGGTGGCGCTCCGAGTAGGTGAGGGGAGGGTAATGCGGGCCGCGGCGCACCCGGTCCCGGTAGGCGCCCAGCACGGCGGCGTCGAAGGGCTCGTGGTCCAGCGTGCGGCCGGCGGGCTTGCCCCCCTCCCATTCCGGGTGGTAGTCGGGGCGCGCGAGCGGCGTGAGACGGATCGGCGTGCGCGCCTCGAGGTACCGGGCCATCTCCGGGGCGCGGTCCACGAAGGTCTGGAGCAGGTCCTCGGTGGACTGTCCTCCCGCCACGCGGCGGAGATAGCGCAGGGCCTCGTCGCGGGAGTCGAGGATGCCCAGCTCCCGCATGTGATGGTTGCCGGGGACCCACAGCATCCCGCCCGACACCGCCGTCGTCCCGCCGATCCTGTCGGTCTTCTCGAGAACGGCCACGCGGCGGCCGCGGTCCCGCGCGCGCAGCGCGGCCACCAGGCCGGGGCCGCCTGAGCCGATCACGATGACGTCGTAGGCCCCCGGCTCGCTCATGGGTGACCTCCCGCGGGCCTCAGCCCCGCCCGGTGGCCGGCCGGGCGCCGGGCGGGACGAAGGTCGGCCGGGCGGGGGGCAGCGGGGGCAGCTCCCAGCCGCCGGTGGCCCGGGGCCGGACGTCCCGGTCCACCATGACCTCCAGCACGGTGGGCCGGCCCGAGCCGAGAGCCATCTCGAGCGCGCCGCCCAGGTCGCCGGGCTTCTCGATGCGCAGACCCTGGGCCCCGAAGGCGCGCGCCAGCGCCGCGAAGTCCGGCGAGTAGAGGTCCCCGGTGGCCTCGCGCGCGAAGCTCGTCGCGATCTCGCGGCCGCCGAAGAAGCCGAGCTGCAGGTCGCGGATCGAGACATAGCCCTGGTTGTTCCAGATGATCCAGACGGCCGGCAGATCGTACTCCACCGCCGTGGCCAGGATATGGGGGGCCATGAGGAAGCCGCCGTCGCCGCAGACGCAGACGCAAGGCCGCGTCGGGGCCGCCAGCCGGGCGCCCAGCACCCCGCAGACGGCGAAGCCCATGCCGCCGAAGCCCCAGGACTGCAGCAGCATGCCCGGGCGGCGCACCTCGAACTCCTGCACCAGCCAGTTGTGGTGGACGCCGACATCCGCGAGGACGATGGCGTCATCGGGCAGGGCTCGGCGCAGCTCGAGGACGAGCCGCTCCGGTCGGATCGGGACGGCGTCCGAGGCGCGGTCCGCCCGGCGCGCCTCCTCCCACGCGGCGCGCCACCCCGCGAGCTCGGCGTCCCGGGCCGCGGAGGCACCCCCCGCGCCGGGCGCTCCCGGCAGGAGGGCCAGCATTTGCCCGAGCACCTGCCGCGCATCCCCGATGATCCCCACCGTCGCGGGGTAGTTGCGCCCGAGCTCGCCGGGGTCGCGGTCCACGTGGATCAGCCGCGTGGGCGGGATCTCGTAGGAGACCCCGGGCAGCCAGGCGCTGCTCGCCCTGTCGTCGAAGCGCGTCCCCAGCGCGAGGAGAACGTCGCAGGAGCGCCCCGCCTGATTCGCCATGTAGGTCCCGTTCCGCCCCACGGGACCCAGCGCCAGGGGGTGGCGCTCGTCGAGGGCGCCCTTGGCCATGGGGCTCGTGATCACGGGGGCCCGGAGGCGCTCGGCCAGCCGGCGCAATTCCTCCTGCGCGCCAGCCGCGATCACGCCGTTGCCGGCCAGGATCACGGGCCGCGTGGCGGAGGCGAGGAGCGCCACCGCCTCGGCCACCGCTGCCGGGTTGCCCGCCGCGTCGCCGTGAAGGCCCCGGCGCCAGGCGCTCGGATCCGGCACCTCCACGTCGGCCTCCTCGACGAAGACGTTCAGGGGGACGTCCAGGTTGACCGGCCCCGGACGGCCGGAGAGCATCTCGCGGAAGGCGTCCCGTACCGCTGTCGGCAGCATGTCGGCGCGGGTGGGCTGATAGGCCCGCTTGACGTAGGGGCGGAGCACGCTCGGGAAGTCCGCCTGGTAATGCCGGTAGGTCTCCTGGAACGCGCCGCGGTTGAACTGCTGGGTCGGCACGTTGCCCGTCACGACGAAGATGGCCGAGGAGTCGAGCATGGCGCAGGCGACGGCCATCGGGAGGTTGGCCGAGCCCGGCCCGCAGGAGGTGAACGTGGCAAGCGGCGTCCCGGCCACCCGGTAATAGGCATCCGCGATGTGGCCGGCGGCCTGCTCGTGATGCACCGAGATCGTCTTGATGGCGGCCTGGTGGCGGTGGAGCGCGTCGAGCAGCCCGATGTTGCCGTGCCCGCACACGCCCACGGCGTAGGGCACGCCCTCGCGGGCCAGGTACTCGACGATGATGTCAGCCCCTCGGTACATTGTCATGGCGGTCTCCCGGCGAGCCACGCGGGGCGGTGTCGCCGCCCCGGCCCGAGCGGCATGGCTCGCCCGCGTCAGGTCGTCTCCTCTCGGGCGCTCGCGCTCCGCAAGCGCTCCGTGATGCTGGGCACATCCCGCAGGATGCTGCTCGTGAAGCGCCGCACGATGGGGCCGGCCCGCTCGGTCTCGGCGCGGGCCGCCAGCCACCCGGCATCGGCCGAGAACGCATCCCAGCATCGCTCGCGCTCGGCCAGGCTCTGCCACTGCAGGAGGTAGGTCAGCTGGTGGCTCGTGCCGATGACGGGCTCGGCGAAGAGCAGCGGCCGGAACCCGTGCTTCCGGAAGTAGCCCAGGGTGATGTTGGCGAAGCGGTCGGTGATGGCGCCCATCTTCCCGGGCAGGATATCGTAGACGCGAAGCTCGTACAGCATGCGTTCCTCCCCTCCCCGGAGTCGCCGGGGCCTATCGGAGCAGGAGTTGCGGCACGGACACCGAGAACCATGGCACGACGGTGAGCACCATCAGGCCCACGAACAGCACCACGAGGAACGGGAGCAGCGGCCGGGTCACCTCGCCGAGCGTCACCTGACCGATCGAGCAGGCGATGATGAGGCCGACGCCGGCGGGAGGGATGAACAGGCCGATGCCGGTGGCCGCGATCACCAGGATGCCGTAGTGGATGGGATCGATGCCGAGCGACTGCACCATCGGGAACAGGATGGGGACGAAGATGATCAGCGCGGGCAGGCCCTCCAGGATCGAGCCGATGAAGATGAAGATGAGGGCGTTCACGACCAGGAAGAACCAGGGCGCGGAGGAGACGGCGGTGATGCCGCGGGCCATGAGTTCCGGCAGGTGGTTGACGGCCATGAGGTAGGAGAACGTGGAGGCCGCCTCGATGAGCAGCATCACCGTCCCCGTGGCGATGCCCGTGTAGATCGCCAGGTCCATGAGCTTCCGGACCGTGAGCTCCCGGTAGACGAAGACCCCCACGAGGGCGCCGTAGAGGGCGGCCACGGCGGCGGCCTCCGTGGGGGAGAAGACGCCGCCGAAGATGCCGCCGAAGATGATGACGGGCATCGTGAGCGGGATGAGGGCACCCACGAGCCCGCGGACGACCTCGCGGGCGCGGGGCCGCGGCCCCGCGGGGAGGCCCATCTGCACCGCTTGCACCCACAGGAGCGCCATGATGAAGGCGGCCAGGACGATGGCGGGCAGGAAGCCCGCCAGGAAGAGGGTCCCGATCGACACGTTGATGATCGGCGCCAGGACCACCATGGGGATGCAGGGCGGAATGAGCATCCCCATGGCGGAGGCGGCCGAGATGATGGAGACGGAGTACGCGGGCTTGTAGTCGGCGCGCTTCATGGCGGGCAGCATCATGCTGCTCATGGCGGAGACATCCGCGACGGTGGAGCCGGAGATCCCCGAGAAGAACATCTCGCTCACCACGGTGATCATGCCGAGGGAGCCCCGCAGGTGCCCGACGAGCACGCGGGCCAGGGTCAGAAGACGCATGGCGATGCCGCCGGTGTCCATGTAGGCGCCGGTGAGGATGAAGAGCGGGATGGCGATGAGGATGAAGGAGTCGGCGCTGGCGGCCATGCGGTTGACGAGGATGATCGGGGGGGCCTGGGCCGTGATCGCGAGGGTCCCGAGCGAGGCCAGCCCCATCGCGAAGGCGACCGGCACCCTCGCGACGAGGAGCACCGCGAAGAGGCCGAGGAGGAGGAGGAGGTTGATCACGACCCGTGCCCCGTGCCGCCGGGGTCGGGCCTGCCAGCGACGAGCCCTTGCAGGCCGTAGAGGACGATGAGCGCCCCGGAGATGGGCACCACGGCGAACTGCGCGCCCACGCTCCATCCGGTGATGGTGAGCACCGAGTGGGCGACCTGCCGCTCGAAGCGGATGCCGTCCACGACGAGGTAGGCGCCGAAGCCCGTGACGAGGAGGGCGGCGAGGCGCCGCATGAGGCTATCCGCCGCCGGCGAGAGGCGGCGGCCCAGCAGGTCGATGCTGATATGGGCCCCCTTGGCGACGCCGAGGGCGGCGCCGAGGAAGGCCAGCCAGACGAAGAGGACCCGGGCAATCTCGTCGACCTCGGCCACGGGCAGGCCCAGGACGTAGCGCAGTGCCACCTCGGCGTTGACCAAGGCGGTCAGGAGCAGGACCAGCGTGCCGAGCACGTACTCCGGCACGCGCGCCGCGAGGCGAAGCATGCGCGTTCCTGTCACGGGGAGAGCCCCCCTGGCCGGGGCCGTACCGCGCCCGGGCCCGCTGGCTCACATCATTGCTGGGAGTCCAGGGCGCGCTGGATGACCCCGGCCGGGAGCTTGCCCTTGAACTCCTCGTAGACCGGCTGCGCGAGCTTCACCCAGCCCTGCATCTCGCTCGGCGTCGGGGTGTAGTCCACGAGACCCTGACGGGAGAGCTTCTGCTTGGCCGTGACCAGGTCCGCCTCGTCCTGCTTGCGGTTCGCCAGATCGGTCTCGCGTCCCGCCTCCAGCACCGCCTTCTGGATGTCGGCGGGGAGCCCGTTGAAGAAGTCGACGTTCATGAAGGCCGGCACGTAGATCGGCACGACGGGGATGTTCAGGCCGTACTTGACCGCGTCGTCGTGCTTGAAGTTGAGCACGGTCGTGTAGCCGAGGAAGTACCCGTCGGCGAGGCCCTGCTTGAGCGCGAGATAGGTCTCGCCCCAGTCGATGGGCGAGGGGTTGGCGCCGAAGGCCCGGACGTAGGCGACCTCGATCGGCGAGTTGGTCGTCCGGAGCTTCATGCCCTTGAGGTCGGCCGGAGACTTCACCTGCTTCTTGGTCGTCAGCAGGATCCGGTAGCCGTCGTACACCGCGAAGATGTACTTGAGCTTGGCCTGCTTCTCGGTCCCCTGCTTGAGCTCGGCGAAGACGGGGCCGTCGAGGAGCTTGTAGTAGCCCTCGCGGCCCTTGGTGAGGAACGGCAGGTCGAGGATCATCCAGGCCGGCTGGACCGCGGCGAAGTTGCTGCTCGAGATGATCGCCATCTCGGCGCCGCGGTTCTGGACCACCTCGATGGCCGCCCGCTGGACGCCGCCCAGCGAGCCGCTCCAGAAGATCTTCACGACGGCGCGGCCCTTGGTCTTCTCCGTGACGAGGGTGGCGAATCGCTTCTCCATGTCGGAGCGCGGCAGCCCGTCGGGGTTGTCCACCGAGAGGCGGATGACGATGGGCTCGGCGGCCTCGGCCGCCGGCAGAGGGGCGCCCGCAAGCCCGGCGGCGCAGAGCGCCACGAGGGCGAGGACCAGGGGTAGAACGCGCGAGGGCGTGCCGTTTGCGAGGAGTCGAGTCCGCATCGCTTCCTCCTTGGAGGTGGGTGGTGGATGGCCCTGCTGCCGGGGGCCGCTCCGGGGGGCGTCTCCGTCCGGGCGCGACATCGGCGGTCAGACGGAGGCGTCCGGGGAGGCCATGGCCCAGCCGAAGGTGTCGGAGACCTCCCGCGCGGTCTCCACGAGGAGCGGGGCGCGCTCGAGCACGCGCTCGAGCACGAACCGGGAGGCGGGCCCGCTGATGCCGAGGGCCGCGGTGACGCGCCCCTGGCTGCTCAGCAGCGGCGCCGACACGGCGTTCACGCCGTCGACGCGCTCGCCGCAGCTGATGGCATACCCCTGGGCCCGCGTGCGCCGGAGATCCTCCCTGAGCTGGGCGAGGTCCGTGAGGGTGCCGGGCGTGAGGGGGGCCAGGGTGAGGCGGCCCAGCACCTGGCCTGCCTCATCGCCGTCCATGAAGGCGAGGAAGATCTTGCCGCTGGCGCCGCAGTAGAGGGGCAGGAGCTTGCCGATCTCGACGCTGACCCGCATCTCCTGGAGGCTCTCGATCTGCTCGAGGTACATGCGGTGGTCCCCGACCCTGATCGTGAGGGTGACGGTCTCGCCGCACTTCTCCCACACCTGACGCATGATCGGCATCGCGAAGTCGCGAAGCCGGTACTGCTTCGCGCAGACATTCCCGAGGTAGAGGACCTTGGGGCCGAGCCGGTAGCGCAAGCTGGCGATGTCCCGGGCGATCATGTCCTGCCGGGCCAGGAGGGTGAGCAGGCGATGGACCGTGCTCTTGCGGAGCCCGAGCCGCTGGCCGATCTCGGTGATGGTCAGCGCCGGCTCCTTGCGGGAGAAGCACTCGAGGACGGCAATGGCCCGCTCCACGGCACTCGTGACGCTCCCCGGCATCAGCAGCCTCCGCTCCTGAAGGGCGTGGAAACCAGGTC
Organism: Candidatus Rokubacteria bacterium GWC2_70_16; assembly: GCA_001788415.1. GTDB lineage: Bacteria > Methylomirabilota > Methylomirabilia > Rokubacteriales > CSP1-6 > UBA12499. Next base: position 54,170 of record MGBV01000207.1, on the reverse strand, counting down.
CCGTGATCGGCCCCAAGATCCTGAGTCATGGACCCATGACGGAATCTGGTTCCACAAACAATCATGGCCGCCCCTCCTTTGTCAAGCCCCTCATCGCACCCCGCGCCATTGGAAGTGGTGAAGGGAGGGGCGAGGCCGAGCCGGACTCCTTCATCCTGGCATTCGAGTGATCAGGCTGCGGCGGCGCCCTGAACCCCCGGGGTCAGGTCTTGCAATCCGACATTTGCCTCCGGGATCAGGTCTTGCTTTCCGAGAGGGCTTGAAGGAACGGTGCTGGCCGCGGGCGCGCTCTCCGCGCGGGGGAGCTCGCCTGATGACGGCGCTGCGCGGTGCCCCATGATCCACGGCGCCGGCGACACCATCGAGCCGGGACGGCCGTCTCGGGGGAGGCACGCGGCACGGGGTCGGGCATGTTGGATTGCAAGACCTGACCCCGGTCAGGGGTGGCCCTCTACAGCGACGTCGAGGAGATAGGGGCGGTTCGCCTGGAAGGCGGCCTCCAGCGCGCCGCGGAAGTCGCTGCCCCGCGTCACGCGGACGGCGGGCACGCCCATGCCCCGCGCGATATCGGTGAAGCCGAGCGGCGGTCTTTCCAGGTCCATGTGCAGGTACGGGCCGTCGCTGCCGACGTCGAAGCGCTGGCGATAGGTGTCCATGTTGTGCTTGAGGATGCGGTACTCGCCGTTGTTGAGGATGACGAACACCACCGCGAGATCGTGATGGGCCGCCGTCCAGAGCGCCTGGATGCTGTACATGGCCGAGCCGTCCCCGGAGACGACGATCACCGGGCGATGCGGCTGGGCGAGCTTCACGCCGAGGCCGCCGGGCAGGGCCTGGCCGATGCCGCCCCCGCGGGCGCCCCAGTAATCGCCCGGCCGGGTGAACGGGATGCTCCGGGCCAGGTCGGGCCCCGCCGTCACGGCCTCGTCCACGACGATCGCCTCCGGCGGCAGCCCGGCGGCGAGCTCGGCCATGACGCGGGGCATGGAGAGGGGCTCGCGGTCCCAGCGCCGGGCGGCGCGGGCGCGCTGGCTTTCCGCTTCCTGTTCCTTGAGGGCACGCAGCGCGCTGTTGCGCCGCGCGGCCTCTGCCCGGTCGGGCGCCCCGGCGCGGCGCTCGACGGCGGCGCGCAGGGCGGAGAGGGCCGGGGCCGGGTGCGCGAGGAGACCGACCTGCACGGGGAAGTTATGGGCCAGCCGCTCGGGGGCATCGGCGATCTGGATCAGCGCCGCGCCGGCGGCGAAGGGCGAGCCCGGCGCGAACCACACCTCCTCGAAGCAGCGGCCGCCGACGAGCAACACGACATCGGCCCCGTCGAGCGCCCGGCGGATGGCGGCGGCATCGAAGCCGAGGCGCAGCCGGCAGTTCGGGTGGGAGGTGGGGAAGGTGATTCCCAGATGCATCCCCCCGTACCAGACGGCGGCGCCGAGGGCCTCGGCCAGCGCCAAGAGCTCGGCCTGCGCCCCGGCGCTCCCCGCGATGTCGCCGAGAACGATGGCGGGGCTCCGGCTGGCGCCGAGCAGCGCCGCGGCCTCCTCGACGCCTGCCGGGTCGGGCAGGCTCGCGCGGTAGAGGCCGCCGGGCGGGGTCGCGGCCTGCGCCGTCTCCTGCTCGAGGACGTCGATGGGCAGGGCCACGAACACCGGCCCCGCAGGCGGATCGCTGGCGACCTTGAAGGCGCGGCGCAGGAGAAGGGCCAGCTCGTCGGCCCGCTCGGCCTGCACGCTCCACTTGGTGAGGGGGGCTGCCATGGCCACGAGGTCATGGCCCAGCAGGGGCTCGCGCAGCCGCATGCGGGTGTCCTGCTGGCCGGCCGTCACCACCAGCGGAGCTCCCGCCTTCGCGGCGTCGTAGAGCATGCCGAGCGCATTGCCCAGCCCCGGCGCCACATGCAGGTTGACGAAGGCGGTGCGGCCGCTGGCATGCGCGTAATAGGCGGCGGCCCCGAGGGCGACCCCCTCGTGCAGGGCGACGATGTAGCGGAGCCGGGGATGGCCGGCCAGGCCGTCCATGAGCGGGCTCTCGGTCGTGCCCGGGTTGCCGAATATGTACTCGACTCCGTGCCCCACCAGGGTGTCCATGAGAACGTGCTTGCCGCGCATGCCCATGCTCCTCCGCTAGCGGGCTGGTGAAAACGGCCCATCTGCTTCGTTGGTGCCCTCGGCCGCACGCTCAACGTGGCTCGCTCACGCTCGCCAGGATTTCCGGGTCCGCTCGCCTCGCCTCCGACTCGGCTCGCCAGGCGAAGTACGCCTCGCGTGCGGCCGTCGGGCGCCGCCTCGCATCTGGACCTTCTTGAGCAGCCCGCAGGGCTTTTCCGCATCCTGCTAGGGATGGCGGCGCCGGGAGAGGCGCCCGGCCCACACGGCCGTGGTGGCGGCCAGGGCGGCGGCGGCGCCGAGGGTGAAGGCCAGGACGTAGCTGCCCGTGACGTCGAAGAGATGCCCCGCCTGCCAGGCCCCCAGCGCACTGCCGGCGGCTCCGCCGATCTGCGTGACACCGAAGATGGAGCCGAAGTGCCGGCCCCGGAACCGATCGCTGACCATGGCGGGCACGAGGGAGGCGGTGACCGAGTAGCCGGCGCCGAACAGCACGGCATAGGCATAAGGCAGCCAGGGGGTCGGGCTCGCGGCCATGCCCAGGAGCACGCCGACGCCGGCGAGCATGAAGGCCATGCCCAGCACGTACACCACCTCCCGTGGGAAGAGGTCCGAGAGCCAGCCGCCGCCCGTCTTCCCGATGATGCTCGAGGCGCCGACCACGCTCACCACGGAGGCGGCCACCATCGGCGTGGCGCCGTGATCGACGAGGAAGGCGGCCTGGTGGACATGCAGGGTCTGGGAGCAGAGATTCCCCAGGAAGGTGGCGGAGGCCATCACCCAGAACGGTCGCGTGACCATGGCGGCCGCCAGCGACATGTCGGCGGCCGGCCCCGGCGCTGCAGGGGCGCCTGGCAATTCCGCGGGAGGCTCGGGGAGGACTGCGGCGGGCGCTTCCCGCACGAGCAGCCATGTCGCGGGCAGGATCCACACGGCAGCCAGCCCGCTCAGCACGCGAAACGCCACGCGCCAGCCGAAGGAGTCGATCAGCGCCTGGCAGAGCGGCACGACGAGGAAGATGCCGAGGCCGATCCCGGCGCCGGCAATGCCCAGCGCCAGCCCCAGACGCTCGGTGAACTGGCGCTGGACGAGCACCACCGCCGGGGTCCAGCCGGCCGTGGCCACGCCGGCGGCGGTGAGGCCGCCGAAGGCCAGGTAGAGCTGCCACGGGGTATTCACGAGGCTGTCGGCCCAGAGCCCGAGGGCGAGGAGGAGACCGCCGGCCGCGATGATGCGGCGGGGCCCGAGGCGATCGCAGAGCCCGCCGAGCAGGGGGTTCATGGCCCCGTGAACCAGGGTGAACACCGAGAAGGCTCCCGCCAGGGTCGAGCGGCTCCAGCCGAAGTCGCGGAGGAGAGCCACGAGAAAGACGGTGTAGGCGTACCAGGTGCCGTAGACGAGCGACATCGTGATCACGGTGACGGCCAGGGTCCGGGACGCCGCAGGCCGGGGCAGGCGGGACTGTCGCGAGGAGGTGCCACACGCCGCGGGGGCTGTCGTCATGGGGATCGGGGTGCGCCGCACCGAGGATACCGCATCGTCCAGCAGGCTGCACCGGGGACGAGGAGACCATGGAGGGGTGTCGAGTGTTACACTGCGGAGCGCGCCGGGGGGAGTGGCCCCTGAGCTTCCGGGCGCCGCTCTGCGGCGCGACCGGACAGGAGGAGCGCCGTGGAGCTGAACAGCCGGATGATGGACGGCTCGATTTCCTATGATCCCGGCGGGCGCTGCGAACCCGTCGCCGCCGGACCCGGGGCCCGCCAGGAGGACAAGATCGAGCGGCTCAAGGAAGTGCTGCTATTCGAGGGGTGCAGTCAGAGACAGCTCCGGAGCGTGGCCAGGATCGCGCGCGTGTTCGACGTCGCTGCCGACACGGTCATCACCCGCGCGGGCGAGACCGGCGACGAGTTCTTCCTGATCATCGACGGCACCGCGCGCGCCGACGTGGCCCCGGACAAGCACGTGCTCCTGTCCCCCGGCGAGTTCTTCGGCGAGATGAGCCTGCTGGATGGCGGGCCGCGGTCCGCCACGGTCGTCGCGCACACCCCGCTCCGCCTCCTGGTGATCAGCCGGCGGAACTTCTCCGGGCTGCTCGAGGACGTCCCCGGGCTCACCCAGAACCTCCTGGTGACGCTCTCCCGGCGCGTCCGGCAGGCCGAGGAGCGGGCGGACCGGCTGCGGGCCACCTCGCCGGGGGCATGAGCGGCACCCGCGGCCGGCGCCGCCCCGGGGCTCAGCGGCCCCCGCGCCGGTACGGGGCGATGACGTGGGTGGCGATGTGCTCCAGGCGGTGCAGCACCTTGTCGGGATCGAGGCTGAACACCGGCGCGAGCAGGTGCCGGACACCCTGAGCCGCGAAAGCGTGGACGAGGTCCAGGGTGAGCCGATCCGTGGGCGAGGCGCTGATGACGAACTCCGCCTCCGTGCGTCCAGCTCCGTGAAGCGCCTCGCGGAGGAGGCGGAGCTTGCCGGGCAGGTCGGCCAGGGAGGTGGCGGCCGAGTGCCACCCATCCCCCAGCCGTGCCGCGCGGCGCATGGCGGCCGGGCTCTCGCCGCCGACCCAGACAGGCACATGCGGCTTCTGCGCCGGCTTGGGGGCGAATCCGCAGTCCTCGACCTGGAAGTACTGGCCCGCGAAGCGCGGGTGCTTCTCGGTCCACAGGACCTTCATGAGCTGCAGGTACTCGTCCATGCGCCGTCCGCGGTCGTGGAACGACGCCCCGAGGAGGGCGAACTCCTCCTCCATCCAGCCCACACCGGCCCCGAAGATGACGCGTCCCCCGGAGAGGTGGTCGGCGCTGGCGATCTGCTTGGCGGTGACGATGGGATGCCGCATGGGCAGCACGGTGATGCTCGTGCCGAGGCGGATCGTCGTGGTCTGCGCGGCGAGGTAGCCGAGGGCGACCATGGGATCGAGCCAGTCCAGGTCCGGGTCGTACGGAAAGCTGCCGTCCCGGGAATACGGGTAGGGCGAGGTCAGGCGCCGCGGGACGATGATGTGATCGGCCAGGAACACCGAGTGGTAGCCCAGCTCCTCGGCCCGGCGCGCGACATGCGCCAGCCTCTCGGGCTCGGCCAGGGGGCCCACGCCGAAGATGTGTGCGCCGAAGTCCATGTGTCCTCCTGTGTGCGCCGGCGGGTGCCGGCTAACGCCGGCGCGCGGCTGGGCTTTCGGGGTTGATGACCGTGAGGCCCTCGGCCTCCGCCGCCCGGAGGAGCCGATTGTCGGCGGCGACGAAGGTGATGGCCTCGCCCAGCTCCGTGTGAAGGCGGTACGCCGAGGCGAGGTGAATGGCGTCGAACCCCTTCAGCGGGTGACGCTGGATGAGCTGGCGGGCGACATCGAGGACGGGGCCGGAGAGGTCGACGCGGAGACAGCCCTGCCAGTCGTGCTCGAACTGGCGACAGGCCCCGGCGTACTCGGCAGGCGAGAGGTCGCGCTCCCGGTGACGGCGTGCGAGTCCCGCGTACACCTCGGCGTAGGCGATGTTCGCCGTCGCGAACAGTCCCTCCCGGGCCAGGATGGCCTGGACGAGGGGGGTTCCCCTCTCGTCGACGAAGCGCTTGATGAGCGCGCTGGTATCGAGGTAGTTCATCTCCGGTCTTCCAGGATCGTCCTGGAGAGCGGCTTGCCGCGAACCCGGACCAGCCGGACGCGCCTCAACAACTTCCGGGTGGGCAAGGTCACCACACCCCGCGCGGCCAGCTTCGCCAGTCGCGCCTCCAGGCTCACGGGGGTCTCTGCCGACAGGATGGGCTGGAGCAGGGCGATCGGCTTTCCCCTCTCGGTGACGATAACCTCTTCGCCGCGCTTGGTCCGACGGAGGTACTCCGCGAGGCGGTTCTTGAGCTCCCGGACGCCGACGCTGCCCATGGCCGACCCTCCCTGGTGGCCATTGTAGCCACATGGTACAGGGACGAGCAAGACCTCCGTCCGGCATTTCGCCCGGGGGCGCGTCGCGGCCAGACTGGCCGCCGGGAATCCCCGTAGGTCCTGACGATTTCCCGGGGAGCGCGGCGTGACCGACGGCGGGGTGAGGGCAGCGGTCTTCGCCGCGATCAGCGGGCGGTGGTTCTACGGGTGGACTATCCTGGCCGTGGCCGGCCTCGGCCTCTTCGCCAGCGGCGCCGGCCAGTCGCATATCTTCAGCGTCTTCATCGGGCCCATCGGCGGGGACCTCGGCCTGTCCAAGGCCGCGATCGGGTCGGCCTACGGCATCGCCACGCTCGGGGCGGCCCTCTGCCTGCCGTACATCGGCCGGCTGCTGGACCGCTTCGGTGCCCGCCGCACGACCGCCGTGGTGGTGCTGCTGTTCGGGGCTGCCTGCCTGACCCTGGGCGCCGCAGCCAACCTCATCTGGCTCGCCGCCGGCTTCGCGGCGCTGCGCTGCCTCGGCATGGGCGCGCTGATGCTCTGCTGCACGAACCTGGTCTCGCAGTGGTTCAGCCGCCGCCGCGGCTTCGCGCTGAGCCTGATGGCGCTGGGCTTCGCCGCCTCGATGGCCATTCACCCGCCGCTGGGCCAGTACCTGGTCGAGACGGTGGGCTGGCGGCGGGCCTGGGTGGTGCTCGGTCTCCTCACCTTGGCGCTGCTGCTGCCGCCGATTCTCCTGCTCGTTCACGACAGGCCGGAGGACAAAGGGCTTCGACCGGACGGCGACCCGCCCGAGACCGCGGTGGCCGGGGCCGAGGGCCCTGCCACGACCGCGCCGAACGGGCTGACGCTGCGCGAGGCGCTCCGCACCTCCGCCTTCTACATCGTCGGGGCCGGGTTCTTCACGACCACGATGATGGCGACGGCCCTGCACTTCTACCAAGTCTCCATCCTGGGGGCGCAGGGGGTGGCGGCGGAGATTGCCGCGCGGGCGTTCCCGGTGTCGGCGCTGACGATGGTGCTGGCCATGCCCTTCGTCGGCCGCCTCTTCGATCGGTGGCGCACGCGGCGTGTCTTCGCCGGAGGCCTGCTCGTCACCGGGGGGGCGCTGGTCGGCGTGACGCTCGTGCACGATATCCGCACGGTCGTGCTCTACGCCATGCTCTTCGGGGTCAACAACGCCTCGACGATGACGATGTTCGGCTACATGTGGCCGCGCTACTTCGGGCGCCGGCACCTCGGCAGCATCCAGGGCATGGGCCAGATGATCGGCGCCCTCGGGGCCTCGCTGGGCCCGCTGCCCGTGGGGCTGGCCTTCGACCTCACGGGCAGCGCCGCTGCCACGCTGCGCCTGCTGGCCCTGCTGCCGCTGGGCTGCGCCGTGGCGGCGCTCTTCCTCCGCACGCCCGCCGGCGTCAGGGGCGGCGAGCACCTGGAGTGAGGGGGCGACCATCCGCCGCCTCGCGATTGCAGTCGGCGCTCGCTGGATCTCGGAACCCCTGGGGATTGTTGATGCTATCTGGTGGAGCTGATACCGTGTAGACGCTAGGATGGATGTAATGACACGATGAGGCTTGCATCGAGGCCAAGGAAGGGGAAGGGCCATGGCCCTGAATATCAGGAACGCTGAGGCCGAGCGGCTTGCGGCGGCGCTGGCCAAGCTGACGGGCGAGACGAAGACGGAAGCAGTTACCCGGGCACTCCGGGATCGCATCGCCCGCCTGCGCCGGGAGCGAGCCAGGCGGCGCCTCGCCGACGAGCTCGACGAGATCGCTCAGCACTGTGCACGGCTGCCCGTGAGGGATGCGAGGACGCCGGACGACATCCTCGGATACGACGACCGCGGGCTGCCGCGCTGATGGTCATCGACACCTCCGCTGTGCTGGCCATCCTTCTCGACGAGCCCGAGCGCCGCGCCTTCAACGAGGCGCTCGAAGCGGCCGACTCCCGCGCGCTGTCGGTAGCGACCGTTGTCGAGGTCGCGATCGTCATCGAATCCCGCTTCGGTGCCGAGGGCCTCCGCGACCTGGACGCGTTCATCGACCGTGCGGGGATCGAGCTTTCCGTCGTGGATCTCGAACAGGCCCACGTGGCGCGCAGAGCGTTCAGCCGGTTCGGCAAGGGTCGCCACCCCGCCGGGCTCAACTACGGGGACTGCTTCGCCTACGCGCTCGCGACGGTGCGTGGCGAGCCGCTCCTCTACAAGGGCGAAGACTTCTCGCACACCGATATCGCGCCCTTCCGGCCCCTGTAGCCCCGCTCCAGATTCGCCGCGCCTCCTCGAAGGTCATCTCGCCATGGGCCGCGTCGTGCCACGTGCGTGCCAGGTTGTCACGCCGCAGGCGGGCTCCGCCCGCGACGACGGAGCTCCGGTGAATCCTGAAGCCCACTTGGGCGGGGCCGGAACCCTGGCAAGACGGTTGCTATGCACCCGTTCGTGGCCCCGTGGTTGCCGCGGGGGAGGAGGAATCGCTCATGACGATCTCGCTACGACGCGGAAGCAGGCTCGCCTCTCGTCTCGTGCTGATGGCGCCCGCCCTGGTCCTGGCGGCCGGGCTGTGGGCAGGGCCCGCCCGGGCGCAGGAGGTGATCACCAACGAGTCGGTGGTGGCCATGACAAGAGCCGGGCTTCCCGAGTCGGTGATCGTCGCCAAGCTTCGCTCGACGCAGTCGGCGCTGGACCTGCGCGCCGACGCGCTGATCGCGCTGAAGGAGGCGGGAGTATCGGACCGGATCCTGGAAGCCATGGTGGCAACGGGCAGCGCTGCGCCGGACGCAGGCTCGAGCACGCCCGGTCCTGCGGGACCGTCCTCGCATCTCGGGGACCCCCCGGCGGGCGCGGGTCTGCCTGGGCCCATGTCGCAGCTTCCGAGCAGCGAGCCACCGCCGCCGCAGTCCGAACCTGGCCAGGCGCAGCCGATGCCTCCGCCGCCGGCGTGGGCCGCGGGCAGCGCGGCTCCGCAGGCTGCCGACGGGCAGGATGGCCTGGGCGCGCTGCTGGGCGCGCTCAAGAGCATCGCCGATCTAGTGGCGAGCACCGGCAGCCGGGCGGAGCGACGGCAGGAGGCGGGCGGCGGGTTCGGTCCGCCACCCGAGCCCGTCCTCGGCAGCCCGGCGCCGCCCGCGATGCCCGAGGCCCCGCCAGTTCCGCCCGGAGCGACGGCGCCCTTGCCGCCGCCGCTGGCGCAGGGCCCCCCGGCGCCGCCCGTGGAGGGCGCCGCGCCAGTTCCGCCGGGACCGGTCTCCGCGACCCCGCCGGGATCGCTCTCGGCAGGAAGCACGCCGAACCCGAAGGAGTTCGCGCCGCGGACCGGCCGGCTGGGGGTCCGGATCGAGACCCTCACCGCCGAGGCGGCGCGGTCGCTGGGCACGGGCGCCAGCGAGGGCGCGGTGGTGCGCGAGGTGTTCCCGCAGGGGGCCGCCGCCGCCGCCGGGCTGCGTCCCGGCGATGTGGTGACTCGGATCAACGGGCAGAGCGTTCGATCGGCCGAGGAGATGATCGCAGGACTGGCCCACCGGATGCGCGGGGAGCGCACGCGGCTCGCCGTGGTGCGGGGCGGGAGCGCCGGCGAGATCGTGGTGCCGGCGGCCTCCGAGTTCCCGCCGGCGCCCGATCGGCGTCAGGCGGCGAGAGGGGAGCCGGTGGCGTCTGAGACGACCGCGCCGGCGCGCCCGCAGCCGACCGGCGTGGCCCTGGCCTCGGCGGCTGGAACCTATCGGTGCTGGATGTTCAACGTGGGTGGAGCTGGCGGACGCTGCCGCACGTCGCCGCCGATCGTCCTGCGCGCCGACGGCAGCTACGAGGAGTCGAGCGCGCGAGGGACGTGGACGGTGCGCGGAGACCAGGTGGTGCTCTCCGCGTCCACGGTGCGCGGACCGGGGCGGCTCGAGGGCGGCAACCGGATCGTGTTCGAGTACGTCTACAAGGGCCAGCCGCATCGCGTGACCTACCTCCGCCAGGAGGGGTCAGGCGCGGACGAGCCCGCGGTGGTGCCGGCGCGCACCGTGGCGGCACCCCCGGAAGCGGC
>MGBV01000207.1:27149-44148 GCA_001788415.1 Candidatus Rokubacteria bacterium GWC2_70_16 | reverse complement strand
CCGCCGCCCCGCCCGCCGCAACCGGGCTCGCCGTCGCCCCGCCCGCGTCGCCGGCCGGCGGCCCGTCGCGGGTGTCGGTGGAGCTCACCATTCGCTTCGCCCAGGGGGACGGGGCGGTGGGCTGGATCAACGGTGTGGCGCTGATCCCGGAGGGCGGGACGACGGGCCCCGAGGCGCTCGGGCGCACCGACGGAAAGCGCGCGGTGGCTGCCTCGTTCCGCTCGGTGGAGACGGGGCGCGTCTACACGGTGCACGTCTCCAGCGGACTGCACCGCTGGCCGGTGGGCCGGCTCGACCTGCGCTCGCCGGCGGGGCCGGTGACGGCGACGGTGGACGCGCCGGCGGCGGCGGGCCGGGACGGTGGTGCGCCGGCGGCCGCGGCGCAGGCCGGGGCGGCGGCGGGCAAGCGGTGCGACCCGCGCCTGCCGCGCTACGCGCAGAAGGGCTGCGTCGAGTGACGGGCGCGGCGGCGCCCGCGAGCAGGGGGACAACCGAACACCCGGGGCGAGGATCCGGGTCAAGGAGGGGAACATGCTCAGGCGAATCGTGATCGGTGCGGTGCTCTTCTCGTGGCTCGGGATGGGGACGGCGCTGGCGCAGCAGGTCGGGCGGATCTGTGATCCCTGCGATCCCGCAGACCTGCGCAGCGACATGGTCGTGAACTCCTACTGGTTCGCGTTCGGGCGGCGCCCCAACGACGCCGAGCTGCGTTACTGGATGTCCCAGCCGGCACGGGACCCCAGGATGGCCAGCCCGGACGCGCTGCTGCGCAACCACCTCAACTGGCTGCGGGGTGCCAGCGCCGAGCAGTGGGAGACGGCGCGGCGGGCGCTCCGCGAGGCCCTCGGCGGCGTGGCCGGGATGGAGCAGGACCCCGTCATCAAGAACGCCGTGGTGGACATGATGGCCGGCCGGGAGGGGGGAGGGTTCAGAGGGCTCGTCAAGTACCTGCGTGACCCGGGCGTCCGCCGCTACTACGTCGATCTCGCCCAGCGTGCCTCGGCGGCGGCCCGGCCGGTCGCGCGGCCGGTCACACAGCCGGCCCCGCAGCGCCCCACGCCGCCGCAGGTACAGGTGCAGGCGCCCAAGACAGTGGACGACCTCGGCAAGCTCTCGCTCCGCCTGTCGCCGGCCGACATCCAGAAGCTGCTCTCGCTCACCGTCGCGGATCCGATCACCACGAGCAATCCCCTGATCGGGAACGCCGGGGCCGGGCTCACCGCCAACGGCGGCGCCGCTCTCACCCAGGTCGAACCGTTCACCATGCCCATCGGCAACAACTTCACGATGCCCATCGGGAACAACCTGCGAAGCGTGCAGGCGAACGTCGCCCCGGCGCAGATGGTGACGGACGCCTTCCGGCAGGCGTTTGGGCGGGGCCCCTCACAGCAGGAACTGGCCACCTGGGTGGACTTCAAGCGGAGGTACCCGGGGAGCACGGTGGCCAGCTCGACGGCAAACCTGGCCCAGGCGCTGGGGTACGTGCTCAGGCTCCCCGCCGGCGAAGTCCAGCGCCAGCAGATGACGCGGACGGCGGCGTCCCAGGTGTTCGGGCGCGCGGCCGCCGCGAGCGAGCTCCAGAGGTGGAGCGAGCGCATCCGCAGCGCGGGCATGCCCTTCGGCCAGCTGGTGGCCGCGATGCGGAGCGAGGGTGCACCGCGAGCCGAGCCGGCGGCTCAAGGCCACCGGCCGTCGCCTGGAGGCCGCCATGCGCAGCCGCCGCGGTCGCGCGGTTAACCCGCCGGGGTCAGGTCCCGAAATGCGGGGTTCGCGATGCCCCGGACCCGCCGGCGCGCGACGGCGCCCGGCGGGAGTCCCATGAGCCGCATGAGGTCGCGCTCGCTGGAGCACCGGAGGATGTCGAGGCCGCCGGCGAGACCGGTGGTCCCCGCGGTCCGCGGGGGCAGGGGAATACCGATGACGCGGGGCGGGCTGATCCTCGCGCTCGTCACCGCGGCGGTGCTGGCCGTGGAGGTGCCGCGGCCCGAGGCCGGGCGCCCCGCGATGAAGTGCCTCGAGGGGGAGAGCGCCGAGCAGTGCGCGCGGCGCCACCAGGCGAGCGCACAGACCGAGCGCGCCATGCAGCGCGTGCGGGCCACCTATCAGCAGGTGCTCGGGCGCTCGCCGGCGCAGGAGGAGGTGGATGTCCATCTCCGGATGCAGGGGCCGTGGAGCGTCTGGGGAGCCGACGAGGCCATGTTCAGGGCCGCCGTGCGCCTCCTGGACCGGGCCGACAGGCAGTATCCGCGTCACGGGCGCATCGTCGTCAAGGGCTGGGCGGAGATCCCGCAGTGGCTCCCCGACGATAACTGGCTCAGACGCCACGCCGAGCTCCTCGGGCGCGGGGCGCTGAACGACTCGTCACTGCGCACGGAGCTGGCAGATCGCACGGCGACCTGGGCCATCGAGCGGGCGTTCGAGGCGGAGATCAGGGCGCAGCCGGCGCTCCGCCCCTTCCTGCTGGAGCCATCGGGGCGCGTCTGGACGCTCGCCCGCAAGCAGGTGGATCAGGGCACGGCGCCGGGCATCAATGGCCTCGTGAAGTGGCTGCAGGCCGAGCCGCAGGTTCGCAAGGAGGTCGCCGAGCTGCCGCGGCTCGAGCGGGACGCTGCCGTGGCCGCCCTCGAGGCCGCGTTCATGAACGAGGTGAGGCAGTGGCCGGCGCTGGGGGCCTATCTGCGCAACGAGCGCGGGCAGCCACTGAAGCAGGCGCTGGCCGACCTGCGCGCCGGGCACGAGGGCGGTGGCCCGGGGGGCATCCGCCGCTGGCTCGCGCGCCCGGAGGTGCGCGAGCGCTACTGGGGGGCACACCAGATCGGCAGCCGCGTGGCGAGCCTCGAGCGGGAGGCGGTGGTGTTCGCGCTCCGGGACGCCTTCGAGCGGGAGCTCGGGCTCTTCCCGGAACTCCTCGGCTATCTGACCTCCCCCGCCCAGCCGCCCTTCCGCACGGCGCTGGTGGACCTCCGCGCCGGGCGCGAGGGAGGCGGGGCGGCAGGCCTCGCGGCGTACTTGAAGAAGCCCGGAGTCCGTGACTATTACTGGACCGCGCTTGGCATCGCCCGGCAGTACGCGGTGGAGGAGCGCGAGGCCGCCCGGCGGGCGCTGGCCGAGGCCTTCGCCCGCGAGCTGCGCTCGCAGCCCGACCTCATGGCCTATCTCGGCGACGAGAGCCAGCCGCCGCTCCGAACCGCGCTGGTGGATCTCCGGGCGGGGCGTGAGGGCGGCGGGGCTGCCGGCATCGCCGCGTATCTCGGGAAGCCCGGGGTGCGCGACTACTACTGGACGGCCCTGGGCATCGCGCAGGCGTCAATGAGGCTGACAGCGCGGGACGTGGCGCGGGACGTCGTGCAGGCGGCGCGGAAGCGTTACGGGGAGGCGGTGGTGCTGCTGAGCGCCCTCAGCAACAAGTGCGTGAGCCCGGTCGGCGCAGCCGACGGGGCGCCGCTGCAGCTCGTCGAGTGCACGGGCTACGCCGACCAGCGCTTCGTGTGGGCGGAGGACCGGACCCTCAGGCTCCACGGCAAGTGCGTCGAGGCCTCCGGCGGACAGGGGCGGGACGGCGACGCCATCGTGCTCCGGGACTGCCGCGGGGGCGCCAACCAACAGTGGGGACAGGACGCGGACGGGCACATCAAGGGCATCCACGGGCGGTGCCTGGACGTCGAGAAGGAGAGCGTCGCGGCGGGGGCGAGGCTCGTGCTCTGGCAGTGCAAGCGGCCCGTGGCGCGCAACCAGCAGTGGCTTGTGGGGCGGCAGCTCGGTTTCGCCTACGTCTTCTTCCGGCCCAACATGCCCGTGATCGCGGGCCACGTGGGCTGGGGCTACCAGCAGGCCGACGGCAAGTACCGCGCGGGCGCAGTGGACGGGACAGGCTTCTGGCCCTACATCCCGGGGAAGAACGACCCGACGGACGAGCGCGGGTATCACTGGATCAAGACCTTCGATACCGAGTCGGCGATGAAGGAGCAGTTCCGGCGCTGGGGCGAGGGCACGAAGGACGCGCAGTACACGGAGGTCCGGCGCATCGCCGTGATCAACCCGAACTACGACGCCGCGCGCGCCAAGGCGGACGCCTTCGTCGGGTCCGGCTACCTCGTGCTCGTGAAGAACTGCATGGACGAGACCAACGCGGTGGTCCAGGCCTACGGCGCCAAGGGATTGCCGTGGCCGCAGACGAACTGGTTCCCCTACGTCTGGTTCGGCAACATGGCGAGCACCGCCCACCACCGTCTCTAGGTCCGGGTCAGGTCGCGACCTTGGAGATCGCTGGCACTCCGGACGCGCCAGGCGACGGCGCGGGAGCGGGCTACAGCGGGGCGGGGAGGTCGGAACGGCCCATGAGGTAGAGATCCACGCCGCGGGCGAGGCTGCGCCCCTCGGCGATGGCCCAGACGATGAGCGACTGGCCGCGCTGCATGTCGCCGGCCGTGAAGACGCCGGGCACGCTGGTCCTCCAGTGGGCGTCGCGCCACACGGTGCCGCGCTCGGTGAGGCGCAACCCGAGGGCCTCCAGCATGCCCGGGCGCTCGGGGCCCACGAAGCCCATGGCCAGCAGCACCAGGTCACAGGCCAGCGTGAAGTCGGTGCCGGGGCTGTCCTTGAAGGTCAGGCGGCCGCCGTCGCGGACGGGCTCCACCTCCACGGCCTCCAGTGAGCGAACGCGTCCCTGCGCGTCGCCCAGGAAGCGCTTGGTCGAGACGGAGAAGAGGCGCTCGCCGCCCTCGGCATGGGCCGAGGAGACGCGGTAGATGTTGGGCCACTGCGGCCAGGGGTTGTCGGGGGCGCGCTCGGCGGGCGGGCGGGGGAGGATCTCGAGCTGGTGGATGGACCGCGCGCCCTGGCGGTGGGCGGTGCCGAGACAGTCGGCGCCGGTGTCGCCGCCCCCGATGATGACCACGCGCTGGCCGCGCGCGCTGATGAAGCGCTCGTCGGGGATGCTCTCGCCCTGGCAGCGCCGGTTCTGTAGCGTGAGGTACTCCATGGCGAAGTGGATGCCGGCATGCTCCCGGCCGGGAATCGGCAGGTCGCGCGGCGCGGTAGCGCCGCCGGTGAGCACGAGGGCGTCGAACTCGCCCCGCAGCCGCGCCACCTCCACGTTCACGCCCACGTGCGCGCCCGTCACGAAGGCCACGCCCTCGGCCTCCAGCTGGCGGAGCCTCCGATCGAGCAGGCGCTTCTCGAGCTTGAACTCGGGGATGCCGTAGCGGAGGAGGCCGCCGGGGCGGTCGTCGCGCTCGAAGACGGTGACGGCATGTCCCGACCGGGCCAGCTGCTGGGCCGCGGCCAGCCCGGCGGGGCCCGAGCCCACGATGGCGACGGTCTTGCCGGTGCGGACCACCGGCGGCTCGGCCCTGATCCAGCCCTCCTCCCACGCGCGGTCCACGATGGCCAGCTCGACGGCCTTGATGGTCACCGGGTCGTCGTTGAGGCCCAGGACGCAGGCGCCCTCGCAGGGGGCGGGGCAGAGGGTGCCGGTGAACTCCGGGAAGTTGTTCGTGGCGTGGAGGCGGTCCATGGCCTCGCGCCAGCGGTCCCGGTAGACGAGGTCGTTCCAGTCGGGGATGAGGTTGCCGAGCGGGCAGCCCTGATGGCAGAAGGGGATGCCGCAGTCCATGCAGCGGGCGCCCTGCTTCCGGAGGGCCTCCTCGGGGTGGGGCAGCAGGACCTGCTCGAAGTCGCGCACCCGCTCCTCGACGGGGCGGTACGGCTGCCTGTCCCGCTTGAACTCCAGGAATCCGGTGACCTTACCCATGCGCGGCTGGGGTCAGGTCTTGCAATCCAGCATTTTCGGGACTGTGTTGGAATGCAAGACCTGACCCCCTCAGTGGGCGCTGGCCATCACGGCGTCGTCCACCGGGATGCCCGTGTCCTGCGCCTTCTTGATGGCGGCGAGGACGCGCTTGTAGTCGCGCGGCATGACCTTGACGAACTTCTGCTGGCTCTGCTCCCAGGCCACGAGGAGGCGGGCGGCCACGGGGCTCTGGGTGTAGCGGATGTGGCGCGCCAGGAGGTCCTTGACCGTCTCGACGTCCTCCACGTCCACGAGCGGCTCGAGGTCCACCATGCCGGGGTTGCAGCGCCGCTTGAAGTCGCCGCTCCCGTCCAGCACGTAGGCGATGCCCCCGGACATGCCCGCGGCGAAGTTGCGCCCGGTGCCGCCGATCACCACCACGCGCCCGCCCGTCATGTACTCGCAGCCGTGGTCGCCCACGCCCTCGACCACGGCCAGCGCGCCGCTGTTGCGCACGGCGAACCGCTCCCCGGCCACCCCGCGGAAATAGGCCTCGCCGCCCGTGGCGCCGTAGAGCACCACGTTGCCCACGAGGATGTTCGCCTCGGGGACGAAGGTGGCCTCGCGCGGCGGGTAGACGATGATCTTGCCGCCCGAGAGCCCCTTGCCCAGATAATCGTTGCTGTCGCCCTCGAGGGTCAGCGTGATGCCGCGCGGGACGAAGGCGCCGAAGGATTGCCCGGCCGACCCCGTGAAGTGCAGGCGAATGGTGTCGTCGGGGAGCCCCTGGCCGCCGCGGAGCCGTGTGACCTCGGAGCCGAGGATGGTGCCCACGGTGCGGTTCACGTTGCGGATGGGCAGGCGCACGTCCACCGCCTCGCCGCGCTCCAGCGCCGGGCGGCAGAGCGGCAGGAGCGTCGTCATGTCCAGGGAGTGCTCGAGCCCGTGCTCCTGCTCCACCACCTTGCGGATCGCCACCTCGGGCCCCACCGATGCTCGGTGGAGGATCGCGGAGAAGTCGAGCCCGCGCGCCTTCCAGTGGTCCACGGCGTGCCTCACATCGAGCCGGTCCACGCGGCCGATCATCTCCGCCATGGTGCGGAAGCCCAGGCGCGCCATGTGCTCCCGCACCTCCTGGGCGAGGAAGCGGAAGAAGGCCTCCACGTGCTCCGGCCGGCCGGTGAACCTCGCGCGGAGCTTCGGGTCCTGGGTGGCGATGCCCACGGGGCAGGTGTTGAGATGGCAGACGCGCATCATCACGCAGCCCAGCACCACCAGCGGGGCGGTGGAGAACCCGTACTCCTCGGCGCCCAGCAGGGCCGCGATCACCACGTCGCGGCCGGTCTTCATCTGCCCGTCGGCCTGCACGATGATCCGGTCGCGAAGCTTGTTGAGCACGAGCACCTGCTGGGTCTCGGCCAGCCCCAGCTCCCAGGGGACGCCGCCATGCTTGATGGAGGTGAGCGGGGAGGCGCCGGTGCCGCCGTCGTGGCCCGAGATGAGGACCACATCCGAGTGCGCCTTGGAGACCCCCGCGGCCACCGTCCCCACACCCACCTCGGCCACGAGCTTCACGCTGATCCGCGCCCGGGGGTTGGCGTTCTTGAGGTCGTGGATGAGCTGGGCGAGGTCCTCGATGGAGTAGATGTCGTGATGCGGCGGCGGGGAGATGAGCCCCACGCCGGGCGTCGAGTGGCGCACGCGGGCGATCCACGGGTAGACCTTGTGGCCGGGGAGCTGGCCGCCCTCGCCGGGCTTGGCGCCCTGGGCCATCTTGATCTGCAGCTCCTCGGCGTTGATCAGGTACTCGCTGGTGACGCCGAAGCGCCCCGAGGCCACCTGCTTGACGGCGCTGCGGCGCCAGTCGCCGCTGGGGTCGCGCGCGTAGCGGGCCGGGTCCTCGCCGCCCTCGCCCGTGTTGGAGCGACCGCCCAGGCGGTTCATGGCGATGGCCAGCGTCTCGTGCGCCTCCTGGCTGATGGAGCCGTAGGACATGGCCCCCGTGGCGAAGCGCCGCACGATGGACTCCACCGGCTCCACCTCCTCCAGGGGGAGCGGTGCCGCGGCCCACTTGAAGTCGAAGAGCCCGCGCAGCGTGGCCAGGTGGCGACTCTGGTCGTTCACCGCCTCGGTGTACTCCTGGAAGATCCGGTAGTCGCCGGCGCGCGTGGCGTGCTGGAGCGTGGCCACCGTCTCGGGGTTGAAGAGGTGATACTCGCCGTCGCGCCGCCACTGGTACTCGCCGCCCCAGTCCAGCTCGGGCTCGCCCACGGGGCGCTCGGGGAAGGCGCGGCGGTGGCGCCGGAGCGCCTCCTCGGCGATCACCTCGATGCCCACGCCGCCGATCCGCGAGGCGGTCCAGGTGAAGTAGCGGTCCACGAGCGGCTTGGCGAGGCCGATGGCCTCGAAGATCTGGGCCCCGCGATAGGACTGGATCGTGGAGATGCCCATCTTCGAGATGACCTTGAGGACCCCCTTGTTCAGGGCCTTGATGTAGTTCTTGACGGCCGTCTTGTGGTCGAGCCCGGGGAGCATCCCCTGGCGGACCATGTCGTCCAGGGTCTCGAAGGCCAGGTAGGGGTTGATGGCGCCCGCGCCGTAGCCGAGCAGGAGGGCGGCGTGGTGCACCTCGCGCGCGTCCCCCGACTCGATGATGAGCCCCACCTTGCAGCGCGTGCCCTCGCGCACCAGGTGGTGATGCACGCCCGCCGTCGCCAGCAGCGACGGGATCGGCGCCAGCTCCACGTTCACGCCGCGGTCGGAGAGGATCAGGTAGCTGTGCCCCTCGGCGATGGCCTGACTCGCCCGGCGGCAGAGGGCCTCCATCGCGCGCGCCAGCCCTGCGGTCCCCTCCGCCACGGGGAAGAGCATGGGCACGGTGGCCGTCCTGAAGCCCGGCAGGTCCACGTGCCGGATCCGCGCCAGCTCCTCGTTGTCGAGGATGGGCGTCCTGCACTTGATCTGGCGGCAGGCCTCGGGCGTGGGCTCCAGCAGATTGCCCTCGGGGCCGATGCTGGTGGCGATCTGGGTGACGAGTTCCTCGCGGATCCCGTCCAGCGGCGGGTTCGTCACCTGGGCGAAGAGCTGCTTGAAGTAGTCGTAGAGGAGCCGCGGGCGGTCCGAGAGCACGGCCAGCGCGGTGTCGGTGCCCATGGAGCCGATGGGCTCCTCGCCCGCCGTGGCCATGGGCCCGAGCAGCAGGCGCAGATCCTCGTGGGTGTAGCCGAAGGCCAGCTGCCGGTGCAGCACCGTGTCGTGGTCCGGCTCGGGCACATGCGGCGGATCGGGCAGGCTCTCGAGCGGGCGGAGATGGGTCTTGAGCCACTCGCCGTAGGCGTGCTGGCTGGCGAAGGCGCGCTTGAGCTCGGCGTCGTCGATGATGCGGCCTTCTGCTGTGTCCACGAGGAAGATGCGCCCCGGGTGCAGCCGCTCCTTGATGAGGACGCGCTCGGCCGGAATGTCGAGCACCCCGACCTCGGAGGCCATGACGACGAGATCGTCCTTGGTCACGTAGTAGCGCGAGGGGCGGAGGCCGTTGCGATCCAGCACCGCGCCGATCACCGTGCCGTCGGTGAAGGCGATGGAGGCCGGGCCGTCCCAGGGCTCCATGAGGCAGCCGTGGTACTCGTAGAAGGCCTTCCGCTCCTCGCTCATGGACTCGTGCCCGCTCCACGCCTCGGGGATCATCATGAGGATGGCATGCGGCAGCGGGCGCCCGGCCATGACGAGGAACTCCAGCACGTTGTCGAAGGTGGCCGAGTCGCTGCCGCCCTCCACGACGACGGGCAGGAGCTTGGCGAGGTCCTCCCCGAGGACCGTGGAGCGGCAGAGCGCCTCGCGGGCGTGCATCCAGTTGATGTTGCCGCGCAGCGTGTTGATCTCGCCGTTGTGGGCGATCATCCGGTACGGGTGCGCCAGCGGCCAGGACGGGAAGGTGTTGGTGGAGAAGCGCTGGTGGACGAGCGCCAGCGCCGAGTCCACCAGCGGGTCCGTCACGTCGGGGAACATGGGCTCGATCTGGTCGGCCGAGAGCATGCCCTTGTAGATGAGCGTGTTGGCCGAGAGGCTGGGCAGGTAGAAGAAGCCGCGCTCGGAGAGGCTCGAGCGCCGGATGGCATGCTCGGCCCGCTTGCGGATCACGTAGAGCTTGCGCTCGAAGGCCGCCCGGTCCGGCACCCCCGCGGCGCGGGCGATGAACACCTGCTGGAAGACAGGCTCCACGGCGCGGGCCGACGGGCCCACGGGGGAGGAGTCCGTCGGCACCTCGCGCCAGCCCAGGAGGGTCTGCCCTTCCTCCCGGACCACCTCGGCGAGGACCTGGCGGCACTCGTCGGCCTGGGCCGGATCCCGCGGCAGGAAGACGAGCCCCGCGCCGTAGTGCCCGGGCTGGGGGAGGGGGAAGCCGGCGCGCTCCGTCTCGCGCGCGAGGAAGGCATGCGGCATCTGGATCAGGATGCCCGCGCCGTCGCCCGTGTTGACCTC
The DNA here is from genome assembly GCA_001788415.1 of Candidatus Rokubacteria bacterium GWC2_70_16. Classification (GTDB taxonomy): domain Bacteria; phylum Methylomirabilota; class Methylomirabilia; order Rokubacteriales; family CSP1-6; genus UBA12499. Next base: position 33,935 of record MGBV01000207.1, on the reverse strand, counting down.
GCAGCCGCATGCGCCGCGGTGGAGCAGGTTCTTGAGCACCGCGAGCGCCTGGCTCACGACGGCGTGGGAGCGGCGCCCCTTCATGTCCACGACGAAGCCGACGCCGCAGGCCTCGTGCTCGTGGCGCGGGTCGTAGAGGCCCTGGGCCTCGGGCCAGCCGGGAGTCGTCATCGCGCCTCCTCCATGTTGAGCGGAGACGATACACCACTCCCGGGCATTAGCCAAGACCGAAAGTGAAACAATATTCCATAAGGCATGCTGATAGTGTACCCTGGCGGCAATGAACCTGGACGCCCTCCGTCTCTTCTGCGACGTGGTGCGGCTCCGCTCCTTCTCGCGCGGCGCCGCCGCCAGCGGCGTCTCCCAGTCGGCCGCCAGCCAGGCCATCCAGCAGCTCGAGGCGGAGCTGGACGCCGTGCTGCTGGACCGCTCGCGCCGACCGCTGCTGCCCACCGAGGAGGGACGGGGCTTCCACGAGGCCTGCCGGACACTCCTCCAGGGCTTCGACAAGGCGAGGGCCGACCTGGCGGCCTCGCGCCAGCGCGTCGAGGGGACGGTGCGCGTGGCCGCGATCTACTCGGTGGGGCTCCACGACATGAGCCGCCACATGCAGCCCTTCATGGCCGCCCACCCGCAGGCGCGCGTGCTGCTGGAGTGCCTGCACCCGCACAAGGTGGTGGAGGCCGTGCTCAACGACGAGGCCGATGTGGGTGTCCTCTCCTATCCGGCGGCCACCCGCGCGCTGGAGGTGCTGCCGCTCCGCTCGGAGGCCATGGTGGTGGTCACCCACCCGAGCCACCGGCTGGCGCGCAAGCGGCTCGTCACCCCCGCCGACCTCGACGGCGAGGCCTTCGTCGCCTTCGACCACGACCTGGCCGTGCGCCGGGCCATCGACCGCGCGCTCAAGCAGCACGGGGTCCGCGTGAACGTCGTCATGGAGTTCGACAACGTCGAGACCATCAAGCAGGCCATCGGCATCGCCGCCGGGCTCAGCATCCTCCCGCGCCCCACGGTGCTCAAGGAGGTGGAGATCCGCACGCTCTGCGCCGTGCCGCTGGGCATCCCGGGGCTCGTGCGCCCCATCGCCATCATCCACCGGCGCGGCAAGCGCCTGACGCCGGCCGTCGCGCGCTTCATCGAGGCCCTGCAGAAGGCCGACGAGGCCTCCGCCGCCGGCACTCCGGCTTGAGCCGGGGGGGCGCGCCCGCGCGCCGACACAGCCACTGCGGGGCTATGGCAACCAGCAGTATGGTAGTATGGCCATCAAGATGACCAAGGTGACCTTCACTCTGGACGTGGATACCGTCACGCGGCTGCGCCGCACGGCGGCGCGGCTGTCCAAGCCGCGGAGCCAGGTGGTGCGGGAGGCGATCCGCGACTACGACGAGCGCAGCGGCAAGCTCTCCGACGAGGAGCGGAGGCGCCTGCTGGAGGCCTTCGACCGTCTCGTTCCCGCGATCCGTCCCCGACCCGCCCGCGAGGTGGAGGCCGAGCTCAGGGAGATCCGCGCATCGCGCCGGGCGGCCGGTCTCAAGCGCGTGCCTCGCGCGGCTCGGTGATCCACCTCGACACCTCTGCGCTCGTGGACGCCCTCACCCACGACCGGCGCTCCGCAGCGCAGATCCGTGGCGCCATCGAGTCGGGGGAGCGGCTGGGTCTCAGCGCCCTGACGCTGTACGAGTGGCTGCGGGGGCCGCGGACGCCCGAGGAGCTCCGGGCCCAGGAGGCCCTGCTGCCGGCCGAGGCCGCCGTCCCGTTTGGCCCTCGAGAGGCGGCGGTCGCCGCCGACCTCCACCGGAGGGCGCGGCGCCCCCGCGCGCGCGCCGTGGACCTGGCCATCGCCGCCTGCGCGCTCGCGCACGGAGCGGCCCTCTGGACCCTCAACCCGGCGGACTTCGAGGACGTCCCGGGCCTCAGCCTCTACCGGCCCCGCTGACGCGCCCGCGCCGCGCCGGGCCGCGAGCTGAGGCCCGGGGCGTGATAGGGTAGGGGCATGGACGTCACCCGCTTCGTCTCCGCCTCGGGGATCCGCGCGTACCTCTTGCCCGTGGAGACCTTCCCGGGGCATGTCAACAACATCTACCTGATCCTGGACGGGGACCTCATCACGCTCCTCGACGTGGGCTCGGGCCTGGAGATGTCCAACGAGGGGCTCGAGCGCCGCGTCGCCGAGGTGCGCGAGCGGTTCCGCGAGGAGGTGACGCTCGAGCAGGTCCAGCACGTCATCATCAGCCACGCCCACATGGACCACTTCGGCTGGACGGGGCGCTTCGCCCGCCCGGGCGGGGCCGAGGTGTACGTGCACGAGCTGGACGCCCGCGTGCTCAACAACTTCGAGGAGCGGCTGGTGCTGGCCTCCAAGGACCTGCGCGTCTTCATGGAGCGGGCGGGCGTCAAGCCCGAGGCGCGGGCGGCGCTGGAGGAGATGTACCGCTTCTCCAAGGACTTCTTCAAGTCGGTGGAGATCCGCCACGCGGTGCGCGACGGCGACCGGATCATCAACGGCTACCGCGTCCACCACGTCCCGGGGCATTGCCCGGGGCAGATCTGCCTCGAGGTGGAGGATCTCCTCTTCACGGCCGACCACGTGCTCGCGCGCATCACGCCGCACCAGTCGCCGGCCTCCATCACGCCCTTCTGCGGGCTCGAGCTGTACCTCCGCTCGCTGCAGCGGATCCGGCGCATCGAGGGCATCACGGTGGCGCTGCCTGGTCACGAGAGCCCCATCGAGGACCTGGCCGGGCGCATCGACGACATCGTGGCGCATCACCGGCGGCGACTCGACCGGGTGCTCGACATCTGCGGCGAGCCCCGCTCACTGGTCGGGGTCTCCAGGACGCTCTTCGGGGATCAGGCCGGCTACAACCGCATCCTCGCGCTGGAGGAGGCGGGGGCGCATGTCGAGTACCTCTTCGAGCGCGGCGAGCTGCGCATCGCGAACCTCGACGAGGTGGCGCGCGAGCCGAACCCCGTGATCCACTACGAGGCCCGCCGCGGCGCTATCTAGGGGTCAGGTCTTGCATTACGACATCGGTGAGAGCACGGGTCAGGGCGTGCCGCCGGGAGTGCGGCAGCGGTGGGGCCGGGGCCCCGTGTTGGGTTGCAAGGCCTGACCCCGGCTCGAGAGTTGCGAATCCAGGTCCGGTTGGGTAGCATGGCCCTCGGGCTCTTGTAACCTCCCGAAGGGCTCTCCGATGGCAAACTGATCCGCGGCTCCCCCCGCCCGGAGTGTGACCTGCGCCGGCGCGGCTCGGGGGAGCGCGCGCAGCGGGAGAGCAGGAAAGGACAGAGCGCATGAGCGAGACAATGGCCTCCGCCCCCGTCGTGGCCAAGCCGCGACGCACGCTGACGCGGGCGGTGATCCGCTTCGCCGGGGACTCGGGGGACGGCATGCAGGTCACCGGCGAGCAGTTCACGACCGAGGCCGCCTGGGCAGGCAACGACATCGCGACCCTGCCCAACTTCCCCGCGGAGATCCGCGCCCCGGCCGGGACCCTCTTCGGTGTCTCCTCCTTCCAGCTCCAGTTCGGCAGCCAGCGGGTCTACACGCCCGGGGACCAGCTCGATGCGCTGGTGGCGATGAACCCGGCGGCCCTCAAGGTGCACCTCGGCGACCTCAAGCCCGGCGGCATCCTCGTCGTCAACGCGGCGGCCTTCGAGGAGCGCAACCTGGCCAGGGCCGGCTACGAAAGGAGCCCGCTCGAGGACCCGGGGCTCGCCGAGAAGTACCGCCTCCACCAGGTGGACATCACGGGACTGACCAAGAAGGCGCTGGCGGACCTGCCGCTCAACGCGAAGGAGAAGGACCGCTGCCGGAACTTCTTCGCGCTGGGGCTCGTCTCCTGGATCTACACGCGCCCGCTGGAGCCCACGCTGGACGCGATCCGGAAGCGCTTCGCGAAGAACCCGCAGTTCGTCGAGGCCAATATCCGGGTGCTGAAGGCCGGGCACGCCTTCGGCGAGACGGCCGAGATGTTCGGGGAGCACTACGGGATCGAGCCGGCGGAGATGGCGCCGGGCGTCTACCGGAGCATGACCGGCAACCGCGCGCTGGCCTGGGGCGTGCTGGCGGCGGCCCAGCGCACCCAGCTGCCCGTCGTCTTCGGCGCCTACCCGATCACGCCGGCCAGCGACGTCCTCCACGAGCTGGCGCTGCACAAGCGCTTCGGCATCCGCAGCTTCCAGGCCGAGGACGAGATCGCGGCCATGGCCTCGATCATCGGCGCGGCCTTCGGGGGAGCCATCGGGGTCACCGCCAGCAGCGGTCCGGGCATCGCGCTCAAGGGCGAGGCCATCGGGCTGGCGGTGATGGCCGAGCTGCCTGTGGTGATCTTCGACGTGCAGCGCGGCGGGCCCAGCACGGGGTTGCCGACGAAGACCGAGCAGGCCGACCTCATGCAGGCCATGTACGGGCGCAACAGCGAGGCGCCGGTGGTGGTCCTGGCGCCAGCCAGCCCCGGCGACTGCTTCTTCGTCGCCTACGAGGCCATCCGCCTCGCCGTGAAGTACATGGTGCCGGTGATCGTGCTCTCGGACGGCTACCTCGCCAACGGCTCGGAGCCCTGGCTGATCCCGGACCCGGCGGCGCTGCCGGACATTCCCGTGACGTTCCGGACGGAGGCGGCGGGCTTCTTCCCGTACCTGCGGGACCCGGCAACGCTGGCGCGGCCGTGGGTCCGTCCCGGCACGCCGGGGCTCGAGCACCGGATCGGCGGCATCGAGAAGGAGGACGTGACCGGCAACATCTCCTACGAGCCCGAGAACCACGACTACATGGTGAGGATGCGCGCCGAGAAGGTGCGACGGGTCGCCCAGGAGATCCCGCCGACGACCATCAACGGCCCGCACGCAGGCGATGTGCTGGTGGTGGGCTGGGGCGGGACCTACGGGGCCATCACGGCCGCGGCCGAGGAGGCGCAGCTCGGGGGCAAGGCCGTGGCCTCCATCCACCTCCGCCACCTCAACCCGCTGCCGCCTGACCTCGGCCAGATCCTGCGCCAGTACCGCCGGGTGCTCGTGCCCGAGATCAACAGCGGCCAGCTGGTCCGCATCCTGCGCGCCGAGTACCTCGTGGACGCCGTGGGCTTCCACCGCGTCCGGGGGATGCCGCTCCAGACGCAGGAGATCCACGAGGCCATCACCCAGCTGCTGGAGGCCAGGCCGTGAGCCCGGTGGCGGGCGCGAGCAAGGCCGCCCAGGGCGGCCCGCACTACACGAAGAAGGACTTCGAGTCGGACCAGGATGTCCGCTGGTGCCCGGGCTGCGGGGACTACGCGATCCTCGCCGCCGTCCAGAAGACCATGCCGGATCTGGGCATCCCGCGGGAGAACATCGTGTTCATCTCGGGGATCGGCTGCTCGAGCCGCTTCCCGTACTACATGAACACCTATGGCTTCCACACCATCCACGGGCGGGCGCCGGCCATCGCCACGGGGCTCAAGCTGGCCCGGCCCGAGCTGAAGGTCTTCGTGGTCACGGGCGACGGCGATGGGCTCAGCATCGGCGGGAACCACCTGCTCCACGTGCTCCGGCGCAACGTGGACGTGACGATCCTGCTCTTCAACAACCGGATCTACGGCCTCACCAAGGGGCAGTACTCGCCCACCAGCGAGCAGGGGAAGGTGACCAAGTCCACGCCGCTGGGCTCGGCCGAGCGGCCGGTGAGCCCGTGCTCCTTCGCGCTGGCCGTGGGCGCCAGCTTCGTGGCGCGCGTCGTGGACCGGAACATCGCCCACATGGAGGAGGTGCTCCGGCGCGCGGCCCGGCACCGGGGCGCCGCCTTCGTGGAGATCCTCCAGAACTGCAACGTCTACAACGACCTGGCGTGGAACGTGCTGTACGACCGCGAGTCGAAGGTGCTGGCGGAATTGCGCCTCGAGCACGGCCAGCGCCTCGTCTTCGGACCCGTCGACGACCGGCGGGGGCTCGTGCTGGACGGCGTGAAGCCCCGCGTGGTGCGGGTCAAGGACGTGCCCGAGAGCGCGCTGTGGGTCCACGACGAGCGGGACCGGGCCACCGGGCTTGTGCTGGCCCAGCTCTGGGCGCCGGACTACCCCATCCCGCTGGGCGTCATGGCCAGCGACGAGACGGTGCCCGTCTACGAGGACACGCTGCTCGCCCAGGAACGCAAGGCCATCGCCGACCGGGGCCCCGGGGACATCGCGGCGCTGCTCCGCTCCGGCGAGACCTGGACCATCAAGTAGCCGCTCGCGTGGACGCGGGGCTGATCGCGGCGCTGGAGGGCATCGTGGGGCGGGCCGGCGTGGTCGCCACGCCCGAGGGCCGGCTCACCTACGAGTGCGACATGCACACCTTCTACAAGGGGGCGCCCGACGTCGTGGTGCTTCCCACCTCCGCCGCGCAGACGGCCGCCGTGGTCCGGCTCTGCCGGGAGAAGCGCGTGCCGCTGATCCCCCGCGGCTCGGGCACGGGGCTCATCGGCGGGGCCATGGCGCCGCGGGGCGGCGTCATGGTCTCGATGACGCGGATGAACCGCATCCTCGAGGTGGACATCCCGAACCGCTGCGCCACGGTGGAGCCCGGGCTCATCAACCTGTGGCTCAGCGACGCGACGCGGGCCCGCGGCTACTTCTTCGCCCCCGACCCCTCGAGCCAGATGGTCTCCTCCATCGGGGGCAACGCCTCGACCAATGCCGGCGGGCCGCATTGCCTCAAGTACGGCATCACGGTCAATCACGTGCTGGGGCTGCAGATGGCCACGGGCGCGGGGGAACTGGTCTGGGTGGGGGGCAAGGCCCAGGGCCGGCCGGGCTATGACCTTCCCGG
>MGBV01000207.1:11552-27130 GCA_001788415.1 Candidatus Rokubacteria bacterium GWC2_70_16 | reverse complement strand
CGTGCCCGAGGACGTCAAGACGCTGCTCGCCTCCTTCTCCAGCATCGAGGACGCCTCCGAGACCGTCTCCGCCATCATCGCTGAGGGTATCATTCCCGCCGCCCTCGAGATGCTCGACGAGGTGATGATCCGCGCCATCGAGGAGGGCATCCACGCCGGGTACCCGAAGGGGGCCAGCGCCGTGCTCCTCATCGAGCTGGACGGTCCCCGGGCCGAGATCGAGGCCCAGGCCCGGCGCATCGAGGAGATCTGCCGCGCGCACCTGGCGCTGGAGCTGCGCGTGGCCCAGAGCGAGCCCGAGCGCGCGCTGCTCTGGAAGGGGCGCAAGGAGGCCGCGGGGGTCATCGGCCGGCTCACCCCCAACTGGCTGCTCCAGGACGCCGTGGTGCCGCGCTCGCGGCTGCCGGAGATCATGCGCGAGATGCTCGCGATCTCGGCGCGCCACCGGCTCGTGTTCGCCAATGTCTTCCACGCCGGCGACGGCAACCTGCATCCCATCATCTGCTACGACGACCGCGTGCCGGGGGAGCTCGAGCGCGCCAAGCAGGCCAACGAGGCGCTCATGCACGCCTGTCTCGCCATGGGGGGCAGCGTCACCGGCGAGCACGGCGTGGGACTGGACAAGGCCGAGAAGCTGCCCTATCAGTTCGCCGAGGCGGATCTCAACTTCATGGCGCGACTGAGACGCGTCTTCGACCCCGACACGCTCATGAACCCCGGCAAGCTCCTGCCCGATCACCCGGCCTGCGCAGAGGGCTTCAGGCCGGCCTCTTCGGCGCTGCCCGGCGGGAGCTGGGTGTAGCCCGTGGCCGTCTCCGCTCCGGCGGCGCGCGAGGCCCTGGCGGCGATCGTCGGGAGCGCCCATGTCGTGAGCGAGCCGGCGGCGCTCGGGGGGCTCGCCGTGGATGGCGCGACCCCGCGCTGGGCCGCGCGCCCCGGCTCGGTGGAGGAGATGAGCCGGCTCCTGGCGCTCTGCTCGCGCGAGGGCTGGAGCGTGGCGCCGCGGGGCAGCGGCTCCTGCCTCGAGCTCGGCGGGCCGCCGGCCCGCGTGGACCTTCTCCTCGACTGCCGGCGCCTCGACGCCATCGTCGAGCACATCCCCGAGGACATGGTGGCGACAGTCGGGGCGGGCCTCTCGCTGGCGGCCCTCGGCGCGGCGCTGGGACGTTACCGTCAGCGCTTTCCTGTGGATCCCATGGGCGGGGCCTCGCGCAGCGTGGGCGGGGTGCTCGCCACCGGCGCCAGCGGGCCGCTGCGCTTCCGCTACGGCCAGGCCCGCGATCTGCTGCTGGGGGTGCGCTTCGTCCAGGCCGACGGCACCATCACCTGGGGCGGATCGAAGGTGGTCAAGTCGGTGACGGGATACGACGTGCCCAAGCTCCTGGCGGGCTCGCTCGGCACGCTGGGGGTGATCGTTGAGGCGACGCTCAGGCTGCATCCGATGCCGCCGGCCTCGGGCTCCTGGCTCCTGTCCTTCCCCGCTCACGCTGAGGCGGCAGCCTTCGTGGCGGCGGCGCTCGACTCCACGCTGCAGCCGGAGCGGCTGGTCGTGGTGAATGCAGGCGCGCTCAGGGCCGCGGCGCGGCCGCCCGCGCACGCGGCAGTGGCGGTGTCGGTCGGGAGCATTGCCGAGGCTGTGCAGAGTCAGGGGGGCGAGCTCGCGCGCATGGGGCGGGAGCACGGGGCCACGGTGAGCGATGTCCCCGAGGATTTCTGGCTCGAGCTGGGCGCGGCCCTCGCCGGCCCGGTGAGGCTGAGGCTCTCAGGGGAGCCGGCGCGGCTGTGCCGCTGGCTGGTCGAGGTGGAGCGCCTGGCCGGCGAGGCCTCGGTGCCCCTTTCGGCGCTGGGCGAGGCGGGGAGCGGAGCGCTGTGGGTGTCGCTGGGCGGCGCTGAGGCTGGCGGCGCATGGCTCGCCCGCGCCGTGGGCACATTGCGCGAGGCGCTCTCGGCCGAGGGGGGGAGCCTGGTGGTCGAGCGCGCGCCGCGGGCCGTTAAGGATCAGCTTGACGTGTGGGGCCCGATCCCGGTGGATTCGCTCGCCATCATGAGGCGGATCAAGCAGGAGTTCGACCCCTCGGGCATCCTCAACCCCGGGCGCTTCGTGGGGGGGCTGTGAGCGTCGTGACGGCCGGGCCGTCCGCGGTGGACGCCCCGTCCATGGATGGGCTCAGGGCCTGCGTCCACTGCGGCATCTGCCTGCCGCAATGCCCCACCTACCGCGTGCTCGGCCAGGAGATGGACTCGCCGCGGGGACGACTCTATCTCATGCGCGCGGCGGCGGAGGGGCGCATCGGGCTCACGCCGACTCTTGCGCGCCACCTCGACCTCTGCCTCGGCTGCCGGGGCTGCGAGAGCGCCTGTCCCTCGGGGGTGCCCTTCGGCAGTCTGCTCGAGGCGACGCGGAGCCAGCTCGAGCGACAGGGGGTGCGGGCGCCAGGGAGCGATCACGGCGGCCTCTCGATGCTGTTGCAGTGGTTCCCATACCCGGACCGGCTGGGCGCCCTCCTGCCGTGGCTCCGCCTCTACCAGTGGTCGGGGCTCCAGGGGCTGGTGCGAGGGATCGGCCTCCTCGCTCCCTTCAGCCGTCTTCGCGCGATGGAGGCGCTGCTGCCGCGCCTGGCCTCCGCCGGAGCGGCGGCGCTTCCGGAGGTGACGCCGCCCTCGGGCGAGCCGCGGGGCCGGGCGGGGCTCCTCGTGGGCTGCGTCCAGCGCCACTTCTTTCCCGAGGTCAACGCCCAGACCTTGCGCCTCCTCGCCGCGGCGGGGTACGAGGTGGTGGTCCCGCGCGAGCAGGGGTGCTGCGGGGCGCTGCACCTGCACTCCGGGCGCCTGGACGACTTCCGCGGGATGGCGCGGCAGCTCATGCGCGCCTTCCCCGCCGACGTGGACGTGGTGGTGGCCAATGCCGCCGGCTGCGGCTCGGCCCTCAAGGAGTACGGGCACTGGCTCCATGAGCCTGAGGCGGAGGCCTTCTCGCAGAAGGTCAGGGACATCTCCGAGGTGCTCGCTGACGCCGACCTGCCCCTGGGGGCCGTGCCGGTGGCCGTCACCTATCAGGATGCCTGCCACCTGGCGCATGGCCAGAAGGTGCGCGCCGAGCCGCGGGCACTGCTCGGCCGCATCCCCGGGCTCAGGCTCGTGGAGATGGCCGACAGCGACCTCTGCTGCGGGAGCGCCGGCGTCTACAACCTGCTGGAGCCGGGCATGGCGGGCGAGCTGGGGCGGCGCAAGGCGGAGCGCATCCGCGAGACCGGGGTCTCCGTGGTCGCGGTGGGGAACCCGGGCTGCATCATGCAGATCGGCCAGACGTGCCGCGGGCTGGGGCTCGAGGTGGAGGTGCTGCATCCCGTGACGCTGCTCGCCCGCGCCCTCGACAACCAGGGAGGCGGGCGGTGAAGGGGCCGGTGAAGGCCTCGATCATGATCACCTGCCTCGGGGACATGCTCTTCCCAGAGGTCGGCGTGGCCATGGTCACCCTGCTGCGCCGGCTGGGCGTGACGGTGGACTTCCCGCCGGGGCAGACGTGCTGCGGGCTCCCGCTCTTCAACTCCGGCTTCCACCGGGCCGCCGCGCGGGTGGCGGCGCGGACGGTGTCCGTCTTCGAGGGCTCCGAGCACGTGGTGGTGCCCTCGGGCTCCTGCGCGTGGCTCGTGAAGCAGGAGTACCCGGGGCTGCTCGCGCGCCATGGCGGCCCCACGGAGGCGGCGCGGGCGCTGGCCGCGCGGACCTGGGAGCTGTCGCAGTTCCTCGTGGAGGTGCTGGGCGTCACGGATGTGGGCTCGCGCTTCGAGGGCCGCGTGACTTACCACGACTCCTGCCACCTGCTCCGCGGGCTCGGGGAGGCGGCCGCCCCCCGGACGCTGCTGCGCGGCGTCCGGGGCGTCGAGCTCCAGGAGCTCGACGGCGCGGACGAGTGCTGCGGCTTCGGCGGGTCCTTCTCGGTGCGGTTCCCCGAGGTGTCCGCCGCCATCCTCGGCAAGAAGATCCAGTGCGTCGAGAAGTCGGGCGCCGGGTGCGTCGTGGCCTGTGATGCCGGCTGCCTCATGCAGATGGCCGGCGCGCTGTCGCGCGCGGGCTCGCACGTCAAGCCCCTGCACCTGGCCCAGGTCCTCGCCCCTGACGGCACGTCCCGATGAGCCCGCCAGGGCGAAGAGGCCCAACCGCGACCCGATGTCCTCCACATTCAGGCGAGATGGTCAGATGAGCGACCAGGCCCTTCGCACCCCGTTCGCAGCGCGGGCGACCGCCGCGCTCGAGGACGCGCACCTGCAGGAAGCGCTCACGATCGCGACGAACAAGTTCATGGCCCTGCGACGGGAGTCCTTCGCCGGCTTCCCCGAGGGCGAGGCGCTGCGGGACCGGGCGCGGGCGGTGAAGGAGGCCACGCTCCAGCGCCTGGATGCCTATCTCGAGCAGCTGGCCGACAGCGTGGAGCGCCTCGGGGGGCATGTGCACTGGGCAGCCACGGGTGAGGAGGCGCGCGAGATCATCCTCCGCCTCTGCCGGGAGCGCGGCGTGCGCACCGCCGTCAAGTCCAAGTCCATGGCGACCGAGGAGATCGAGCTGAACGCGGCGCTCGAGGCCGCGGGGGTCACCCCCGTGGAGACGGACCTTGGCGAGTACATCATCCAACTCGCCGGGGAGAAGCCCTCGCACATCATCGCCCCGGCCATCCACAAGACCAAGGGACAGGTGGCCGACCTCTTCTCGCGGGAGCTCGGGGAGCGGTTCCCGGCGGACCCCGAGGTGCTCACCGCCGCGGCGCGGAAGGAGCTGCGCCAGAAGTTCCTCCAGGCCGACCTGGGGATCACGGGCGCCAACTTCGCGGTGGCCGAGACGGGCACCGTCGTGCTCGTCACCAACGAGGGCAACGGGCGCATGGTGACCTCGCTGCCCCGCATCCACGTGGCGGTGATGGGGATCGAGAAGGTCATCCCCTCCATGACGGACCTGATGCTGTTCCTGGCGATCCTGGCGCGCAGCGCCACCGGGCAGAAGCTCTCCGTCTACACCACCCTCGTGCGCGGCCCGCGCCATCCGGGGGAGCTCGAGGGGCCGGAGGAGTTCCACCTGATCCTCATGGACAGCGGCCGCGCGGCGCAGATCGCCGGGCCCCTGCGGGAGGCGCTGTACTGCCTGCGCTGCGGCGCCTGCCTGAATGTCTGCCCCGTGTACCGGCAGATCGGCGGCCACGCCTACGGCCACACCTATCCGGGGCCCATCGGCATCCTGCTCACCGCGATGCTCAAGGGGGACAGGTCGGTGAAGGAGCTGGCGCATGCCTCCTCGCTCTGCGGGGCCTGCCACGAGGTCTGCCCGGTGCGCATCGACATCCCGCGGATGCTGGTCGGGCTGCGGGAGCGCCTGTACCGTGACCGCATCGCCCCGTGGGGGGAGCGGCTGGTCTTCTGGGCCCTCGGCCGCGTGCTGGGCTCTCCGGCGCTGTTCCGCCTCCTGGTCCGGCTGGGGCGACTGGCCCAGCGGCCTTTCCTCCGCGACGGCCGGGTGCGGAGCCTGCCCTTTCTCTTCGGGCGGTGGACGCGGAGCCGCGACCTGCCCCCGGTGGCCGCGAGGACCTTCAGCGAGTGCTGGAAGGAGCTGGGACGCTGATGGCGACGCGGGCGGAATTTCTCGATCGCATCCGGCGCGAGGCGCGCCGGGCCCCCGCGCTCTTCCCGGCCTCGCCGGCCCCGAGGCCGGCTCGCCCCGAGGAGGCCGCGGCCGCCCTGAGGCGGGAGCTGGCCGAGCGCTGGCCCGAGGCCTTGGGGCGCTTCCAGCAGGAGCTGGAGCGCGTGGCCGGCGTCTTCCACCGCGTGGCGACCCTGGAGGCCGTGCCCGGGCTCATCCGCGACCTGGCGCTGGCGATGGGCGCGCGGGAGCTGGTGACCTGGGAGCCCGGCGCCCTCGGCCTCGACCTCGGGCCCGCGCTGGGGGCCGAGGGCCTCACCGTGACCGCCGCGCCTGCCGGGGGCGGCGAGGCGGCGCGGCTCGCCCACCGGGAGGCCGCCGCGCGCGCGCAGATCGGGGTGACGGGCGTGGACTGGGCGCTGGCCGAGACCGGCACCCTGATCCTCGTCTCGGGCGCGGGGCGCCCGCGCTCGACCTCCCTCCTGCCCGACACCCACGTGGCCGTGTTCGGCAAGGGGAGGCTCCTCGAGCGGCTCGAGCAGGTGGGCATCATGCTGGAGGCGCTGCACGCCGACCCGGCGCGCAGCATGACCGGGGCGATGATCAACTTCATCACCGGCCCCTCGCGCACCGCGGACATCGAGCTGACGCTGACCCGCGGCGTTCACGGCCCGAAGGACGTGCACGCCGTGTTCGTGGAGGCGCTGTGACGGACCGCCACTTCACCGCGGCCGAGGTGGACGCGCTCATCCCGCGGCTCACCGAGCGGATGGGCGCCGCCATGGAGCGGCACCGCCAGGCGACGGCGCTGGCCGAGGTGCTGCGGGACGAGCGGGAGCGGATCGGGCGCTCCGGCGGCGGGGTGGTGAACCGGCGCGAGTGGAAAGCCCGCGCCGAGCGACTCGACGGCCTCACCATCGAGGTGCGGGAGGCCGTGAAGGCGATCGCCGAGCTGGGAGGCGCGACGAAGGATCTCGACCTGGGGCTCGTGGACTTTCCTGGGCTCCTGCCCGGGGTGGCGGGAGAGGAGCCCGTCAACCTCTGCTGGAAGCATGGCGAGGGCGCCGTGCGCTTCTGGCACGGCATGGACGAGGGCTACGCCCAGCGGAAGCCCCTGCCGTGAGGCCCGGCGGGTGGGAGGCGCTGCTCTTCGATCTCTTCGACACGCTCGTCCTCTTCGAGCGCGAGCGGCTGCCCGAGATCCAGGTGAACGGGCGCACGCTACGCTCCACCGCCGGGCACATGCACGAGGCCTTCCGCCCCTTCGCGCCCGACGTGTCGCTGGAGGACTTCGTCGGAGCGCTCTTCTGGAGCTGGCAGGAGGCCGAGCGCCTGCGGGGCGAGAGCCACCGGGAGGTCCCGGCGGCGGAGCGCTTCGCCCTGCTCTTCGACCGGCTCGGCCTGGACGCCGCGGCGCTCCAGCGCGAGGCGCTGCCGCTGCTCCTGGCCACGCACATGCGAGAGCTGTCGAGAGCGGTGGTGTGCCCGGCCCATCATCGCGAGCTGCTCGTGGCGCTCGGGGCGCGGCACCGGCTCGCGGTGGTCTCCAACTTCGACTACACGCCGACCGCGCATCTCGTCCTCGAGCGGGAGGGGCTCGCCCCGCTCTTCGAGGCCGTCGTCATCTCGGACGCGGTCGGCTGGCGGAAGCCGAAGGCCGTGATCTTCGAGACGGCGCTCGGGGCGCTCGGCGTGCCGCCGGGGCGCGCCCTCTTCGTGGGCGATCGGGCGGACATCGACGTGGCAGGAGCCCACGGCGTGGGGATGCAGGCCGTCTGGGTCAACCGCGCCCGCGAGCCGCTGCCGGAGGGGGCGCCGCGGCCCGAGTTCGAGATCCAGGACCTGGCGGAGCTGCGGGCGATCGTCGGCGGCTGAACCGGCTGGGCCTGCCGCGCTCTCTAAAGGACGGAGCAGGGGAGGAGGAGGGGAGCGCCATGGGAACGACGCGCAAGGTGATCATCATCGGCTCCGGCCCGGCGGGCTACACCGCCGCCATCTATGCCGCCCGGGCCAATCTCGCCCCGGTGATGTTCACGGGCGTGCAGTCGGGCGGCCAGCTCATGCTCACGACGCTGGTGGAGAACTATCCGGGCTTCATCGAGGGCATCGACGGGCCGCCCCTCATGGACAGCTTCCGGAAGCAGGCCGAGCGCTTCGGCACCGAGATGATCGAGGACGACGTGACGGCCGTGGACTTCGGCCGGCGTCCGCTCACGGTCACCGGGGGCGACGTGACGCTCGAGGGCCACACGGTCATCGTCGCCACGGGCGCCTCGGCGAAGCTCCTGGGGCTGCCCGGCGAGTCCGCGCTCATGGGGCGCGGCGTCTCGACCTGCGCGACCTGCGACGGCTTCTTCTTCAAGGACCAGAACATCATGGTGGTGGGCGGGGGCGACTCCGCCATCGAGGAGGCGCTGTACCTGGCGCGGCTCGGCCGCCAGGTGGAGGTGGTGCACCGCCGGGACGCCCTCCGCGCCTCGAAGATCATGCAGGAGCGCGCCTTCAAGAACTCGAAGGTCAGGTTCATCTGGGACACGACGCCGGAGGAGGTTCTCGACCCCGCCCAGGGCAAGGTCACCGCCGTCCGGCTGCGGAATGTCAAGACTGGCGCCATCTGGGAGACGCCGGTGGACGGCCTCTTCGTGGCCATCGGGCATCAGCCGAACACGGCGCTGTTCAAGGGGCGGCTCGAGCTGCACCCGAACGAGTACATCAAGGTCAAGCCCGGCACCACCGAGACCTCGGTGCCCGGCGTCTTCGCCGCCGGGGATGTGCAGGACTTCACCTATCGCCAGGCCGTCACCGCGGCCGGCACGGGCTGCATGGCCGCCCTCGAGGCCGAGCGCTATCTCGAAGCGCAGGGCGTCGGCCACTGACGGGGGGGGGCGCGCCCCAGGCGCGCTCGCCGGCCCGTCTCCGCTGCCGCCAGCGCCGCGCCCCGACCCCTCCCGCGCGCCGCGTCTTGACAAGGTGGGTTGCCCCCACTAGCATCCCCGCCAATTGGCACCCCGTCCGCGACCTCTAACGAGCCTCGCGCCGGAAAGTCATGCGCAAGCGCGCGACATGGCTGGCCTTCGCGGGCGGCTCGGTGTGGCCCGCCCCATCCATAGGAGGCCCGCGATGACGCAGAGCCTGACCGACTGGCTTCGGCAGAGCCGCCTGATGGTCGTCGAGGTCAACACGCGCACGGGCCGCCTCCGCGTGAAGGGGGAGGCGGACGCCTGCTCCGACATCGCGTGCTCCGAGGCGACGGTCGTGGTGGCCGACGACGAGCTTCCCGCCACGCTCCACACCCTGAACCCGGGCGACATCGTCAGAGTCGAGTCCGCGCCCGGCCAGCCTCAGCGCATCGTGGTGCTCCGTCGAGTCTGGGAAGAGCTGACGAGTCCGGAACTCTAGACAGGGCGCGCGCGGGCCCCTCGCCCCACCCGGCCGCGCGCACCCACGCCGCCCTCGGCGGCAAGGAGGTTCCCGATGAGTCTGTCGCGACGTGACTTCCTGAAGGTCGGGAGCGCCGCCACCGCGGGCGTCGCCGTCGTCGGCCGGGGGCTCGACCTGGCGCCGGTCGAAGCCGCAGCGACCACGCTGAAGATCAAGGAGGCGAAGGCCTTCCACAGCGTCTGTCCCTACTGCGCCGTTGGCTGCGCCCAGCTGATCTACACGAAGGACAATCGGATCATCGACATCGAGGGCGACCCGGATACGCCGCACACGCTGGGGCGGCTCTGCCCGAAGGGTGCGGCGACCATCCAGCTGTCCAACAACCCGCTCCGCCCGACGAAGGCGCTCTACCGGGCGCCGGGATCCGACAGGTGGGAGGAGAAACCGCTCGAGTGGATGTGGGACGAGATCGCCAAGCGCGTGAAGGCCACCCGGGACGCGACGTTCGTCGAGATCGAGAAGAATAAGGACGGCAAGGACGTCGTCGTGAACCGCACCGATGGGCTCGCGAACCTCGGCTCCGCGTGCATCGACAACGAGGAGTGCTACCTGCTCACCAAGCTGATGCGGACCCTGGGGGTGGTCTACCTCGAGCACCAGGCTCGGGTCTGACACTCCGCCACGGTCCCAGCTTTGGGGACCACGTTCGGCCGCGGGGCGATGACGACGAACCTCATCGACATCCAGAACGCGGATGTCATCATGGCGACGTCCAACATGGCGGAGAACCACCCGGTGGGCTTTCAGTTCGTGATGAAGGCCAAGGAGCGGGGCGCCAAGCTCATCCACGTGGACCCGCGCTTCACCCGGACGAGCGCCGCCGCCGACATGCACCTGCCGCTGCGCTCGGGAACGAACATCGCCTTCTTCGGGGGGCTGATCAAGTACGCGATCGACAACAACCTGTACTTCAAGGACTACGTCGTCCACTACACCAACGCGTCGTTTCTGATCGACCCCGAGTTCAAGACCGCGACGGATCTCGCCGGGCTCTTCGAGGGCTTCGACGAGGCGAAGCGGGCCTACGACCAGAAGTCCTGGAAGTACCAGCTCGACACCGAGGGCAACCCGAAGCGCGACCTGACGCTCCGGGACCCGCAGAGCGTCTTCCAGCTCATGCGGCGCCAGTACAACCGTTACACCGTCGAGATGGTGGAGCGGGTGTGCGGCATCCCGAAGGAGAAGTTCATCGCGGCCGCCACGCTCTTCTGCGGGGCGAGCGGGCCCGAGAAGACCGGGACCATCACCTACGCGCTCAACCTCACTCAGCACACGAACGGCGTCGAGAACATCCGCGCCCTCTGCATGCTCCAGCTCCTGCTCGGCAACGTCGGTCGGCCCGGGGGCGGCGTGGTCGCGCTCCGCGGCCACGCGAACGTCCAGGGCGCCACCGACCTGGCGGTGCTCTACCAGGACCTGCCGGGCTACCACCCCACGCCGCTCCGGGACGCGCACCCCGACCTGAAGACCTACCTCGAGAAGACCACGCCGAAGTCCGGCTTCGTGGTCAACCGCCCGAAATGGGTGGTCTCGATGCTGAAGGCGTGGTACGGGGACAAGGCCACCAGGGAGAACGACTACGGCTTCGACTGGATCCCCAAGCGCGCGGCCGCCGACGCGTACAGCCAGCAGCACATCTTCGTGGACATGTACAACGGCAAGATCAAGGGGTTCTTCGCGATCGGCCAGAATCCCGCGGTGGGCGGCTCGAACACCCGGGTGGTGCGCGAGGCGCTGCACAAGCTCGACTGGCTCGTCGTCCAGGACATCTTCCTGACCGAGACGGCCGAGGTCTGGAAGGCTCCGGCCTCGTCCTCGCGGGCGGCCGTGAACCCGAAGGACGTGAAGACGGAGGTCTTCTTCCTGCCGGCGGCGCCTGCGGCGGAGAAGGACGGGACCCTCACCAACACCATGCGCCTCATCCAGTGGCACGACAAGGCCGTCGACCCGCCGGGAGACGTGCGCTCGGACGCCGAGCACATCTACCAGCTCGGGCGGCGGCTGAAGACGCTCTATGCCGGCTCGAAGGCCAAGCGCGACCAGGGCCTCCTCGCGCTGACCTGGGACTACGGCGACAAGCACCCCAGCATCCTCAAGGTGCTGGTCGAGATGAACGGGATCGCGCTCGAGGAGCTGAAGGACAAGGACGGCAAGGTCCTCTACAAGAAGGGCGACCCGCTCCGGACCTTCGCCGATCTCCGGGACGACGGCACCACCGCGTCCGGGATCTGGATCTACACGGGCGTCACGGTCGCCGACGCGGAGGGCAAGATCGTCAACCGTGCGGCCGGCAGGAAGAAGGCCGACGACAAGGACTACCTCGCCCACGGCTGGGGCTGGTCGTGGCCCGCGAACCGGCGCATCCTCTACAACCGCGCCGCGGCGGCGCCCGACGGCCGGCCGTGGAGCGAGAAGAAGAAGTTCCTCTGGTGGGACCCGGAGGCGCCGTCCAACGTGCCCGACAAGAAGGGCAGGTGGGTCGGTCTCGACGTCCCCGACTTCAACGCCTTCCTGGCGCCCGACGCCAAGGGAGGCGACAACCCGTACATCATGCGGGCGGACGGCAAGGGGGCGTTCTTCGGCCCGCTGCTCGACGGGCCGTTCCCCGAGCACTACGAGCCCATGGAGTCGCCGGTCAAGAACCTGCTCTCCAAGACGCAGAACAACCCCACCGCGAAGCTCTGGAAGGTGGGCGAGAAGAGGAACGAGCTGGCGGGGGTCGGGTCGACCGAGTACCCGTACGTGATCACCACGTACCGGCTGACCGAGCATCACCTCTCGGGCGTCATGTCACGCAACCTGCCCTTGCTCGCCGAGCTGTTCGAGTCGCACTTCGCCGAGCTGAGCCACGAGCTCGCGCGGGAGCTCGGCATCGAGAACGGCGAGCGGGTGACCGTCATGACGCCGCGGGGCAAGATCCACGTGAAGGCCATGGTGACGCGGCGGCTCAAGCCCTTCACGATCGACGGCAAGACGGTCCACCAGATCGGCGTCCCCTGGCACTGGGGCTACAATGGCGTCCCGGCGCTCCCCGGGAGCAAGGGGGATATCACCAACGACCTGTCGGCCAACGTGGGAGACCCCAACGTCTTCATCCAGGAGTCCAAGGCCTTCCTCTGCAACGTGAAGAAGGGGGTGGTCTAGCCATGGCCCGCACGCTGGCGATGTTCACGGACACCTCCCTCTGCATCGGCTGTCGCGCCTGCCAGGTCGCGTGCAAGCAGTGGAACGAGCTCGGCATGGAGGTGCCGCAGTGGACCGGCACCTATCAGAACCAGCCGCACTTCACCGACCAGACCTACCGCCTCGTGCGCTTCGTCGAGGAGGCGAGGCCGACGGGCGAGCTGGCCTGGCTGCTCATGTCGGACGTCTGCAAGCACTGCGTCCAGGCGGGCTGTCTCGAGGCCTGCCCGACCGGCGCGATCTACCGGACCCAGTACGGGACGGTGGATCTCAACCAGGAGGCGTGCAACGGCTGCCGCTACTGCGTCTCCTCGTGCCCGTTCGGCGTGGTGGCCTTCGACAAGGGCCCGGGCACGGCGAAGAAGTGCACGTTCTGCAACGACCGGATCCAGAACGGACTCGGCCCGGCGTGCGCGAAGGCCTGCCCCACCGACTCGATCCAGTTCGGCTTCCGGGAGGACCTCGTCGCGAAGGCGCAGAAGCGCGTCGAGGCGCTCAAGGGCATGGGTGTCAGGGACGCGCAGCTCTACGGCGCCGACCCGAGGGGATTCCTCGGCGGCCTGAACGCGTTCTTCCTGCTCCTGTCGAAGCCCTCCACCTACAACCTGCCCGACAGCCCGAAGCTCCCGCAGCGGAATGTCGTTGCGGACTCCCTCCTGTCCATTGGCTCGGGGGTCCTGGTCGGGCTTGGGGCGTTGCTCGCGTTTCGCGGCCGCGGGCAGGGAGGCGGCGATGCTTAAGGCCCCGCAGTGGGAGATGCTGATCGTCTGGTACTTCTTCCTCGGCGGGATCGCCGGCGGGGCGTACTTCACGGCGGCGATCGCCGACAACTTCGGGAGCGCCCGGGACCGGGCGGTGGCCAAGGTCGGCTATCTCCTGTCGCTCCCGCTCACCGCGGCGTGCGGCATCCTGCTCATCGTGGACCTCGGGGTGCCGACGCGGTTCCTCCACATGCTGGGCGCGTTCAAGTTCTGGGACCCGATGTCCATCGGGGCGTGGGGCATCGGCATCTTCGGGCTCTTCTCGCTGGGCTCGTCGGTTCTGAGCTTCTCCACCTCGGCGCAGGCGCTCGCACTCCGCCGGAAGGGCAGCCTCGTGGGCAGCATCTTCGGGTTTTTCCTGGCCGCGTACACGGGTGTGCTCCTCAGCAACACGGCCCTGCCGTTCTGGGGTGACGCGCGGCTCATGGGCGCGCTCTTCCTGGCCTCGGGCGCGTCGACCGGCATGGCGGCCATCTCGCTCCTCATGTGGCTCGGCGGCGCCTCCAGCGGCGAGGGCTGGGACAAGGTGAAGCGGGCCGATCGCTACTCGATGATCATCGAGCTGGTCCTGCTGGCGGTCTTCCTGGGCCTGCTCGGGTCCGCTGCCCAGCCGATCACGAGCGGCCGGGTCGCGCCGCTCTTCTGGGGGGGCCTGGTGGGCGTGGGGCTCGTCATCCCCCTCCTGCTCGAGGTCGTCGGCCAGCGCGTGAGGGCCGTGGCGGCGGTCTCGGCGGTGCTGGTGCTCGTCGGCGGCTTCGTGCTCCGCTACGTCGTGCTGATGTCCGTCCAGACCTGACCGGATCGCCTGATGCCAACCCGCGAGGGGCCCGGCGCCGGGCCCCTCGCCTCGCGTCCCGACGACGGGGAGCCTGCGCGCGTGGCTATCGATCTCAGGGAAGAGTGGGGGGACCTGCTCGCACGGCGCGCCGAGTTCGGGGTGGCGCTCGGAGCGTACGGGGAGATCGTCGAGCAGTGGGCGCAGTGGTCGCCGGAGCCCCCGGCTCCGCTCGCCTGGGGATCTGCGGAGTGCCGCGCGCGGTGGGAGCGCGGTGTCCCCTTGCTCGCCGAGGCCTCCCCGGCGATCCGCGCCGGCGACCTCGAGGAGCTTCTCGGCGGCGTCATGGAGCACGTCGCGGCGGCAAGGGAGGGCGCAGCCCCGGGCCTCCAGCGTCTGGCGGCGGCGTGGGACCGGGGGGAGATCGGGCCGGCCGCGCTTTTCCCGGCGCCCGGGCGGGTGGGGGCGCCCGGGCTGGAGGCGGTGTCGGGACTGCCGGCTGATTTACTGTCGTTCCTCGCCTACGGGAGCCTGAGGCCGGCGCTGGAGCCCTACTTCGCCCTGTGCCGGCGGCACCTCGACGAGCACGTGTGGGCGCTCGGCGTCTGCCCGTTCTGCGGAGGCCCCGCGGGGTTCTCCGACGTGCTCGAGGACGGCAAGCGGCGGCTGGCCTGCCACCTGTGCGGGGGCGGCTGGACGTTCGGGAGGCTGCGCTGCCCCCACTGCGGGACGGAGGAGAGCACCGACCTGGTCCGTCTTGGGCCGGAGGAGCGCGACCAGGGGTACACGATCGTCGCCTGCCGGCGCTGCAAGGCGTACCTCAAGGAACTGGATCGCAGAGTCCGCTGGAACGCGCGGTCCGCGCTGGTCGAGGACTGGGGCTCTCCCCACTTCGACGTGGCCGCAAGGCGGGCCGGGTACTGGCGAGCCTGCCCGACGCTCCTCCTGCTCGTGTGACCTCGGCGCTCCGTCGCGCCGGAGACGGGCGCCGGCGGGACCCCTCTCGCTAGGTGCCGACGCGCACGGGGGCGCCCAGCTCCCTCAGCATGGCGATGGCGGAGAGGTAGGAGAGGCGGCCGGTGCGCGGGTTCTCCGAGGGGACGTTCTCGATCTCGATGGTGAGGCGCCCGAACTCCCCCTCGACGACGACGCGGTGCTGGTTCCGCGGGAGCCCCGGCACGGCGAAGATCCTGATCCGGGTGCGCTCGGGCCCCACCCCCGCCAGCGAGAGCGCGGCCACCACGTTGACGTTGGCGGGGAAGGCGCGAACGGCCTCCGTGGCCGGCCCCTCGAAGAGGAGCGTCTCCCGGGTGATGGCGTCGAGGTCGATCCGGTGCTGCTCAATGTACGGCGCCCCCGCCAGCCCGCGCGGCGGCTTGCGGGTCTCCATGGTCACCGCGGTGATGGCGCCCTCGCGGGCGCCCTTCACGCCGTCGAGCCCGACGATGGCGCCGGAGGGCACGAGGATCCGGCAGCGGTGGGCGGCGGCGAGCCGCGCCCACTCCTCCAGCACGCCCACGAGGGCGCCCACCGAGAGGACCATCAGGTCCTTGCCAGCGCGGAGCACGTCGGGACCGAAGTCCCGGAGCGCGGCCTGGGTGGCGGCCTCCACGACGAGATCGGAGCGGCGGATCAGCTCGGGCAGCGGCAGGACCGGGTAGCCGGCGGCCTTCGCCGGATCGCGGACGCTGACGCCGGCCAGCGCGATGCCGGGGATGCCCGCCGTGACGGCGCGGGCGATGGCCCGCCCGATCACCCCCATGCCCACGATCCCCACGCTACGCATACCC
>MGBV01000207.1:278-11544 GCA_001788415.1 Candidatus Rokubacteria bacterium GWC2_70_16 | reverse complement strand
GCAGGGGCCCCTCCCCGCGGAACACGCTGAGTCTCGACCCGCTGCCAACCTTCGTGACGAGCCACGAGATCCAGGGTGTCGGCTTCGGCGTCGCGCAGAAGCCACGGTTCCGCGGGGAGGGCCCCCTGCCCCAGCGCTCTGTCGTCGGTTCTCCAGGACAGCATGCAGCACCGGATCACTCACGATCGGCGCGTGCGTGACCGGGCGGGGGCACGCCCGACGACAGGACCCGCCCGCGTCGCGCTTGAGCCGTCGTGCATGACCCGCTAGAAGTCCACGTCGGGCTCGGCGGCTTCGGCCAGGCGGGCCTGGGCCCGGTGGTGCTGCCAGACGGCGAAGACTACCGAGGCCACCGACAGCCCGATGAGCGTGCCGGAGATGGGGCGGGTGAGGAAGAGCCACGGGTTGGCGTCGGTCATGATGGCCCGCACGAGGTTGACCTCGATCTGATCCCCGAGGACGACGCCCAGGATCAGCGGGGCCAGCGGGAAGCCGAGCTTGACCATGGCGTAGCCGAGCACCCCGAAGAGGAGGAGCACGTAGACGTTCTCGATGATGTTGTTGAGCGCGTAGGCGCCGATGACGCAGAAGACGAGCACCACGGGGATGAGGACGGGCTTGGGCACCGTGACGATGCGCAGGAAGAGCCGCGCGCCGGCGCCGACGAGCAGCACCATGATCGGATGCGCGAGGAGGTAGGCCGCGAAGATGCCGTAGGCCAGACGGGGCTCCTGGCTGACGAACAGCGGACCCGGCTGGATGCCGTGGATGATCATGGCGCCCAGCATCACCGCGGTGACGGCATCCCCGGGGATGCCGAAGGCCATGATGGTCACGAGTGACCCGCCCACGTTGGCGTTGTTGGAGGCCTCGGAGGCGATGATCCCCTCCGGGGTGCCGGTCCCGAAGCGCTCGGGGTGCCGGGAGAGCTTCTTGGCCTGGTCGTACGCCATGATGTTCGCCGCGCTGCCGCCGATGGCGGGGAGCACGCCGATGAGGATGCCGATCACGGTGGACCAGAGGAGCAGGAAGGGACGGCCCAGGATCTCGGCGATGACCTTGAGGTGTGAGACCGACAGGCTCGGCGCGACGCGGGCCACCTCGCGCGCCGGCCCTGGCCCGCCCATCTTCTCGATGTCCGTCATGATCTGGGCGAAGGCGAAGACGCCGATGAGGATGGGCAGGAACTGGAAGCCGCCCTGCAGGAACTCCGAGCCCAGCGTAAGGCGCGGGACGCCCATGATCGGATCGGCGCCGATGATGGTGGCCATGAGCCCGATGGCGCCCGAGATGAGCCCCTTGAGGAGCGAGGCCTCGGTGAGTCCGGCCACCATGGCCAGCGCGAAGAGGAAGAGGGAGAAGAACTCCCACGGGCCGAACTGGAGCGCGAAGGCGGCCAGGGGGCCCGTGGCGGCGATGAGGAAGACGCCGCCCAGGAGGCCCCCGCAGACGGAGGCCCACACCCCCAGCCACAGCGCGCGGCCGGGCTGCCACTTCTGCGCCATGGGGAAGCCGTCAAAGGTGGTGGCGATGGCCGAGGGCGTGCCCGGGATGCCGATGAGGCAGGCGGTGATGAGTCCGCCCGCCGAGCCGCCCACGTAGACGCCGGTCATGGCCGCGAGCCCCTGGAGCGGATCGAGCCCGAAGGTGAAGGGCAAGATCAGGATGATGGTCATGGTGATCGTGACCCCGGGCAGCGCCCCGCCCACCACGCCGGCCAGCGTCCCGATCACGAGGGAGAGGAGATACTTCGCCTGGAGCACGTTGAGGATGCCGGCGCCGAGGAGCTCCAGCATGGGCTAGAACGCGGTCCAGCGTCCGCGCGGAAGGAGCACGGAGAGATAGGTTTCGAAGACCATGTGGGTGACCAGCGCCGTGGCGGCCGCCACGACGACGATGAGGAGCCACCGCCGGCCGCCGCGCGGCTCCAGCGCGGCCTCGAGCGCTCCGACGAAGAGGAAAGTCCCGAGGCGATAGCCCAGGCCGGGGAGGAGCAGGACATAGGCGGCGAAGAGGCCGAAGGTCGTGAGAACCAGTGGCCAGCCCGGGGGGATGAGTGGCCGCGGCGCCGGGCCGGGGGCCTCGCCCCGCCGCGGGCGCCCGGCGCGCCGCCGCGCGAGGAGATCGGCGAGGACGAGGAGCGCGCTCAGGAGAGCGGTGGAGCCCAGGACGAGGCGCGGGTAGAAGCCGGGGCCGATGGGCACCAGCGCGGGCTGGGGGAGCCCGCGGGTGAGCGCCAGGAGCCCGAGGCTCCCCGCGAGGCAGACGAGCCCCGCCCAGCCGTCGCGCCCGAGCACGGAAGGGCTACCGCTTGAACAGTCCCAGGTCCTTGGCGAGGTCCCGGTTCAGATCGTCGAGCTTCTTCTGGTACTCGGCGTAGGCCTTCCGGTCCAGGTAGCGTACCTCGGTGCCCTGCTTCTTCATGGACTCGGCGAAGGCGGGCTCCTTGCTGGCCTGGGCGCAGGCGCCATCGAGCTTCGCGATCACGTCGGGCGGCGTCCCCTTGGGCACCACGAGGCCGCGCTCCACGGAGAAGACGACGTTGACCCCCAACTCCTTGAGAGTGGGGACACCAGGGACCTCCGGGCTTCGCTTCTCCGTCGCGATGGCGATGAACTTGAGCTGGCCGGCGTCCACCTTGCCCTTCTGGGTGAGGTTGGAGTCGGTAAGGTCGATGTGGCCGCCCAGGATGGCGTTCATGCGGGGCGCCAGGCCCTCGTAGGAGACGTACTTGAACTTGATGCCGGCGGCCTTCTCGACGAGCGCCGGAAAGAAGTGGCTGGTGGAGCCCAGCGTGGCGCCGACGGAGATCTGGCCGGGGCGCGCCTTGGCGTCACCCAGAAGCTCCTGCCAGGATGTCCACTTGGTCTTGGGGCTCGCCGTGAGGACGGACGGCGTCGACGAGAGCAGGCACACCGGCTCGAAGTCCGTGTACTTCACGTCCGAGACGCCGGTGTAGTAGGTGGAGTGGATGTAGTCGTGCACCGCGTAGACCGTGTAGCCGTCGGGCGGGGAGTTCTTGGCCTCACGGGCCCCGACGGTGCCGGAGGCGCCGGTCACGTTGGCGATGACCACGGTGGCGCCCAGCGCCTTCTGCAGCCCGGGGACGAAGGGGCGGAAGATGTTGTCGGTGTCGCCGCCGGCCGCCCAGGGCACGATGAGTTTCACGGGGCGGTCGGGATAGGCCGCGGGCAGGGAGGCCGCGGCGACGAGCACGAGGATCAGCAGGAGGCCGAGGGAAACGACCTTGCGCATGGGGGCTCCTCCGATGAGTCGGGGTTCGTTGCGAGAGCGGGCACATGATAGCAACCGGAGAGAGGGGGGGCAACCGCCGTGCTAGAATCCGGGCCAGAGGGCCCGGGTGAGACGCCGCCGCGCGAGACGCTGCCACGCGAGAGGCCGGTAGATGCGGTCGCTGCCGCCGCTCGAGGCGGCGCTGAACCGGCTCCACCGCGGCTTCGACTGGGCCGCTCGCACGCCGCAGGACGCCATTCGCCATCCCCTCCGCTACGCCGATCCGGGCGACCGGGAGGTGGCGGGCCTCCTCACGGCATGTCTCGCCTACGGGCGGGTGGATCTCTTCGGCCCGCAGGTGGACCGGGCCCTGGGCGAGATGGGAGAGTCGCCGCGGCGCTTCGTCCTCGGCTTCGACCCGAAGAAGGACGGCGCCCGCTTCGACGGCTTCCGCTACCGCTTCAACCGCCCGCGGGATCTCTCGGCCTTCTGCCTCGCGACGCAGCGCATCCTCCTCGCTCACGGCTCGCTGGGGGCCTTCTTCGCCAGGGGATACTCGCCGGGGGATCCCGACGTGGGGCCGGCGCTGGAACGCTTCGTGGACGGTTTTCTCGGCCAAGACCTCTCCGCGGTATTTCCGAGGAATCGGCTGTCCCGTGGCTTCCGCCACCTGTTCCCGCGGCCATCCACCGGCGGCCCGTGCAAGCGCCTGCACCTCTTCCTCCGCTGGATGGTGAGGCGCGAGCCCCCCGACTTCGGCCTCTGGACGGCCATCGCGCCCGCGGCGCTCCTCATGCCCGTGGACACGCACGTGGAGCACATGGCGCGGGCCGTGGGGCTGACCCGGCGCCGGAGCCGCAATTGGAAGATGGTCGAGGAGATCACGGCGAAGCTGCGCGCGCTGGACCCGGAAGATCCGGTGAAGTACGACTTCGCCCTCTGTCACAAGCGCATGTCCGGCGACTGCCTCGACCGGCGAGACACGCAGGTCTGCGCCCCCTGCGGCCTCAAGCCCGTCTGCCGCCACTGGCCCCGCGCCGTGGATCGGCGAGCCGCAGCCGCAGGCGAGGCGAGCGGATATGGAGATCCCCCGAGCGGAGCGAGGGAGTGAGCGAGCTGGCGCTCGTCGCCGCCGGGGCGCTCCTCGCGGTGCTGGCCGCCGTCGCCTGGGGGCTCGTGACGACGAGGCGGCAGCAGGAGGGCCTCAGGCAGGAGGTGGGGGACCTCGGCGCGCGGGTGCGCGATGAGGTCGCCGCGCTGAGGATCGCCGTGGCGGGGGAGCTCAAGGGCGTCACGGCGGAGGTCACCCGTCAGCTCCAGGAGGGCATGCGGCTCGTCCAGGATGCGCAGGGCGCCATGGGCGAGCGGCTCGACCGCGCGGCCAAGGTGGTCGGCGAGGTGCAGGGCAGCCTCGGCAAGCTCGGCGAGGCCACCCAGCGGGTTGTGGAGGTGGGGCGGGAGATCCACGGCCTCGAGCAGGTGCTCAAGTCGCCGAAGATCCGCGGCGGGCTCGGCGAGACCTTGCTCGAGCAGCTGCTGGCGCAGATGCTGCCGCGCGAGCACTACGTCCTGCAGCACGGCTTCAAGAGCGGCGACCGGGTGGACGCCGCCATCCGCATCAGCGGGCGCCTGGTGCCGGTGGACGCCAAGTTCCCGCTGGAGAACTTCCGCCGCCTGCTGGAGGAGCCGGACGAGGAGCGCCGGCGGCCGTTCCGCCGCGCCTTCGCCCGGGACGTGAAGCTGCGAGTGGACGAGATCGCGAAGAAATACATCCTGCCCGACGAGGAGACCTTCGACTTCGCCCTCATGTACGTGCCCGCCGAGAACGTCTACTACGAGATCATCATCAAGGGGGACGACGCGGAGGAGGAGCCCATCGCGGCCTATGCGCTCGGCCGGCGGGTGATCCCGGTGTCGCCCAACAGCCTCTACGCCTATCTCCAGGTCATCGTGCTGGGGCTCCGGGGCTTGCGGATCGAGGCCAATGCCCGGGAGATCCAGAATGACCTGATCCGCCTCGGGGGCGATATCGAGCGGGTGCGGGAGCATATGCAGAAGCTCGGGGGGCATCTGGGCAACGCCCAGAAGCAGTTCGGGGACGCCGAGCGCGATCTCTCCCGCTTCGAGGCCAAGCTCGAAGCCATCGAGCGCAAGGGCGAGCAGGCGGGGCTGCCGGAGCCGGCCGCATGATCCTCACGGCGCTCGACTGGGTCGTCATCGGGCTGTACTTCGCCGTCTCCCTCGCGGTAGGGCTCCTCTTCGCGCGGCGGGCGGGGCAGAGCGCCGAGGAGTTCTTCCTCTCCGGCCGCAAGCTGCCGTGGTGGCTGGCCGGCACCTCCATGGTGGCCACGACCTTCGCCGCCGACACGCCGCTTGCGGTGACGGGCCTCACCGTCAAGCACGGGATCGCCGGGAACTGGTTCTGGTGGTCCTTCGTCATGAGCGGCATGCTCACGGTCTTCTTCTACGCGCGGCTCTGGCGCCGCGCCGGGGTCATGACGGACGCCGAGCTCACCGAGCTGCGCTATGCGGGACGGCCCGCGGCCTTCCTGCGGGCCTTCCGCGCCTGCTATCTCGCGATTCCCATCAACTGCATCATCATGGGCTGGGTCACCCACGCGATGGCCACGGTCCTCGGGCTCTCCGTGGGGCTCGACAAGTGGCAGGCCACGGTGGCGCTGTTCGCCATCACGGCCTTCTACTCGACGCTCTCCGGGCTCTGGGGGGTCGTCGCCACCGACTTCTTCCAGTTCATCCTCGCCATGGCGGGCTCGGTGGCGCTGGCAGTGTTCGCGCTGGGCGCCGTCGGCGGGCTCGGTGGGCTCCAGGCAGGACTCGCGGCCAGGTTCACGGGCCCGGGGCCCGCGGCGCTGCTGCCGGATCTCGGCGAGGCGTGGATGCCCGCGATGACCTTCTTCGTCTACATCGCCGTGAACTGGTGGGCCTCGTGGTATCCGGGCGCCGAGCCGGGCGGCGGCGGCTACGTCGCCCAGCGCATCCTCGCCACGAAGGACGAGCGCCACGCCTTCCTTGCGGCGCTCTGGTTCAACGTCGCCCACTACGTGCTGCGGCCGTGGCCGTGGATCCTGGTGGCGCTGTGCTCGATGCTGCTGTATCCGGGGCTCGAGAACCCCGAGGAAGGGTACGTGCGCGTGATGGTGGACCGGCTGCCGCCGGTGTGGCGGGGCTTTCTCCTGGCCGCCTTCTTCGCCGCGTACATGTCCACCATCTCCACGCATCTCAACTGGGGCGCCTCCTATCTCCTCAACGACGTCTACCGGCGCTACCTCCGCCCCGACGCCTCGCCGGGCCACTACGCCGCGGTGGGGCGCTGGGCCACTCTCGGCCTGATGGTGATCTCGGGGATCATCACCTACTACCTCAAGTCCGTCGAAGGGGCGTGGAAGTTCCTCCTCGCCATCGGCGCCGGCACCGGGCTCGTCTACCTGCTGCGCTGGTACTGGTGGCGGATCAACGCGTGGAGCGAGGTCTCGGCCATGACGGCGGCGCTCGTGCTCTCGCTCTCGCTGCAGTTCGGCGCCGGGCTGGACGCGGACGCGCCGAGGGACTTCGCGTGGCTCATGCTCCTGACCGTGGCGGGCACCACGGCGACGTGGCTCATCGTCACGTATCTCACGCCGCCCGAGCCCATGGAGCACCTGAAGCGCTTCTACGACCGCGTGCGTCCCGGGGGACGCGGCTGGGTGGAGGTGGCGGGGCGCGCGGAAGAGGAGGGGCCGGGCTGGGGCGGGCTTGCCACCTGGCTGCTCGGCTGCGCCGTGGTGTATCTGGGGCTCTTCGGGACGGGCTCGCTCCTGCTCGGACGGCCGTGGCGCGGCCTCACGCTGGTCGGCGTGGCTCTCGCGCTCACCGTGTGGATCGTGAGGCGCTCCGAGCCCGGGCCCATCGAATGAGTGTGATAGGATAGCCGCATGACAGATATCCAGTTCCAGGTCTACGGGATCAATCTCCTGGTCCGTCTCCTGGCCGAGGCCCCCGCAGATGTCCGCGTGCACTGCCCCAAGGGCTCGCCCATCCGCTACGGAGAGGTGGTGGGCCGGGGCGACGGCTTCGACGAGGGCGCCAACGCCTTCCGCGAGATGCCGCCGATCCGCTCCATCGTCGCCTTCGAGG
Organism: Candidatus Rokubacteria bacterium GWC2_70_16; assembly: GCA_001788415.1. Taxonomy (GTDB): domain Bacteria; phylum Methylomirabilota; class Methylomirabilia; order Rokubacteriales; family CSP1-6; genus UBA12499. The sequence goes on along the minus strand of MGBV01000207.1, from coordinate 4,176 downwards.
AGAACCCCGAGGAAGTGGAAGGGCATTACTTCTACATCGGGGGTGAGGAGCACCGGGTCATCCGGCTGGACGCCGTGATCCTGTCCTTCCCCCTCGAGTAGCGGCGAGCCCTGCGGGTTGTCCCCGCCGCGTCTCTCGTCCTCCCGCAAGGCCCTCGACGCCGTCCTCGCCCGCATCGACGGTGAGGAGGTCGTGGAGCTCACCCGCGCCCTCGTCCGCATCCCCAGCGTCTACCGCCCCGATGACCCCGGCGCCACCGAGCAGCAGGTGGCCAACTTCGTGGAGACCTGGCTGAGGCGCGAAGGGTTCAGGGTGGAGGTGCAGCCGGTGGCCCCGGGGCGCCCGAATATCATCGGCTGGCTCGGCGAGAAGCGGCCCGGGCAGCGGAGCCTGCTCCTCGAGGGCCACATGGATGTGGTGACCGAAGGCGATGCGCGCCAGTGGTCATTCCCGCCTTTCGGCGCCGAGCTCTCCGACGGCAGGATCTACGGGCGCGGGGCCGCGGACATGAAGGGGGGGCTGGCCGCCGCGATGGCGGCGGCGGCGGCCTTTCTCCGCGCCTCGGTGGAGCCGGCGGGCAAGCTGGTGCTGGGGGCGCTGGTCGACGAGGAGGACAGGATGCTAGGCGTCCGCCACCTCGTGACCACGGAGGTGGGCCGGGAGCTGGACGCCGCCATCATCTGCGAGCCGGAGGAGAACGAGCTGTGCCTGGTGCAGCGGGGCGTCGTCTGGGCGCGCTTCCGCGTGCGCGGGCGGATGGCTCACGGGGCCATGCCGGAGGCCGGGATCAATCCCATCTCCGCCCTGGGCTCGCTGCTCCGTGAGGCGCCGGCCCTGGAGAGGCGCCTGCGGAATCGCTGCGAGCGGAGCCGTTATCTGCGCCCGCCCACCGTGACGCCGACCATCGTCCAGGCCCCACCGAGGGGCGTGGGCCTGCCCCAGTCCAATGTGATCCCGGCGCTGGGCGAGCTGACGCTCGACGTCCGGGTTACGCCGGGGATCGGCGCCTCCGAGCTCGGCGCCGAGCTCGACGCCCTTTGCCGCGCCGCCGAGGCGAGGCACCCGGGCGTGAAGATCGACTGGGAGCCCATCAATCAGTTCAGGCTGGCCACGCGGGTCGAGAGAGAGGAGCCCATCGTCCAGGCCATGGCCATCGCGGTGAGGCAAGTCCTCGGACGCCGGCCCCGCTGGGGCGGGGTGCCTGGCTCCACGGACGGCACCATCCTCAGGATGGAGCTGGGGCTGCCCATCGTCACCTGCGGACCCGGGAACCGGCTCATCCCGCACCAGGCGGACGAGTACGTCGAGGTCGCAGAGCTGCTCGACGCGGCACGGATTTACGCCGGATCGGCTCTGAAATACCTCGAGGCCTAGCGGCCCGCCCGGGTCCGGGCTGGCTGGCATGAGGAGCGTTGCGTGACCGATCTCGACCGACCGAGGCTGCGCGTCCTCGAGGCCTTCCCGGTGCAGCAGGACGGGCACCGGGCGGTGGGCCTCAGGGACCCCGCCGGCTTCACCGATCAGGTGGCAATGCTGCCGATGCCGCTGCTGGATCTGGTGTCGCTGTTCGACGGGGAGCACTCCATCGGCGAGATGCGGGAGATCTTCCTCGGGCGCCACGGCGAGGCCCCCACCGCCGAGCAGATCCGCGGCATCGTGGAGCAGATGGACGCGGCGGGATTCCTCGACAGCCCGCGCTTCGCCGAGCGCCGCCGCCGCATCGAGGAGACCTTCCGGCTGAGCCCCGTCCGCCCGCCCGCTCATGCGGGAACGGCCTACGCGGCCGAGCCCCGGGCACTGCAGGAGCAGATCCACTCCTTCTTCGCGCATGCCGAGGGCCCGGGCGCGCCTGGCCCGATGATCCTCGGGCCGGATGGGGCCCCCGCCGGCGCGCCGCCCATCCGCGGGCTGATCGCGCCGCACATCGACTTCCACCGCGGCGGGCCCGCCTACGCCTGGGCCTACCGGGAGCTGGCCGGCTCGGAGGCCGATCTCTTCGTGATCCTCGGCACCTGTCACGCCGGGATGGAGGATCCCTTCGCCGCCACGCGGAAGCCCTATGAGACGCCGCTGGGTCGGGCCGCCGCGGATGGCGACTTCCTGGATGATCTCGGACGGAGATACGGCCATGATCTCCTGGCCTCCGAGGGGGCGCATCGCATCGAGCACTCCGTGGAGTTCCAGGTCGTGATGCTCCAGCATCTCCTCGGCGAGCGGCGGCCCTTCACCATCGTGCCGCTGCTCGCCTCCTTCCTTCACGAGGCGGTGTGGCGCGGGAGCGACCCCGAGGCCGACCCCCGCGTGCCACGCTTCCTCGAGGCCCTCGGGGAGACGCTCGGCGCCTCGGGCCGCCGGGTGTGTCTGGTGGCGGGCGTGGACCTGGCTCACGTGGGGCCGCGCTTCGGCGATCCGGAGATCAACACGCACGAGTTCCTCAGCCAGGTGGAGGCGGAGGACCGCGCGATGCTCGCGACCGTGACGGCGGGGGCCCCTGGCGCCTTCTTCGGGGAGGTGGCGCGGGACCGCGACGCTCGGCGGATCTGCGGGCTGTCCCCCATCTACGCCTTCCTCCGGGCGCTGCCCGGCGTCCAGGGGCGGCTGCTCCGCTACAGCCAGTGGCCCGATCCCGAGGGGGCCGTCACCTTCTGCGCCGCCGCGTTCGCGTGATGGCCGCGGGCGGTCCCTCCGGCGGGGCGCTGCCGCCGCTGTCCATCGCCCGTGACGGCGAATGGCGCCACGGGGGAGAGGCGATCACCCACGCGGGGATCCTGACCCACCTCTGGGAGCGGCTGCGGGTGGACGCAGGCGGATACTACCTGGAGGTGGGTTCCGGGCGGGTGCCCGTGGAAGTGGAGGACGCGCCCTTCGTCGTGCTCCGCGTCGAACTCGACCATGGCCCGGTGACGGTTGTCCTGAGCGACGGCAGCCGCGAAGAGCTGGCCGTGGCCACGCTCCGTCTCGGCCCGGGAGAGGTGCCCTATTGCCGCGTCAAGGACGGGCGCTTCGAGGCCAGACTGAGCCGCGCCGCCGCGTGGCAGCTCCTGCAGGCGATGGAACTCGACGAGGCCACGGGCGGGGCCGCGCTCGTGCTCGCGGGACGCCGCCGCATGATCCCCCGCGTCGCCCCCGGCTAGCCGGATCCGCCCGGGAGCCCGCGCGCCCGCCAGTTCGTGAGCGGGTCCGCCTGTGTCCTGGCTTAGAAGTCCGTGGACACGCGGCGACGGATGGGCCGGGGGGCCCTCCCCGCGGAACCGTGGCTTCTGCGCGATGCCGGAGCCGCAGACCTCCATCTCGTGGCTCCCTTCGAGACGTGATCGCGGGTGGCGACTCAGCGTGTTCCGCGGGGAGGGCCCCCCGGCTCGGCCGGCGCTTCGTCTCCGCCTCTCTGAGACGGGGCGCTACGAGGCCTGCTCGCGGTGCTCCTTGTACGTGGACATCGCGCGGAGCCCCGCCTCATCGCCCTGCTTGAGCAGGTTGTGCAAGGGCCCGTTCTCCCTCCACGACCGGCAGGTGTTGACGAACCAGCGGTCGCCGCCGCCGCCCATCACCGCCTCGGTGTTGCGGTCCCGGAAGGCGGCGCCCGCCGCCTGGCGAATCACGGGGCCCATGGCCTGGATGAGGGCGGTGAGGTGCGAGCAACCCTGCTGGCGGCCGAGCCGTTCGTTCACGGCGCGGGTGAAGCCCTGGCCGACGGAGACGCCGACGAGCTGCTGGAGCGGCGGCAGGGCCTCCGGGCAGATCGTGTAGGGCTGGGTGTCCATGGCGCCGTCCACGGCAGTGATCACCAGGTCGGGATGGCGAACGCGCAGCGCGACCCGCATGTCGTGCACCACGCGCGGCCCGGGGACGCCGAACCACTTGGGGCCGCCCCGCGGGCGCTCGTCCCGCAGCGAGCCCG
>MGBV01000207.1:99-242 GCA_001788415.1 Candidatus Rokubacteria bacterium GWC2_70_16 | reverse complement strand
CGTCGCTGAACTTCGCCCGGAGGTTTTGCCACCGAGCCGAGAACTCTTGTCTCACGGTCAAGTCCGAGATGGTCGGCATGACGTCCCTCCTAAGAATGCCAGTGGTGGGGGAAAATTGACTTCTTTAGTGCTTATTCACTATA
>MGBV01000207.1:0-69 GCA_001788415.1 Candidatus Rokubacteria bacterium GWC2_70_16 | reverse complement strand
AAAACAATCCCGCCCCGACGTAAATCGGGGCGGGACTTCCGGAAAATAGTCCGGATTATTACATTGACG
>MGBV01000206.1:15651-19962 GCA_001788415.1 Candidatus Rokubacteria bacterium GWC2_70_16 | reverse complement strand
GAGCGCCGCCGCGATGGTCTCGAGGTCTCGCATCTCGCCGATGAAGATCACGTTCGGGTCCTGACGCAGGACGTACTTGAGCGCGTTGGCGAACGACAGCGTATCGGCGTACACCTCTCGCTGGTCCACCACACCCAGCTTGCTCTCGTGGAGGAACTCGATCGGGTCCTCGATCGTGACGATATGGCAGCGCCGGCTGCTGTTGATCAGATCGATCATCGCGGCGGTCGTCGTCGTCTTGCCGGACCCCGTCGGCCCCGTCACGAGAATCAGCCCGTGGGGCCGAAGCGTCAGCTCCTTCACGATCTGTGGCACCCCGAGCAGATCGAGGTCTGCCACCTGGCGCGGAACGAGGCGAAACGCCGCGGCGACGCACCCCTTCTGGTAGTAGACGTTGGCTCGGAACCGGAGCGCCCCGCTCACAGACAGCGAGAAATCCAGTTCCTTCTTGCGCTCGAACATCTCCTGCTGGGTCTCGTTGAGGAGGCTCCAGACGAGATGTCGCGTCTCCTCGGGCGCGAGCGCTCGGCTCCCGAGCGGCGTGAGGTCGCCATGGATGCGCAGGAGGGGCGGGACGTGCGCCGTGACGAGGAGATCGCTCGCGGCCGAGCGAACCGCCTGCTCGAAGAGGACCTTCATCGTCAAGGGGCCGGCGGGGGCTGCGAGCGCCCCGGCCTGGTGCGGCGTCACGTGCGACGAGCGTTCCACGGGGCCTCCTCGATGCGCCTGTCGATCGACTCGATTCCCGTGAACATCCCCTCGAGGTTCAGCTTGAGCTCGTCCGGGTTCGGCGCGTGCGACATGGCAACGCTCGTGGACACCAGGCCTGCGCGCACGAGAGCCGCGAGCGATTGCGTGAGCGTCGTCATCCCGTCGGGCCCGCCCCGCCTCATGACATCGTACAGCTCGGAGAGCGCGCCCTCGGTGATCAGGCGCCTGACCGTGGGCGTGCCGCGCAAGATCTCTGCAGCGGGGAAGCGGCCGGGACCCTCTGCTGCCGGGAGAAGCCGCATCGAGACAATCCCCACGAGCGTGATCGCCAGGTCGGCCTGCGCCTGGCGCCGCGCCTCCGGGGGGAAGTAGTTCAGGATCCTGTCGATCGACTGGACTGCATTCGTGGTATGGAGCGTTGACAGGACGAGATGCCCGGTCAAGGCAGCGGACAGCGCCGTCTCGACCGTCTCCTGGTCCCTCATCTCCCCGATCATGATCACGTCCGGGCTCTGGCGCACGACATGCTTGAGCGCCTCCGCGAAGGAGGCGGTGTCGTACCCGACCTGCCGCTGGTGAATGAGCGCGCGGATCCCGTCGTGGACGAACTCGATCGGGTCCTCGATCGTGACGATATGGTCCTCTCGCATCCGGTTGATCTGGTGGATCAGCGCAGCCAGCGTCGTCGACTTCCCACACCCGGTCGGCCCGACGATGAGGAGGAGACCTTGGCGGACCCCGCTGAACTCGCGGATGACCGGCGGCAGGTTCAAGGGCTCGAACTCGACTTGGCCGTCCGGGATTCCGCGAGCGACGAGGCCGAGCTCGCCCGTGCTGAGGAACAGGTTTACCCGGAATCGCCCCACGCCGGCGAGGGTGTACGCGACGTCGATATCCGGCCGGGCGAGGAACCTCTCCCGGGCGAGGGGGGTGAGGATCTCGTCGCGAAAGCGGTCCATCGCCTGGCGGGTCGGGGCTGGCAGCTCGCTGCGCACGATGCGCCCGTCAACGCGGAAGGCGGGCGATGAGCCGGCCCGCAGGAAGAGGTCCGAGGCGCGCCGCGCCCCTATTTCGGCGAGATAGCGCCCGAGGGGGAGTTGCTCGGCGCCTCCGCCGCTAGTGCGCACGCCCGTGTGGAATCACCTGCCGCCGTTCGTCAGGCCGGGGGTCAGCGCTGTCCGTGGCAACGGGCATGGCACTCGGGCGCGGAGATCGGGCCGCGGTTGGGATGCGGTCCTTGGCTGGCGACACCGACTGGACGCTGGGCGGCTCATGGCTCACACTGAGCGGAATTATGGGGCAAGCGACGGGGGAACGTCAATGGCGCGATCTGCTCTGCCGGTTGCCGACGCTCCTTGACCAGGGCCTCCCCGCGGCGCACGATGGCCCGGGGCCCGAGGGCGAGCGCGGGGCTGGCGCCCCTCTCCGCGCTCCGGGGAGTCGAGGCGGGGGAGAGCGACTCAGGAGAGAGGCGATGGTCGAGTTCACGCCGGAACAGGAGACGATCCGGCAGACGGTGAGCAGGATCTGCCGGGAGAAGCTCGCGCCCAGAGCCGCGGAGATGGACAGGACCGGCGAGTTCCCCTGGGACATCATCCAGGAGTTCGCCAGGGCCGGCCTCACCTCCATGTTCTTCCCGGTGGAGTACGGGGGCCTCGGCAAGGACCTGATCACGAGCACGATGGTCGTCGAGGAGATCTCGAAGTTCAACACGGCCACTGCGCACACCTTCACCGGCATCGCCAGTAGCCGGCTCCCGCTCCTGATCGCCGGGACCGACGAGCAGAAGCGGCGGTACATGCCGAGGCTCATCCGGGAGGCGGGGGTCACCTGTCTGTCCATCACCGAGCCCAAGGCAGGCTCCGATGTGGCAGGGATGGAGACGCGGGCCGTGAAGGATGGGGACAGCTATGTCCTGAACGGGCACAAGTGCTTTGCGACGAACGGCTCGGTCGCGGTCCTGTACTTCATCTTTGCGGTGACCGCGCCGGGGGCCGGGGCGCGCGGGATCTCGTGTTTCCTGGTGGAGCGGGGGACGCCGGGGCTGACCCCCGGCCGGATCGAGGACAAGGTGGGGCTCAGGGCGTCCAACGTCTCCGAGCTGACCCTGGAGGACGTGCGCGTTCCCGCCGCGAACCGTTTGGGCGGCGAGGGAGAGGGGTTCAAGATCTGCATGCTAGCGCTCGACAAGGCCCGGCTCGATGCCGCGGCCATGGGCGTGGGGCTCGCCCAGGGCGCCCTCGACTACGCGCTCCGGTACGCCAGGTCGAGGGTGCAGTTCGGGCAGCCCGTGGCCGAGTTCCAGGGAATGCAGTTCCTCTTCGCGGACATGGCGACGAGCCTCGAGGCCGCCCGCGCGCTGACGTACGAGGCGGCGCGGCGGATGCAGGCCCGCGACAGCTCCACGTCCCACTTCTGCGCCATGGCGAAGCTCTTCGCCTCGGACATGGCCATGCAGGTCACCGTGGATGCCGTGCAGGCCCTGGGGGGCTACGGAGTGGTCACAGATCACCCGGTGGAGCGAATGATGCGGGACGCCAAGATCCTCCAGATCTTCGACGGCACGAACCAGATCCAGCGGCTGATCATCGCGCGCGGCCTGCTCGGCAAGTCGCCATGATGTGCCGGCCCGCCGGGGTGACGGCAACTCAGATCGGGCGACGGACATCGCGGAGCGCGAGCATCCGGCGGGGGCGGGCGGGCAACAGTCCGGGTGCCCGCCCCTGGTCGACGGCGACTCAGATCGGGCGACGAAAGTCGCGCAGCGGGAGCAACCGGCGGGGGCGGGCGGGCGACAGCCCGGGTGCCCGCCCCTGGTGAAGGAGACATCCCATGGCACGCATGGTGACGGTGGGCGGGGCCCAGCTGGGCCCCATCGCCCGCAGCGAGACGCGCGGCCAGGTCGTGAAGCGGCTCCTGGCTCTCCTCGGGGAGGCCCATGGGCGCGGCTGCGACCTGGTGGTCTTCCCCGAGCTGGCGCTCACCACCTTCTTCCCCCGCTGGTGGATGGAGGACCAGGCCGAGATCGACGCCTTCTTCGAGCGCGAGATGCCGGGGCCCGAGACGGTGCCGCTCTTCGACGAGGCGCGGCGTCTCGGCATGGGCTTCTGCCTGGGATATGCGGAGCTCAGCGTGGAAGGCGGCCGGACCCGGCGCTTCAACACCGCCATCCTCGTGGACAAGGCCGGCCACCTCGTCGGGAAGTACCGGAAGATCCACCTGCCCGGGCATGCCGAGCACGAGCCCTGGCGCGCCTTCCAGCACCTCGAGAAGCGCTACTTCGAGGTGGGCAACCTGGGCTGGCCGGTATGGCGCGTCCTGGGCGGGCTCTTCGGCATGTGCATCTGCAATGACCGGCGCTGGCCCGAGACCTACCGGGTGATGGGGCTGCAGGGCGTCGAGATGATCCTGCTCGGCTACAACACGCCCGCGCACCATCCGCCCGCGCCGGAGCACGATCTCCTCGGCCCCTTCCACAATCACCTCGTCATGCAGGCGGGCGCCTATCAGAACGGCAGCTGGGTCGTGGGCGTGGCCAAGTGCGGCCGCGAGGAAGGCTGCGACCTCATCGGCCAGAGTGCCATCATCGCCCCGTCGGGC
>MGBV01000206.1:0-15637 GCA_001788415.1 Candidatus Rokubacteria bacterium GWC2_70_16 | reverse complement strand
CGACGCCACGCGCTCCTACAAGGAGACGGTGTTCAACTTCGCGAAGCACCGGCGCCCCGAGCACTACCGCCTGATCGTCGAGCGCACCGGCGCCGAGCCGCCTGCGTGACGGAGCGCTTCCGCTTCGCCCTGAACCCCTATCGCCAGGAGCCGCTCCCGGCGGCGCTCGTGCCCCCGCCCGCCGAGGAGGCGCTCGGCTTCCACCGCTCGCTGCCGGGCTACCGCGCGACCCCGCTGCTCTCGTTGCCGGCGCTGGCCCGGGACCTGGGGCTCGGCGCGCTCTGGATCAAGGACGAGGGGCAGCGCTTCGGGCTCGGGGCCTTCAAGGCGCTGGGCGCCTCCTGGGCCATCCACCGCTGGATGAGGGAGCACGTGGCCGGGGCGCCGGCCACCTTCGCCACGGCCACCGACGGCAATCACGGTCGCGCGGTGGCGTGGACCGCGCGCACCCTCGGCCAGAAGGCCGTCGTCTTCGTGCCGCGCCAGACCGCGCCCGCGCGGATCGCCGCCATTCGCGGCGAGGGGGCGGAGGTGGTCGTGGTGGACGGCAGCTACGACGACGCGGTCCGGCGCGCCGCCGCCGAGAGCGCCGAGCGCGGCTGGCAGGTGATCTCGGACACGGCCTATCCGGGCTACACGGAGATCCCCCGCTTCATCATGGACGGCTACGAGACGCTCTTCGCCGAGGCGGCCGCGCAGCTGGGGGCGGCGGGCGCCCGCCAGCCCACGGCGGTGCTCCTCCAGGCTGGCGTCGGGGGACTGGCCGGCGCGGGCGTGGCCTTCTACTCGCGGCGCCCGGGCGCGCCCCGCCCGCGCATCGCCTCCGTGGAGCCCACCGATGCCGATTGCCTGCTCGAGTCCATCACCTCGCCGGCGGGCGAGGTCCGCCAGGGCCGGGGCAGCCAGCGCTCCATCATGGCGGGGCTCAATTGCGGGATCCCGTCGCTGGCGGCCTGGCCCCTGCTTCGCGCGGGGCTCGATCTCTTCCTGGCCGTGGACGATGGCTATGCGGAGGAGGCGATGCGCCGCCTCGCCTCGGGCCGGGGCGGCGACCCGCGCCTCGTCGCCGGCGAGTCGGGCGCAGCCGGACTCGCGGGGCTGCTGGCCCTCTGTGGCGAGGCCGCCCTGGCGCAGGCGTGTGCGGCGCTGGGCCTCGGGCCCGGCAGCCGGGTTCTCCTCGTCAACACCGAGGGCGCCACGGATCCCGAGGGCTATCGCCGGATCGTCGGCGCGGCTCCGGATCGGGTGGAGGCGACATGCTGAAGATCGACGCGGCGCGGCTCTGTGAGTCCATCGAGACCCTGGGACGGATCGGCGCGTATCTGGACGAGCACACGAGCCTCACGGGCGTCAACAGGCTGGCGCTGACCGACGCCGACGGCGAGGGGCGGCGCCACGTCGTCGGGCTCATGCGCGAGCTGGGCCTCGAGGTGACGGTGGACCGCATCGGCAATGTCTACGCCCGCCGCGCGGGGCGCGAGGATGCGCTACCGCCTGTCGTGATCGGCTCGCACGTCGACTCGGTGCCGACGGCGGGGCGGTTCGACGGCTGCCTGGGCGTCCTGGGGGGCCTCGAGATCGTGCGGACACTGGACGAGGCCCGCATCCGGACCCGGCGACCCATCGTGGTGGCCTTCTTCACCGACGAGGAGGGCTCCCGCTTCGGCACCGACATGCTCGGCAGCGCCGTGGCCACCGGCCGCCTCGCGCTCGAGCGCGCCTACGCGCTCCGCGACAGGCAGGGGCTGTCCGTGCGCGACGAGCTCGAGCGGATCGGCTTCCTCGGCCCGGCGCCCGTCGACGCGCAGCAGCGGATGCCCCCCCACGCCTATCTCGAGTGCCATATCGAGCAGGGGCCCATCCTCCGCGCCCGCGAGCAGGACATCGGCGTCGTCACCGGGGTGCAGGCCATCTCCTGGCAGGCGCTCACCATCACTGGCAAGTCCGCGCATGCCGGCACGACCCCCATGTCCCTCCGCGCCGATGCGGGCGTCGCCGCCGCGAAGATCAACCTGCGCCTCCGCGAGATGATCGCCTCCGCCCGCTACGGCGATGAGATGCGCGCAACCATGGGCACCATCGTGCCGCATCCGGGCATGGTCAACATCGTGCCGGGGCGCGTGCTGGCCACCGTGGACCTCAGGAATCCCTCGGAGGAGGACATGCGGAGGGCGGAGGCCGACCTCATCTCCTACTACCCCCAGGTGGAGCGGGAGGAGAAGGTCAGGATCGAGTGGCGCCAGACCGCCCGCACCGAGCCCGTGCCCTTCGACCCGAAGATCCAGGACAGGATCGCCGAGGCCGCGGAGGCGCTGGGCCTCTCGCACGAGCGGATCATCTCCGGCGCCGGCCACGACGCCCAAGAGCTGGCCCGGCTCTGCCCGACAGCCATGGTCTTCGTGCCCGGCGAGTACGACGGCATCAGCCACAACCCGCGCGAGCACTCCACGCCCGAGCAATGCGCCGCCGGGGTGAACGTGATGCTCCAGGTCGTGCTCCAGCTGGCGGACGAGTGAGCCGTCGAGGCCGGGGAAGGCCCAGACCGGAGTCGCCCGCAGGCCCGAGCGCGTCACGACACGGCCACCACCAGCTCGTCGAAGCTGCTCACCACAAGGTCCGGCATTGGTCCGATCGGATCCGGCGGGGCCCCCGTCCGGTTGATCCAGCAGACCCTGAACCCGAAACTCTTCGCCCCCAGCACATCGAAGGAATTGGAGGACACGAAGAGGATCTGCCTCCGCCCGCTGCTGCGCCCGGTTCCCCTTACCCCTCACTTGTATCGCTGCACATACACGCCTCCCCAGTCAGGAGGAGGGGGATTCTCTTCGTAGGATGCGCACAGCTCCATGTAGTTTCTCGAAGGGCCGTCCCCGGGATACCTCTCGATCGCCCTCTCGAACGACTTCTTCGCCTCCGAGAAGCGCCCCTCAAGAAACAGGTCAAGCCCCTGCCCGTAGATACCTATCGCCTCCATGCGCTCCGCCTCCACGGAATCCCTCAACCCGACAAGTTCATAAACATCCAGCGGCGCGGTTTTCCCCTTCAACGCCACCCTTGCCAGCCGCCGGAAGACAAACTTGCTCGGGCGATGCATTAGAGCCTCGTCGCGGGTGCTTCCAGAGGCCGCGATGTTCGTGTGGAAATCCTTGTTGAGCGGTTCCAGCCTCGCGGCGACGTTGACCTCGTCGCCGATCACCGTGTAATCGAAGATTTCTCTCGATCCCAGATTGCCGACGACCATCTCACCCGTGTTGACGCCGATCCTGACATTCAAGAGCGGCTTGCGCTCCCCATGCCACTTCTCCCTGAGCCTCTTCACCTCTGCCATCATGAGCAGCGCGGTCTCACACGCACGGGCGGCGTGATCCGGCTGCGCGACGGGCGCATTCCACTCCGCCATAACTGCGTCACCGATGAACTTGTCCAGCGTGCCGCCGGTCTCCTTGATACAGTCCATCATCCGATCGAGATACTCGTTAAGAATGGCGCTCACATCCTCGGCCGCCATGTTTTCCGACAATGAGGAGAACCCCTCGATGTCGGAGAAAAGGACGCTCATGCGTCTTCTCTCGCCACCCAATCTGAGCCTCTCGGGTGATTTCAGCACCTCTTCCAGCACCTGCGGAGCGAGGTAATGCCCGAAAGCCGACCGTACCCGCTTCTTCTCTCTCTCTTCCGCCACATACTGCAACAACACGACTCCGAGATAAGTGCCCGCCATCGCAACAGACACGTTCACTACCGGAAGCACCCATCCATAGCCGAATAGTCCCCAGTGGAGTCCGACCACAGAAGCCGACAGGGCCGCAACAACCGCGACTCCGATATACGGCCTTGTCCATACCGTAATCACTCCGACGGCCAGGGCAAGCACGAGGATGTACCCCTTCTCCGTCCACCCGCCGATCGTGCGAAGAAACCTTCCTGAAAGGATGCTGTCGATGATATTCGCGTGTATCTCCACCCCTGGAGTCACAGGGCTGAACGGTGTCGCCCGGACATCCGTAAGCCCCGCCGCGAACGCGGTTACCAGCACGATCTTCCCCTTGAAGGTCCCCCTCGGAAGCGCCGGCTCTTTTCCCGCCCGGATCAGATCCGCCGACGCGATCACGGACTCGTACGGGACGTAGCGGTAGAACGATTCGAACTTGCTCTTTCCATCGCCCTCGTTCGTGACCCGCCCCCCCTGGTAATCAATCATCGCGCTCCCGTCCGCAAGCAGGGGGATTTCCGCGTCTCCGACCACCACGCGGTCATTTTCCATTCTGATTCTCTCCAGGGGGATCCCCTTCACCCTTGCCGCGACAATCAACGACAGCGCAGGATACGCGGTATCCCCCGCCCCGAACCACGCGAGAGGAATGAACCTCCTGCATACCCCGTCACTATCGGGAGTGTAGTTGATGTGGCCGACGCCCCGGGACGCTTTCGCCAACTCATAGAAGGGGATCGTGGCGTTGAAAAACACGGTCTCGCGCCGCTTCAGTCGAATCGGCACGGCCGAATCCGACAGAACCGACCGGATCTTCGAGGCAGCGTCCCCATCGGCCGCGAGGCCTCGTTCCAGCGCCAGATCATTCTCCCCGACGTAGAACACCGACGCGTGAAAGACATTCCGGGACTTCTCCACCTGAGAAACAAACAGAGCATCGCTCCGTTCGGGATTGAGGATATCCAGCCGCTGCTGGAGCTCCGCCCTTACCTCCGGGATGTCGGCGTTCTTCGCCAGCGCTTTCAACTGATGGATCATCGCCGAATCCACTTCCTGCCGCAGAGACTTCTCGGGAAAGAGAATATCGAAGCCGATTGCGCTCGCACCATCGGACTCGAGGTACTCGATGGCCTCGGCGTGAACAGACCGGGGCCATGGCCATCTCCCATAGAAGGGTTCGAGGCTTCTTATCGATTCCTCGGAAATGTGAAGGATGACGATGTCTTGTGTATGAGGAGCAGGACGCGCGTGGAAACGATACCTCGCGTCCAGGGTTTTCCTCTCGAACGAGCTGAGGTACTCGCCCGCATCGAGAGAAACGGCGAAGGTCGCGAGAACGGCTATGAGGACGGGATATTTCACTTCCCGTCTTGCTTCAATTTGCCCCTCCCGCCGACAACATGGCAGTTGAAGCAGAAGTCGAAGCCTGCGCCGCTCTTCTCCAGCAGAGATACCGCCGACTCCGTCTTGCCGGCGATGGGAGACCCCGCCGCGAAGGCGAAGTATTCCCCCCTGGGCACCTTGATCACCCGGCCGCCGTCCAACGAAACCTCGACTTCCCCAAAGCATGTGCATGCGCAGTAGTTCTTGCCGTCATAGCATACGGAGAAACCGGTCCCGCGTATCCCTGCGGTTGCAAGGCTCGTCGTTATGGACGCCTTGCTCCCTTTCGGCAGATTGGACTCGACCCACGCGAAACCCCTCTGCATCTTGATCTTGAAGTCTTTGGGATCCTTGCCCAGTTCTATATCGGAGGAAGGCCCTATCACGATCCGGCCGATGTCGGCAAGCGTTACGATCGCGACCGCGGCCTTGTCCGTTCTTACCCTGTCCTCCTGAAAGACCTTCTGCCCAACCCTCAGCGGGTTCCAGAGATTCTGCTGGAACCTCTCGAACTTGCCATCCCGTATGGAAACAACGAGGCCTTCCGCCTTCTCTTTTCCTTGCGCCGCCACTCCGACGATAGAGTGCGCAAAGAGAAGGAACATCGCCATCATCAGAGCCAAACCCCCTCTGGCCGAGCCTGCGCGCAAGTACTTGCCCTCCTTCTTCACAACGTCACCTCCATCTCATGGACTCGAACCGGGTCCCTCCGCTCTCCACGGGCGCTCTGAAGCTGCCGGTGTGGAGCGAGCCCTCATCGCGCCGAGCGAGCCTGCCGCGTTCTGTTTCGGCACGCCAAGTGGGAAACAGATATACGCTTTTGAAGGCAGAGTCAAGGTCCAAGAGCAGCGCATCCCGTGTCGGGGGCGGGCTATGGCCAAGGCGGGCGCGGGGAAGGTCATCTACGACGACAGCCAACAGACGCCGGAGAAGCTCGCCGCCGCGGTGGACACGCTCGGCTTCCAGGCCTCCGTGACCGGCTTCGCGGCGGCGCCCAGGCCCACGCTCTACGTCGGCGGGCTCAAGGACCTCAAGACCGCGCAGAAGGTGGAGCGCACGCTCAGGGCCGTGCCCGGTGTCACCGGCGTGACCGTGGTGCCGAAGGACGGCGAGGTGTTCGTCACCCACGAGGCGGGCGTCACGGCGCGCTCGGCGAGGCGGTAGCTGTAGCCGCGCATACCCCCTGTGACTGTATCGCTCGTCCTTCGCCTCAGTCGCTCGAGGGAACGCGAGGCAGCCGACGTGAGCTGTGGGGCCGTGGGGGCCGCACCGCGGCCAGCGGCAGGAGACAGCGGAGCCAGGAGCGCAGGGCCCCGGTCCACACGGTCGGGCCGGCCGCCGCCGCTCCCAGCCTCGACGGGTCCTCACCCGGCCGGAATTTCCGGATACCCTCCCAGCCGGGAAGCGAGTCGGCGAGACCGGATGGCCTTCCAGCCGCTCGCCAGGGCCATCCTCCACCGGCAGCGCGGCTGCCGCTCGCGGCGCGCGGCGCGGACCAGCGCGTCCCGCCGAGCGGCCGCGCGCGCCTCCGCCAGGCGGACCGCGACCATCTGCTCCAGGACGTAGGTGTTGAGCGGCATGCCGATCCCCTTTCTAGCGTGCGGCGCTGATCGTGCGCGCGGCACCCACGTTCACCGATGGCCCGGGCCGGCGCGCGGTGCTCGTCATCGCGGGGCGCCGGCTCGCCGCCCGGGGTGTGAGCACGATCTCGAGACCCGTCGCGCCGGCGCCGTCGCAGGAGGCAAAGAAGGCTTCGATAATGCGCACCAGCGCGCCCACGGTGCCCGGGGAATCGAGCGGCACCGCGACGCGCACGTGCCAGCCGCCCCGCGCGCGCTCGCGGACGAACGGCGCGGCGGCGGCCCCCAGCTCGCGGTGGATCTCGTCGGTGAGCGCGATCTGCCGGGCGATCGCGCGCTCGCGCCGCTCACGGACGGCGCCCACGAGCCAGAAGACGCTGGCGATGCCGAGGAACGGAGCCGCGGTAGCGGCGAGAACCAACACTGTCGTCATGGGCGGCCTCCCGCGGGCGCCACCGAGACGCGCGGGCCGGGCAGCACCCGCTCCGTCCGCCGGCGCCGAAGCCAGTCGATCAGGGTGATGGCGGCCGCGGCCGTCGCCGCGAGGACGAGCACGCCGCCGAGGAACAGCCACCTGAGCCAGATCAGCGTCTCCATCGCAGCGCCTCCTTCGTCCACCCCCTGAGACACCACCGCGGCGCGGGCGTGAAACGAGCGGGCGGGCGGGAGAGCGCAGAGGCGACGGGACGGGACGAGGACGGCGGGGCTATGCCGGCAGCGGGTGCAGATCCGGGCGGCAGCTCGTGCAGGGCGCGAGCCCGGTCGACTCCGCCCGCTCGCGCGAGGCGAAGAGCTCGAGCTCGGCCAGGGACCGCCGGGAGAGGGACCCGCAGCTCGGCAGGCAGTACTCGGCATCGCCCCATTGGCGGGCGTACATGGTCCGGCGGTCCACGCGATGCGTGCCGCGCGTGGCCAGGACGTGCACGCCCTCGAGGGCCAGCAGCCGGTGCTTGAGCGCGACCTTGTTTCCCGCGTAGCCCGTGAGGTCGCCGCTGCTGCCGATCACGCGATGGCAGGGGATGGCGATGGGCACCGGGTTCCACCGGAGCGCCTGGGCCACCGCCCGCGTGGCGCTGGGCGCGCCGATCTGGCGCGCGAGGCCCGCGTACGAGGCCACCGCGCCATAGGGGAGGCCGGCCGTGACCTCGAGCACGCGGCGCTGGAAGTCGCTCCGCGCCAGGCGGAGGTCGAGCGGCCAGTCGAGCCGGGTGCGGCGGCCGCGGAGATAGTCCAGCAGGTCACGATAGAGGGGCTCGGTCTCGCGCAGGTCCTCCACGGCCTCGATGCCGGGAAGCGCGGCGAGCCGCGAGGCGGCCCCCGCCCGGTCCAGGTACTGGACCAGCGAGACGCCTTCCTCCGACCGCGCGAGCAGGATGGGCCCCAGCGGCGAGGCGAAGACGCCGAAGACGAGGAGCCGCCGGCGCAGATCGGCCAGCCGCGACTCGAGCTCGGCGCGGGCCAGGGTGACGTCCCCGGCCGGCGACGGGCTCTCGCGCAGGTCCCCCAGCATCACCTCCACCGCGCGGTAGCGCGAGAGATCTCCGCGGCAGGACGCGCAGACGGCCACATGGGCCTGGACCCGGTGGGCCTCCGCGGCAGCGGCCTCACCGGCCGCCACGGCCACCAGGTCGGTCTCGATCTTCCGGCACGCGGGATGGATGGGGCTCATCGTTCGGGCTCCGTGTGGGGGATGGCGAGGGCGTCGAGCCCCCGGCGGATCTTCTTGAGGGCCTGGAAGACATGGGCCCGGGCGCTGTCCGGGGAGCAGCCCAGGCTCTGGCCGATCGCCCCGTAGTCCAGATCGTGGATCTTCCGCATGGTGAAGGCCAGCCGCTGCCTGAGCGGGAGTGTCGTGACGATGCCGTCGATCCGGGCGCTGGCCTCGGCGAAGACGGCCTCGCCGTCCGGCCCGTCGTGCTCGATGCGGGGCCCGGCCAGCTTCACCGTGGCATGCGCCCGCCGCCGCCGCCCCTCGGCCCGGAAGTGGTTCTTGCAGAGATTCGTGGCGATGGCGAAGAGCCAGGCCCGCACATTGGCGCCCGGGGCCAGCGCGCGGTAGGCCCGGTAGGCCCGCAGGAAGGTCTCCTGCGACAGGTCGTCCGCCTCGCTTGCCCGGGCGGTGACCCGGGCGATGTAGCGGTGGATCTCGGCATGGTGGTCCGCCACGATGGTCTCGAAGGCGTCGTCTCCCATGGCTTTGCTCATGAGACACCGGCTCCGGGCGGACGTGAAAGAGCCGTCAGGAATGCGCCCCGTCAGGGCGCCGCGCGGACGCCGAGCCGCGTGCCCTGGTAGCTGGCCCCCTCGCCCAGGTCCGTGTAGCGGGTCGAGCAGAGCATGTTCACTGTGTCGGTGACCGCCTCCCCGGCCGGCCGCTGCCCCGGCACCAGCACCACGCCGCGCGGCGTCTCGTCGCTCACCCTCAGCACCAGACGCGTCCGCTCCGGCCCCGAGGGCCGCCAGATGGCGCCCGGATCGATGCCGAAGCCGGGGACGGTCATGAGGAGCGCCCCGCCGCCCGGCCGCGCGTAGGCGCCCACCACCCCGGGGAGCAGCGCCACCGCGCGGATCGCCTGCCCCCCTTGCGCGCAGCGCGACATCCCCTCCCCCAGCCTGATGAATCGTGCGCGCACGCGGTGCGGATGGTCTGGATCACCGATCCCCTCCTCGCCCGTCTCCGAACGAGCGGGGCGGGCAGCGCCCCCAGCATACCTCATGCGGGGTCGGGGGCTTGCAGACCGGCCGCCGATGAGCCGAACCGTGAGAGCTTTCCCGAGAAGGCGGTCTGCATGACGAGGACGGTCTACGACGAGGTATACGCGCGCCCGCTCCGGGATCCCGAGGGCTTCTGGGCCGCCGCGGCCGAGTGCGCGGTGATCGGCGTGGCGGACGAGATCAAGGGTGAGGTCCCGGTGGGCTTCGTCGTCACCAAGGCGGGCATCCAGCGTAGCGACGGCGAGATCATGCGGGAGCTGGTGGAGAAGGTCCGGGAGAGCATCGGCCCCGTGGCCACCTTCAAGACCGCCGGCATCGTCAAGCGGCTGCCCAAGAGCCGCTCGGGCAAGATCCTGCGCGGCACCATGAAGAAGATCGCCGAGGGCGCGGAGTTCGGCGTGCCGGCCACCATCGACGACCCGGCGATCCTCGACGAGATCGCCGATACGCTCAAGACGCTCGGCTACCCGAAGCGCTGACGGCGCCTCAGCTCGCGCGGAGGCGGGGGTCCAGCAGGTCGCGGAGGGCGTCGCCAAGGACGTTGAAGCCGAAGACAGCCAGGCTCAGCGCGAGCCCCGGGAAGATGGACAGCCACGGCGCCCGGTGCATGTAGACACGTCCGGTGGCCGACAGCATCCCCCCCCAGGACGGCTGGGGCGGCGGCACGCCGTAGCCGAGGAAGGAGACGGCGGCCTCGATCAGGATCACGAAGCCGAGGAAGTTGCTGGCGACGATGATCAGCGGCGCCACGATGTTGGGCAGGACGTGGCGGACCAGGATGTGCCAATGGGAGGCGCCCACGGCCAGGCTCGCCTCCACGTACGGCAGCTCCCGCACCACGAGCGTCGCGCTCCGGATGGTCCGCGACTGCGGGAAGGCCTGGCTGACGCCAAGGGCCAGGATCACGCTCCAGAGCCCGGGCCCCAGGAGCGCCAGGATCACGATAGCCATGACGAGCCCCGGGAAGGCCATCCACGCGTCCACGAGCCGCTGCAGCAGCAGGTCGAGCCCGCGCCCGAAGTACCCGCTCAGGACCCCGATGAGCCCGCCGAGGAGGACCGAGATGCCGGTGGCCGCCAGTCCCACGAACATGGACACGCGCGCCCCGTAGACGACCCGGCTGTAGACATCCCGCCCCAGCTCGTCGGTGCCGAACCAGTGGGCGGCGCCCGGCCGCTGGAAGGCGCGGAGCAACGAGGTCTCGTTGAAGTGGTGCGGCGCGATCGCGTCGGCGAAGATGGCCACGACGAGGAGGACGAGCACGATGAGGCCGCCCGCCGCGCCCAGCGGCTTGCGGCGCGCCAGGGTGCTCAGGAACCGCCGCACGCGGCTCGCTCGCTGCCGGCGCTCATCGGGCGCCCGAGCGGATGCGGGGGTCGATGGCCGAGTAAGTGAGATCCACGAGCAGGTTCATGGCCATGACGAAGAGGGTGAGACAGAGCACCAGCGACTGGAAGGTGGGGAAGTCGCGGTGCGCCACGGCCTCGACGAGCAGGCTGCCCATGCCGGGCAGCTGGAAGAGCGTTTCCATGATCACGCTGCCGCCGAGGGCCTGGGAGACCTGGACACCGAGGATGGTCACCGTCGGAATGACGGCGTTCCGGAGCGCGTGCTTGAGAACCACCCGCCGCTCGGGGAGCCCCTTGGCCCAGGCCGTGCGGACATAGTCCTGGCGGAACACCTCGAGCATCATGGCCCGGCTCATCCGCATGACAGGCGCCCCCAGGTGGGTCCCGAGGATGGCCGCCGGCAGCAGGAATTGCGCGAGGTTGCCCCAGGGGTCGCCGCGGAAGGAGACGAGCTGGATGCTCGGGCTCCACCCGAGGTAGAGCGAGGGGAGCACGATCGCCAGCGTGCCCAGCCAGAAGGTGGGCAGCGAGAGGAAGGCCATGGCGACGCTGCGGAGCGCGACATCCAGCCAGCCGTCCGGCCGCAGCGCCGCGGCGACTCCCGTGAGGCCCCCGTACACCACGGCGAAGCCGATGGACAGGAGCGCCAGCTCCAGCGTCACCGGCAGGCGCTCGGCGAGCAGACCGAGGACGTCGCGCTGGGTCCAGAGCGATTGCCCCAGCTCGCCGCGCAGGACCTCGCCCACCCAGCGCAGGTACTGCGCGTGAAAGGGCAGATCGAGGCCGAGCCGGGCGCGCATCTCGGCGAGGCTCTGCGCGTAGCCGAGGTCCTGGAACATGAGGCTCACCACGTCCCCCGGGATCAGGCGCATGATGGCGAACACCATCACGCTGACCAGGAGCAGCGTGGGGAGCATCAGCAGGAGCCGCTGGGCGAGGTACCTCCTCACGCCGTCACACGACCGTCAGCGCGGGCCTCCGAGGAGGCGGAAGGACGGGGGGCGGCCGGCGGCAAGCCCGGCGCTGTCACTCCAGCCACACGTCCACGACGGTGGTCGCGTAGCTGTAGCCCCTCACGCTGGGCACATAGCCCTTCACGCGGGCATTCGTCACGGTGATCAGCGAGGGGAGCGGCAGGAACACCCGGTACATGTTGTCGTGGAAGGTTCGCAGGAACTGGCCGATGTGGCGCGCCCGCACCGGCTCGCTGGGCGCCTGGCGGGAGCTGCGGATCACCTCCGCGAGCCCGCCGTCCTCGATGTGGATGTGGTTGCGGGTGTCGCCCGGCAGGTAGGCCCCCAGCCACTCCTCCTCCTCGCCCAGGGTCCAGGTGGGGATGTGCACGAGCCCCTCGTAGTTGCCCTTGTAGGTGGCGGCGATCCACACCGGGTACTCCTGCACGACGATGCTCGCCTCGATGCCGACCTTGGAGAGCATGTCCTTCAAGAGCTCCGTGCGCGTGACGTACTCGGGCCCGTAGCCCACGGTGGTGTAGAGCTTGGTCTTGAACCCGGCGGGGTAGCCCGCCTCCGCGAGGAGCTTCTTCGCGGCGGCCGGGTCGAACCGGTAGAACTGGGCCGCTTCCCCGAGCTTGTCCGGCGGGATGGCGTAGCGGGAGTTGGCGGGAATGGGGCCCGAGAAGACCTCGGCCCCCTCGGGGTAGAGGGCCTTCATGAGGGCGGCGCGGTCCATGGCCATGGAGGCGGCCCGGCGCACGCGCACGTCGCTCCACGGCTTCATGTCGAGCCGGCCGATGAGGTTCTCGCTGGTCTGGAACGTCTTGTGGGTCAGCACCGTGACGCCGGGGATGCTGCGGGCTTCCGGCACCAGGAGCTGGGGCACGCCCTGGCCGCTGCTCCCCTGCACCATGTCGATGCGCCCGGTGCGGAGCGCCGCGAGCTGGGCCGATGGGTCCGCGATGAAGTACAGCTCCACGCCGTCGAGGTAGGGCTTGCCGGTCTCGAAGTACTGCGGGTTGCGCTTGAGGACCAGCCGCTGCTTCTCCCGGTACTCCTCCAGCATGAAGGGGCCCGTGCCCACCACGGTGTCCACGGCGATGTAGTCGCGGCCGCCATCAGGCGTCGGCTTGCCGGCCTCCTTGGCGTAGATGAACATGGTGGTCGCGGCCAGGTTGGCGACGAAGGCCGAGGAGGGGGCGGACAGCTCGAAGCGGACGGTGTGGCGATCCGGCGCCGTCACCGACTTCAGCGTGGGGAACAGCCGCGCCTCGGGAGAGCCCGGGAGCCGCTCGAAGGTGAACTTGACGTCCTCGGCCGTCAGCTCGCGGCCGTTGACGGGGGGCTTGGGCTGGAAGCGCACGCCCTTGCGGAGCGTCACCACGTAGGTCGTCGGGCTCGGCTGGGAGTAGGCCTCCGCCAGATCGGGCACGACCTCGCCCGACGGGCCGTACTTGAAGAGGCGGTTGTGGGTGTAGGCCAGGACGAGCTGCGTGTAGACCGACGCCTTCTTCTTTCCCAGGGTGTCGAAGCCCACCGGGTCGGACCGCTCCGCGATCCGCAACACCCCGCCCCGCTTGGGCTGGGCCGGGGCGGTTTCGGCGGCGAGCCCCACGAGCAGCAGGGCCAGGGCCAGGAGGCCCGCGCACTTGAAGCCGAGCACCGACAACCGGCGACGGATCAGCATGTTCATCCCCTCCTTTGCATGGCGAGGCACGGCCGGAAACCAGGGTGCTGATTGTCCATTCTTTCCCAAGAAGGTGTCAAGGGCCCGTCTTGACAGACCGCGTCTATCCCTGGATAGTGCCTGGTGCATGCGCGGTCCGAACGGATGGCCCCCCCCGACCTCTACCCGGTGCGCCGGTCTCACGGCCGTCGCCCTGGCCACGCTCCTGGCCGCCGGCTGCGTGGCTGGCGGAGACGCGGGCCGGGAGGCGGCCACCCAGCTCCAGCAGAGCCCCGGCAAGGCCGAGGACTTCCTCGTCGTGGACTGCCTGCTTCCGGGCCAGATCCGCCGGCTCGGAGCACAGGTCACCTTTCTCACGGCGCGCCGCGCCATCAAGACCTCCGCGCGGGACTGCGAGATCCGGGGCGGCGAGTACGTGGCCTTCGACCGGGCCGACTACGCCACGGCGCTCAAGGTCTGGCTGCCGCTGGCCAAGGAGGGGGATGCCTCGGCCCAGACCTACGTGGGGGAGATCTTCGAGAAGGGGCTCGGCGTCCCCGCCGACCATGCCGCGGCCGCCGAGTGGTACCGGCGGGCGGCCGACACCGGCTATCCGCGGGCGGCCATCAACCTGGGCCACCTGTACGAGCGAGGGCTCGGCGTCCCCAGGGACCCGACGCAGGCCCTCACCTGGTACCGCCGCGCCGCGGGCCTCGCGGACCTCGCCTTCAGCATCGCGCCCGCCGAGACATCGGCCGAGGTCCAGCAGCTCAGGAGCGAGGTGGGCGAGCTCAGGCGGGCGCTGGAGCAGAAGCAGGGCGAGCTCGACCGCGCCCAGCGCGAGCTGGACTCCCTTCGGCAGAGGCTCGAGCAGCGCCGGGGCGAGGTGGAGGCCGAGCGCGGGACCCTCGCCCGGCTGCGCCAGGAGCTCGACGCCTCGCGCCAGGGCGAGCAGGCCACGGGCGCGCGGCTCAGGGAGCTCCTGACCGGCATCGCCGAGCGGGAGGGGCGCCTGGCCGCGCGAGACCGCGAGCTCGCCCAGCTCCGCGCCTCCCTCGCGCGCTCGGAAACGGAGTCGGCCGCCAGGCGGGCGGATCTGGACCGGGCACAGCAGGAGCGCGCGGCGGAGGCGGCGCGGGCCCAGCGCGAGGCCGACGGGCTCCGCAAGAGCCTCGCCGAGCGCGGCGGCGAGGCGACGGCCGAGCGCGAGGGGCTGGCGCGGATGCGCCAGGAGCTCGCGGCCGCCCGGGGGACGGAGCAGGCCCAGACGGAGCGCCTGCGCCAGATCGAGCAGGCCATCGCCGAGCGCGAGGCGCGGCTGGCCGGCAAGGACGGCGAGCTGGCGGCGCTCCGCGCCTCCCTGGCTCGCTCCGAGGTCGAGGGCGCCGCCAGGCGCGCCCAGACCGAGCGTGTCGAGCAGGAGCGCGCCGCCGAGCTGGCGCGGGCCCAGCGCGAGGCGGAGGATCTCCGCAAGGGCCTCGCGGAGCGCGGCAGCGAGGTCGCCGCCGAGCGCGGGGCGCTCGCGCGGCTGCGCCTGGACCTCGAGACCTCCCGCAAGAGCGAGCAGGCCGCCACCGCCAGGATCCGCGAGATCGAGGCCTCGGTGGGCGAGCGCCAGGCGCGCCTGGCCGCCAAGGATCGCGAGCTCGCCGACCTCCGCGCCGCGCTGGCCCGCTCCGAGACCGAGTCCGGCACGCTGCGGGACCAGCTCGCCCGCATCCGCCAGCAAACCGCGGAAGCCGGCCCCGACATCCAGCTCATCGAGCCCGAGCTGGTCGTCACCCGGGGGACGCGCGCGGCGCGGGCGCCGGCGGCCGAGCGCCTGGTGGTGGTGGGGCGGGTGAGCGCCAGCGACGGGCTCCTGTCGCTCACGGTGAACGGGCGCGAGGAGAAGCTCGGCAGCGACAACCTCTTCAAGAGCCAGGTCGGGCTCACGCGATCGGTGGACGAGCGGGTGCGCATCGTGGCCGTCGACCGGCGCGGGCGGAAGTCTACCCTCGAGTTCCTGATCCTGTCGTCGGCGGAGACGCAGATGGCCGCGACCGGCGCCGCGGCCCCGGCCAGGATCGGCTCGCCGCTGGCGCAGAAGGACATCGCGCTGGGGACCTATCACGCCCTCGTCATCGGCAACAACGACTACAAGATACTGCGGCGGCTCCGCACCGCCGTGAACGACGCCCGGGAGGTCGCGCGGATCCTCGAGCGCGACTACGGCTTCAAGGTGACGCTCCTGCTGAACGCCACCCGCTACGACACGCTGTCGGCGCTCAACGCCA
>MGBV01000205.1:18688-19174 GCA_001788415.1 Candidatus Rokubacteria bacterium GWC2_70_16 | reverse complement strand
GAGATGCGCTCGAGGGCGAACACGTGGGAGACGAGGCGCTCGAAGGGGAAGCGCCGGAGGTTGCGGCGCAGGAAGGCGAGGGCCTGCTCGAGCGCCCACGGCGAGTAGTTGGAGGTCGCCACGAGGCGCGCGTTGCCACGGACCAGCGCGGTGGCATCGTAGGAGAAGACGCTGCCGGGGGCGATGCTGCCCACCTCGAGGTAGCAGCCGCCGCCGCGCAGCATCCGCAGCCCCTCTGGGATCACCTCGGGATAGCCCACGAAGTCGGCGACCACGTCGGCCCCGAACCCGCCGGTCAGCTCCCGGACCACCTCCAGGCGCCGGTCCTCGGTCAGCTCGGTCGCGTCCAGGGTGTGGTCGGCCCCGAAGGCGCGGGCGAGCTCCAGCCGCCCGGGGAGCCGATCCACCACGATGACCCGGTCGGCGCCCGTGTCGCGGGCGACCGCGACGGCGCTGAGACCGAGGCCGCCCGCGCCCTGGATCACC
>MGBV01000205.1:15718-18657 GCA_001788415.1 Candidatus Rokubacteria bacterium GWC2_70_16 | reverse complement strand
CGCTGAGACCGAGGCCGCCCGCGCCCTGGATCACCACCGTGTGCCCGGCGCGGAGGCCGGCGCGCCGCAGCCCGTAGATCACCTGGGCGAGCGCGCAGTTGGCCGGCGTGGCGACGTCGTCGGAGACCTCGTCGGGGATCCTGAACACGAAGTGGCCGGGCCGGAGGTAGTAGTAGTCGCCGAAGGCGTTGTTGAAGTACGGGGGCGTCCCCGCCACCCGGCTGGGCCGCCCCTTCCTGGGACAGCTCCCCATCTCGTCGTGCACGCAGACGGGACAGCGCCCGCACGGGAAGAAATAGAGATACGTCACCCGATCTCCCTCACGGAGCGGCTGCCCCATCGAGTCGGTGGCGACGCCGGCGCCCAGCCGCTCCACGCGACCGCACATCTCGTGGCCGAAGGTGAGGTCGCGCGGGACGGTGCCGTAGATCTCCTTCATCTCGCCGCGCCAGATGTGAAGATCCGACCCGCACACCCCCGCCCGGGTCAGGCGGACGAGGAGGGCCCCCGGCTCCACCTCCGGCACCGGATACTCGCGCAGCTCGAAATCGCCCCCGTAGGCCCGCAGCACCGCCACGCGACCGGTCATCTCGGCCCTCCTCGCGCAGCACCTTACCACGCGATCGCCGCCGCAGTCGCCTGCGGCGGCAAGTGGCCCCAGGAGGAAGGGAGACAACCTGCATGCAAAGGATCCGGCCACCTCGCCACACTGGCTCCCTATGGGCGACCCTGGATGGCTCTGCTTGGTGAGAGTGACCACGATCTTTGATGGCGCCTCCGTCACGCATTCTGATGGGGCGTTGATGCGAGGGGTGTGAGGCGCGGCGCTGCCGATCGAGATCGGGCGGCGGTGGCTGGTCGACGGAGGCCTGTGGAAGGTGCCGGCCGGTGGACAGGGGCCGTCCACCGGCCTTGGACATCGCCGAGCGATGCCCACACCTTCCACAGGCCCGGCGACGGGCGCGTCATTGACGGAGAGAGTCGCTCAACGAAGCTGATCGCGACGCGGTCACGAGGCGGTTCCCGGTTCCGGTTCCGCACGACGGTAGGGATGGCGGGGAATCGCGACCAGGGGCCTCGGCCCTACGGACCGACGAGGGAGTAGCCGTCCGGCGATCGAGCGACGCGGCCGTCGGCCAGCAGGCGGGCCAAGATCTGTCCGAGGGTACTGGCGCGCATCCGGCAGGCGCGGCGGAGCGCCCGGCGCGTGAGGGGCGCGCCGGCGGCGGCCAGCGCCTGCTCGATCCGCTCGCCCAGGGAGCGGCCCGGCGGTGCCGCGGGGCGTGCACCGCCGCCATCGACCACGTGTAAGGCGAGGGCCTCGCCCTGCGCCCGGAGTTCGACGACGAGGCCCTCCCGAGACGGGGCGGCGCGGTGTTCGATCGCCAGGCTGAGGGTGTCGCCCTGCCGGCGGAGGTAGAGGTTGGAATCCCCCCAGGCATGGAGCTCGGAGGAGCCCCGCAGCGCCTGGCCGGCGCGGGCGTGCGCCGCGCCCTTGCGGGCGTGGTGCACGAGGAGCACGGCGGTGCGGAAGTGGCGCTCGAGCTCGCGCAGGGAGGCAAGCACGGGGGCCACCTCGGCCGCGGCGTTCTCGTCGATCCGGTGCAGGCGCACGAAGGGATCGAGCACGAGCAGCGCGGGGCGCAGCGTCGCGACGGTCTCGCGCAGGCGGCGCTGGTCCTCGGGCAGGTCCAGGCGTACGGTCGGGGCCGTGATGACCTGGATATCGAGGGTCTCGAACGCGACACCGGCCGCCAGAGCGATGCCGGCCAGGCGCGCCCGCACGATGTGCAGCGCGTCCTCGGCGGCGAAGAGCAGCACGCGGCCGGTCTGCGCCGGCCGAAACCGGCGCAGACACAGCGCCCCGGACGCGACGGCGACGGCCACGTCGAGCGCGAGCCAGGACTTCCCGCACTTGGGCTCGCCGCCGACGATCCCGACGGCCTCGGCCGCCCACAGGTCTTCGATCAGCCAGCGGCGCTCGGGGGGCTGGACGGCGAGCGTGTACGCCGGTTGCACGGGCAGCCCGCTCATCGGTGGGGCTCGGCGCCGCCGCGGCGAGGTTTGGCGGGCGTCGCCGAGCGCGGCGGGGCGAAGACCTCGAGATAGAGCTTGTCGTCGAGTTGCGCGAGCTCGCGCTGGGCGGCGACGGCGAGGAGATCGGCCGCCATCGTGGTGAGCACGCGGGGATTGCCGAGGGCGTGCTCGCAGAGCGTGGTCATGAGCTCGGGGGTCATGAGCGTCGCGTTGCCGGCGCCGTCGAGCAGATGCTGCAGGCAGGTGCGCAGCTCCTCGCGACTGGCGTACTCCAGGTGTAGCCGGGTGCGGATGCGGCTGCCGAGCGGCAGGAGCTCCTCGCGCCGCAAGAGATCGGGCAGCCGGCCATCGCCGGCGAGCACCACGCTCAGGAGCGGGCGGGAGTCGAAGTGGGCGCTGGCGAGCAGGCGCAACTCGCTGAGGACGACCGGGGGCATCTCCTGCGCCTCGTCGATCAGGAGCACCGGGCGCAGCAGGGTGCTCTCCAGATGCGTCTGCCAGCGTTCGCGCAAGCTCTTGAAGCCGTTCCACCGGTTGTGCGGGCGGAGGGCGACGCCGAAGAGATCGCCGAGCTCGCGGTAGAAGTCGGCCACGCGACTCTGGGGATGCGTGAGGGCCCCGACCGTGAGGTCGCGCAGACGCCCGAGCCGCTCGGCCAGGAGCCGCAGCACCACGCTCTTGCCGGTCCCGGGATCGCCGGTGATGAGCGCAAAGCCGCCCTCGCGGACGTGGCTCTGCTCGATGCGCCAGCAGAAGGCCTCGACCTTCGGCGTCGTGAGCAGCGCGTCCGGCGGCAGGTCCGCCGCGAAGGGATTCCACTTCAGGCCGTACAGGGCGAGCAGCTTCTTAGTCATGGGCGCGAAGTCTCCTCGTCGTGGGGTGGATACGGGGGTGGGAGATAC
>MGBV01000205.1:15391-15692 GCA_001788415.1 Candidatus Rokubacteria bacterium GWC2_70_16 | reverse complement strand
GGGCGCGGCGGTCGCGAGCGGCGTGGGGGAGGCGGGCTCCAGGCGGCGGCGCTGCCCGTCGGCGTTGGCCACCTTGTCCAGCGGGTAGAGCGCGCAGAGGACGGCCCCGGTGTGGGGATCGACCAGATCGACGCCGGCGAGATCCCACCGCGCATACCGCACGCGCAGCCGGGTGAACTGCCGGTAACGGGCGGGGACCTCGAAGCGCCGGCCCTCGAGGCTGACCGTGCCGTCACTGCGCCGTTGCGTGCGATCGACGGCGGCGCGGAACGCGCGCCGCAGCTCCTCGCTGCTGGGGCTC
>MGBV01000205.1:0-15385 GCA_001788415.1 Candidatus Rokubacteria bacterium GWC2_70_16 | reverse complement strand
CCGACGTCCGGGCCAGCCAGATAGCGTTCCAAGGGCGAGACACCGAGCTCGGAGTGGACGGTGCGGTGGTACTCGAGTTCCACCCACGCCTGGGTCGCGGCGTTCAGCCGGTCGAGCGTCAGCTCGGGCTCGCCCTCGAGCATCGCCAGCAGGCGGCCTTCGACTTGGCCCCAAAACACCTCTTGCTTCGCGTTCTGATACGGGCTGTAGGGCAGCGTGGTCTCGTGCACGATCCCCAGCGTCTCCAGCCCCTGCCGGACCTCGGCCGCGACCATCGCGCTGCCGTTGTCGGTCAGGAGCGCCCGCGGCAGCGCGCGTTTCTGGATCGCCTGGGCCAGCCCATGCACGAGCGTCGCGGCCGTCTCGTCGAGATACCACTGGAGGTGACACGCCAGCCGCGAGCGATCATCGAGCACGCCGAGCAGGCGCGGCCGGACCCATGTCCCCGCCCGCGTCAGGACCGTGCGGGACCCGTGGTGGAAGTCCACATGCCACAGCCCGTGCACGTATTCTGCCTCGAAGCTGCGGACCTCGAGGTGCTCCCGGCGGCTGGCCGCCACGACGGCCCCCGGCGTGTCCAGCGCGGCCGGGCGTGGGTGCGGGACCAACCCCTGCGCCGTCATGTCCCGCCGGAGCGGCGAGTACGACGGCCGGCGGCCGAGCGCCGGGGCCTCCGCGATCAGCACCGCGAGGTTGTCGAGGTGGAGCTGGTAGCTCCAGCTGCGGTGGGCCTCATACTGGCTCCGGAGCGTCAGCTGCAGCTTCGTGGACACGGCGCGGTGCTGGCCCGCGTCCTTGCGGCGGCGGCGCCGCAGCACGCCGACCGGATCGCGCGCCGCGTTGCGGGCGGCGTAGTACCAGCGTTCGATCGTCGGGATCGCGAACGCCACCGGGGCGCCCGTCACCGGATGCCGCCACGTCTGCGTCGCCAAGCGTCGCAGGGCCGCGCGCAGCCCGCCGCGCGCCGGCGGGGCCGCCAGCAACGCCCCCACGATCGCAAACCGCACGCGCGCCCACCGGTCGCGGCGGGCCCCACCGTCCTCGTCGTCATTCATCGCGTGTCCGCTCCCTTCCGGCGGCGCCCGGCGCCGCCTTCCTTGGCGCGGACGAGCCTACGAGCGCGGCCGGCGGGGGGCCAGCCGCATCGTCTGCGGGTCGCCGCCGCCCATCGACGAGCCTGCCCCCGCGGCGCCCCGGGGCGCGGTCAGCGGCCCCAGAAACCTGAGCGTCTGGACTAACCGCGTCTGCTCATCGGCGCCGGCGAAGCGGCTGAGCAGCGAGGCCGGCAGCGTGTCGACGGCCACCGGCGGCATGAAGCGGCCCCGGCCCCCGCGCCAGAACGCGCTGGCGACGAACGTCTGTCGCCACCAGATCCGCCAGCGCTGGAGCGTGCGCACGCTCACGGCCAGCAGTTCCCGCAGCCGCGCCGCCCGCGCCGCCGTGATGCCACTCACCATCGCCGTGACCAGCACGACCACGGCGCCCAAATACACCCGGCGCCCGAGGGAGCGCACCGAGGGCGGCGTCGCCCGGAGCCGGCAGCCTTTCCGGGCGCAACAGAAGCTCAACCGGAACGCGTACTCCGGGCCCAGGTCCTCCGGGCCGCCGCGGGGCTTCCGCGGATAGCGGGCGCTGTCGAGCCTCCCGCCGCAGAACGCGCAGCCGCCCGCGCGAACTTCCGCGGCGAGGTCGTGGTCGAGCGCAAGGAGCACGTCATACAGGCTGGCGTCGCGCAGCAGGGCGTGGGACACTTGGGGCCTCCTTCGTCTTGGTCGACAAAGGAGGAGACCCCTTCACGGACCGGTCGTCAAGCGATCGGACTCCGTGAGGGGGTCTCGCGTTTCCCCTCAGCGAGGGTGATCAGAAGCCGGCATGAACCCATCGATGTTCGCGCTCACGCTCATCCAGTCGGCAGCGACCGCTAACCCCGCCATGAGCCACGACACGCGAGAAAAGGCTTGGACTTGTGAGTAGTCCGCCAGATTGAAGGGCGAGCCTTCCGGCAGCAGAAGGCCCAGCGCTTCCCGCAGGAAAGCGATTGCATCCGCGGATACCGCTCCCGGGAAGTTGTGGGACAGCGGCCGCGGGGCGTTCACGAGCGCTGGCGGCCGGCCGTGGTGCCCCGTCACAGCGCTGAGCCAGGGGGCCAACAGGTCGCGGAGGTCTTCCGGATCCGCATGCTGCCAGGTCGGACCCGCCAGCACTTCGAGGGCGGCTCCCTGACGACCCTTGCCCGCGCAGAAGCGGTAGCCGAGCGTGTCGTGCCGCTCGTCGTAGCTGACCGCAGCCTTCCGTCCTTGAAGGGCCAGCATGAGGTCGGGCCGGAGATTCTGAAACGAGTCGGCGAACTTGCCCACATCGTGGATCGCCAGGAGGTACGTGAGCCACCGCCTCAACGCATCGGCATGCACCCCGAGGAAGCCAGCCAGGCCGCGCAGCAGCTCTTCCTGCTCGCGCAGCAGGACGCTGCCGACCGCCGCCACATCCAAGCAATGGTACGGCAGCAGATGGTATCGAGCTTCTTCATCGGCCACGCCAGCTTTCCCCCAGTAGCGGTAGAGGCTTTCGCGCTCAGTCCCCATCCGCGGCTCCAGGTGACTTCGCCTCGGAATTGCGCGAGCTCATCAGATCACCCCCGACGCCCGGAACCGAAAGAAGCAGCGCGCACCGGCCTCCACGTCGGGCAGAGCCCCCTGACGCCCCCGGGGCTCCCCGACGAAGAGCCTCATGTGGAGCTCGGCCAGCGTCGGATACTCGGGCCTGCCGAGGCGCCCGGGGAGACGACAGAGGGCGGCGGCGGTTGTCATCAGGCAGAGGTACCTCGTCACGTGGAATCCATTCTCCACGGCTTCCTTGGCGTAGCCGAGCCTGTACATCTCTGCCGCAACGACGTTCCGGCCGAAGTCCACGTTGTGCCCGACCGGCACCCGCCCATGCTCGCCCACGGCACGCAGAACATGCTCCATGGCCAGAGTCCTTGAAGAACGCGACGAGTCCATCCTCGGGTCAGGTGACCTCCCGCATCGTAGCTCTTACCGTCGCGGTGTGACAGCCGGGGTCACAGCAGATCCGCCGAAGGGCAGGTTGGCCCTCCCCCGGCCCCGGGCTCGCCGAGAACCTTTCGTGGTGGTCTCGTGCAATGTCCCGAGAATCTCAGCACGACACGAGCCCGCTGACAGGCACAGCGTACTTGTCAGGGATTCCCCCCAAGGGCCGTTTGACGGGCGGGGACCTCCCCTCTACACTCTGGCGGGATGGATTGCCCCCGGGGTCGGACACCCATCGAGGAACGGGAGGGATCAAGTGACCACGAACGAGATGAAGCGGAAGCTCAAGGACGGCAAGCCGGCGATCGGGGTGTGGATCGCCCTCGGCGACCCGATCATCGTCGAGCACCTCGCCGCCCAGGGGTGGGACTGGCTCTGCGTGGACACCGAGCACAACCCCATCGACCTGGCCACCATGACGAGCATGTTCCAGGCCATCGGCCGCTACCCCTGCGCCCCCATGGCGCGGATCCCCGAGGTGAGCGAGCTGGGGATCAAGCGCATCCTGGACGCCGGCGCCTGGGGCATCGTGGCTCCCAACGTCAAGACGCGGGAGGAGGCCGAGCTGGTCGCGGCCTATGCCCAGTACCCGCCGCAGGGGCGGCGCAGCATCGGCTCCGGGCGCCACGCGCTGTCCTTCCACACCGACATGGAGACCTATCTCCAGCGCGCGAACGACGAGATCCTGAGAGTGGTCCAGATCGAGCACGTCGACGCCCTGCCGAACCTCGACGCGATCTTTTCCGTGCCCGGCATCGACGCCTGCTTCATCGGCCCCAACGATCTCTGCGCGTCCATGGGGCTGGCGCCCTCGCTGGAGCCGCCGCACCGGGAGTTCGCCGAGGCCATCGGCGTGATCCTCGCGGCCGCGCGCCGTCACGGCGTCGCTCCGGGGATTCACAACGCCCGGCCGGAGACCGCGAGCCGGCGCATCGCCGACGGCTGGCGCATGGTGGGCTGCGGGAGCGACATCGCCCACGTGACGGCGGGGGCGCGGGGCGCGCTCGAAGCAATCAGGCTCACATAGCGCGCGAGCCGGGCTCAGCCGCGGCGGCGGGCCGGGCGCCTTGGGCCGCGGGCCTCCCGCTCCTACGCGCGCAGCAGTCGACGAAACTCCTCGACGTCCAGTTGCGCGTCCCGGATGAGCTTACGGAGCAGGCCGGGCTTCAGGGTGGGGTGGTCGGGAATCGTCAGGGGTTGGCGGGCAGTGTCCTTTGGATGGAGAAGCCTCATGTGGCTTCCGCGTTGCCGGACAACCTCATACCCGAGGCGTTCAAAGACGCGAACAGCCTCCCGGGCCGAGACGACCGGAAGCTTCGGGCTCACCGAGTGACGACGACGCTCCCGACGAGAACCCGAGAGGGATCGGGAATGTCCTCGCCCTCCTCCTGCATGACCTCAAGGCACAGCTCGATGGCCTCCTTGATGTTGGCCAGGGCCTCGTCAATCGTCTCTCCCTGGCTGTAGCAACCCGGTATCGATGGGCAGCTCACCACATACCCGCCCGTCTCGTCCGGTTCCAGGATGACCTTGAAATCATAGATATTCACGTCGTGGCCTCCCGCGTTGCCAGCATGCGCCCGTTCCAGTCGACCCTGGCCCTGGTTGTGAACGCAGGGCCAGTCTACCAAGTTCACGCGCCGAACCCAAGACCGCCAGGCTCGGAGGTAAGGAACGCGACGAGCTCCCTCCCTCAGCCCCGCCGGCGGGCGGCGAAGTAGGCGTCCAATCTCCAACCCGCGAACGACGAGATCCTGCCCTCTGGCGTCCATGGGCCTGGCGCCCTCGCTGGAGCCGCCGCACCGGGAGTTCGCCGAGGCCATCGGCGTGATCCTCGCGGCCGCCCGCCGTCACGGCGTTGCTCCAGGGATTCACAACGCCCGGCCGGAGACCGCGAGCCGGCGCATCGCCGACGGCTGGCTGATGGTGGGCTGCGGCAGCGACGTCGCCTACGTGACGGCGGGGGCGCGGGCCGCCCGCGAAGCCCTCAGGACCAGATAGGCCTCGACAGGAACCGTGGGTCGCGGACGTTGCACCGGCACACATGATGGCACTACAATGCCATCATGGTGCGGACACAAATACAGCTACCCGAGGACCAGCATCGCCGGCTCCGCCGCTGGGCGCGCCAGCGCGGAATCTCTCTCTCCGAGGCGGTGCGACGTTGCGTGGCCGAGCAGCTCACCCAGGAGGGGAGCTCGCCAAGCCGCGAGGAGCGTGTGCAGGCGGCACTGGCCGTCTGCGGCCGATACGCCGACCGCTCGGGGCCCTCGCGCGTGGCCGTCGAGCACGACCGCCATCTGGCCGACGCGTACCGCCGGTGAGCGCCTTCCTCGACACCTCCGCGCTCTACGCGTTGCTCGTCAGGACCGAGGACCGGCACGCCGACGTCCTCCGATCCTTCCGAGCCCTGCTGGAGGAGCAGCGCGCGCTGTGGACCACATCGTACGTGCTCGTCGAGACGACAGCCCTGCTCCAGCACCGGATCGGGCTCCCGGCTGTGCGCGACCTGCTCGAGCACGTGGTGCCCGTGCTCTCGGTCGACTGGGTCTCGGAGCGCCTCCACCGCAAGGCCGTCGAACGCCTTCTCCGGGAAGATCGCAGACGACTCAGCCTCGTGGACTGCGTGAGCCTGGAGTTCATGCGCTCCCAGGGCCTTCGCGACGCCCTCGCGCTCGACAGCCACTTCGCTGACGCGGGCCATCGGCTGATTCCTGCCGGCCGGGCCTGAAGGTCTGCGCCCGCGGACTCAGCCGCGGCGGCGGGCCAGGAGGCCTTGGCCGCGGCCCTCCCGCTTCTGCGCGCCCAGCAGTCGACGGAATTCCTCGACGTCCAGTTACGCGTCCCGGATGAGCCTGGGAGCAGGCCGGGTTTCACGGTGCGGTGGTCGGGAATCGTCAGAGGCTGGCGGGCGGGGTCCCGTGGGTGGAGAAGCCGCATGTAGCTTCCTCCTTGCCGGACGACCTGATAACCGAGGCGTTCGAAGACGCGAACAGCCTCGCGGGCCGAGGCGACGGGAAGCTTCGGGCTCACCGGGTGACGGCGACGCTCCCGACGAGGACTCGGGAGGGATCCGGAATATCCTCGCCTCCCTCCTGCATGACCTCGAGGCACAGCTCGATGGCTTCCTTGATGTTGGCAAGCGCCTCGTCAACCATCTCTCCCTGGCTGTAGCAGCCCGGTATCGGTGGGCAGCTCGCCACGTACCCGCCCGTCTCGTCCGGTTCCAGGGAGGTTGATGAGGATCTCGCTGCGGCCACGCCCGAGCCGAAGTTTTCGCTTGACGGCTCCGCCGGAAGGGCATCGCGGCCCGCTGGCCACGCTCGGCCGATGCCCGTCCAGCGCCCCGCACGCGCCCGACGCCGGGCGGCTGGAGAGGCTCCGACCGGAAATGATTCCGCGCCCGGGAATCGCCCGGCCCCGGCGCTCCCAGGAGGCTCCGAAACCGGGGTGTAGAGTCGGGGCAACGGGAGGGAAGTCGCCATGCAGATCCACGCGCCAGCCATCGTCGCCACCCCCAGTGCCGCCGCCGAGATGGACCGGCTCGGCGATCTGATCGCCGAGCTGTCCGCCCACCTCGAGGCCGCTCATCCGCCCGCCTCCTCGACCTCATACGCGAGTTCGACGCCCGCGGCGGCTGGAACGCCGGCTTCCGCTCCTGCGCCCACTGGCTCTCCTGGCGCGTCGGCCTCGACCCCGGCGCCGCCCGCGAGCGCGTCCGCGTCGCCCGCGCCCTCGGGAGCCTCCCCCTGCTCTCCGCGGCGATCGCCCGCGGCCAGCTCTCCTACGCCAAGGCCCGCGCCCTGACGCGTGTGGCGACCCCCGAGACCGAAGCGCGCCTCCTCGCCGTCGGCCGCGCCGGCACCGCCGCCCACGTCGAGCGCATCGTCCGCGGCTGGCGCCGGGTGGACCGGCAGGCCGAGGCGCGGGAGACTGCGCAGCAGCACGCGGGCCGGGGGCTGCACGTCTCCGAGGACGGGGATGGCATGGTGGTGCTCCGCGGCAGGCTCACGCCCGAGGTGGGCGCCCTCCTCCTGCGCGCCCTGGACGCCGCCCGCGACACGCTCTACCGGAAGGAACGGGCCGAGCGGGCAGCGCCCGGCGTGGCTGACCCGCCGGAGAACCTCCCGACCAGGGCCCAGCAGCAGGCCGACGCCTTGGCCCTGCTCGCCGAGAGCGCCCTCCACCACGGCCTCGATCCCGGCGCCCCCGGAGAGCGCTACCAGGTCGTCGTCCACGTGGACGCTCCCGCCCTCGCGGACCCCGACCAGCCCGGCCAGTCCGCCCTCGAGGACGGCGCGCGCGTTTCCCCGGAAACGTCCCGCCGCCTCGCCTGCGATGCCGGCCGCGTGGTCATGCGCCACGAGCCGGACGGGCGCGTCGTCGAGATCGGCGCCCGGACGCGGACGATCCCGCCGGCGCTGAGGCGCGTGCTCCAGCACCGGGACCGCGGCTGCCGCTTCCCCGGCTGCGGCGTCCGCGTCGCCGAGGGCCATCATCTCCGCCACTGGGCCCAGGGCGGGCCGACCACCCTCGCGAACCTCGCGCTCCTCTGCCGCCGCCACCACCGCGCCGTCCACGAGGAGGGTTATCAGGTCCAGCGCCTCCCCGATGGCGCGCTGCACTTCAGCCGCCCCGACGGCCGGCCCCTGCCCGATGTCCCGGCCCCGGCTGCGGTGCCCGCGGACCCGGTCCACGCGCTCCGCGCGCGGCACGAGGCCCTCGGGCTCCGCCTGCATCCGCGCACTGCCTGCCCGGGCTGGCTCGGCGAGCGCCTCGATCTCGGCTGGGCCATCGACGTCCTGCATCCCGCGGCGGCGGGCCCCGGCCGCCCGGCGAAGGCGTCGGGAGCCGGGCCCCCGCCGCTCTCGGCGTAGACGCCACGGCTCGCCAGCCGAAGCCGTCGCTCGGCGGCATGCCAGCTCGCGGGATCGCCTGCACGGACGGCCTGTCGCCTCGCGATCCGCCGCCACGTGCCCGGCAGCTCATGGCGCGTGGGAGGACGACGTTTGACGGCACCGTGCCGCCCCCCGACACTCGGCCCGGATGGATGACACCAAGCCAGACCCCGCAGGAACGGGAGGGAGCGCGTGACCCCGAACGAGACGAAGCGGAAGCTGAGAGAGGGCAAGCCCGCCGTCGGAGTGTGGATCGCCCTCGGCGACCCCATCATCGTCGAACGCCTGGCCGCTCAGGGGTGGGACTGGCTCTGCGTGGACACCGAGCACAACCCAATCGACCTGGCGACGATGACCGCGATGTTCCAGGCCATCGGCCGCTACCCCTGCGCCCCCATGGCGCGCATCCCCGAGGTGAGCGAGCTGGGGATCAAGCGCATCCTGGACGCCGGCGCCTGGGGCATCGTGGCCCCCAACATCAAGACGCGCGAGGAGGCGGAAATCGTCGCCGCCTACGCCCAGTACCCGCCCCGGGGCCGGCGCAGCATCGGCTCGGGGCGCCATGCGCTCTCCTTCCGCACCGACGTCGCGACCTATCTGGAGCGCGCGAACGACGAGATTCTCCGCGTGGTCCAGATCGAGCACGTGGACGCGCTCAGGAACCTGGATGCCATCTTCTCCGTCCCCGGCATCGACGCCTGCTTCATCGGCCCCAACGACCTCTGCGCTTCCATGGGCCTCCTGCCCTCGCTGGAGCCGCCGCACCGGGAGTTCGACGAGGCCATCCACACCATCCTCGCCGCCGCGCGCCGCCCGCGAGGCCCTCGGCACGACGTAGGGCGCGGGCCGCGCGCGAGGCCATCCTGCAGGGCCAGGCGCGGGCGAAGCCGAGAGGAGCCGACAGCGGGCGCGGCCGACCGCGCCACCTCCGGGCGGGCGCCCTGATCGCGGGCGGGGCAGGTGGGCCCGTGTATCAAAAGGTGGACATTGACGCTCCGGCGGCCAGCCGGTACAGAATTCTCTGGGAGCTCAGGGCCGTGCTCACCGAGGCCATGGCCCTCGCGGGCGCTGACGGGGTGCGGGTCGGGGACCTCGCCTTCCGCAGGCGTCCCCGCAGCCGTCCGGACGCGTCGGGGCGCCCCTCCCCCCAGGGCCACTGTGCCGCCCCCCTCAGGCGCTACGAGCGCGATGCGCTGGCAATGGCGAGCGCCAGGGGTGAGGTGAGACGCCGCGATGTCGTGGCCCGCTGCATGATCTCGCGGGACTCGGCGCGCCGCGTCCTGGTGGGGCTGGTGGGGCTGGGCCTCCTCGATCGCGTCGGCCGCGGGCGGGCGACGGGCTATGTCCCCCGCGAGGCGGGGCCGACCGCCGGCTCGGCCGGAGGCAACGCGGTGCCCTGTTCCCGAGATGGGCTCCCGCCCTCGGCGATCCGGGTGGCGCGCGCCCCGGGGCCGCCGTCCACGTCGAGGCTCGTGCCCGTGACCAGCTCGGCGCGGGCGGAGCCGTAGAAGAGCACGGCGTCTGCGATGTGCTCTGGCAGGACCGGCCGGCCCAGCGGCCTGCGCCTCGCCAGCAGCTCGAGCTCGCCGGGGCGCGCGGTGCTCTGGGCCAGCGGCGTGACGGTGAGCCCGGGGCGCACGCCCGGGCGCCACGGTATACTGAGGCGGATGAAGCGCGAGGACCTGAGAGCGTACGCGCAGCGAGCCTGGCATGCGGCGGAGGCGCTGAAGCAGGAGCACTGGGCGCGCGAGGTGGCCGAGCGCGGGCCCCTGGCGACCTTCGAGGCCTCCCAGGCGCTGTGGGAGCACATGCGCTCCGTGAGGCCCGACTGGCCGTCTCCCGACGAGCGGAGCGCCGACCTCGCCCACCATGTCGCGCTCAAGCAGCTGATCGACCGCGCCGCGGGTGCCTTCCTCGCCACCGCCCATCGCTGATCTGCTGGCCCGGCTCGAGCGCGTCTTCGCTCGGCAGGGGGTGCGCTGGTTCCTGTTCGGCGCGCAGGCCGCGATCCTCCACGGCGTGGCGCGCCTCAGCGCGGACGTGGACGTGACCGTGGATCTCGGCGCCCGGTCCAGCCGGGAGCTGGTCAGCGCCCTCGCCGAGGCGGGCTTCGATCTCCGCGGCGGGGACGCCGTCGGGCTCGTCGAGACGACACGAGTCCTGCCCTTCGTCCACCGGGCGTCACGGATCCCGGTGGATGTGGTGCTCTCGGGCCCGGGCCTCGAGGAGCAGTTCTTCGCCCGCGTGGAGGAGCGCGTCGTCGGCGAGGCGCGCGTGCCCGTGGCGGCGGCGGAGGACCTCGTCGTCATGAAGGTCCTCGCGGGGCGCCCGCGCGATCTCGACGACGTCGCGGCGATCATCCGGGCGCGCCGCGGTACCCTCGATGTGCCGCGGATTCGCGCCACGCTGGGCCTGCTCGAGAGCGCCCTCGACCGGCGCGACCTCCTGAGCGAGCTGGACCGCCTCGTGACCCTGGCCAGCCGGCCCGAGCCTCCGTCCGCCTGAGACCGCCGTCGGGTCTGTCCCTCCCACGGCTTTTCGGCCGACCCGCGCCGCTGCAACTCCGCCGTGGGCACGACGCGACTGGGGTTGATCTCAGCCGCGGCGGCGGGCGGCGAAGTAGGCCTCCATGTCCTGCATGCCGAGCGAGATCCCACCGTCCACGTCCAGGCTCGTGCCCGTGACCATCTCGGCGCGGGGCGAGCAGTAGAAGAGCACGGCATCCGCGATGTGCTCGGGCAGGACCAGCCGGCCCAGCGGGATGCGCTTGGCCAGCAGCTCGAGCTCGCCGGGGCGCGCGGCGCTCTCGGCGAGCGGCGTGACGGTGAGCCCGGGGCAGACGGCGTTGACGGTGATCCGGTCGCGGGCCAGCTCGAAGGCCAGATGCCGCGTGAAGCCCAGCACGCCCGCCTTGGAGGCCGTGTAGTCCGCACCGCCGAAGTAGCTCATGCGCTTGGCCGCCAGCGAGGCGATGTTGACGATGCGCCCCCCGCCCCGCGCGCGCATGGGGCGGATGGCCGCCCGCGCGCAGTTGAAGGTGCCGCCCAGGTTCACGTCCACGATCCGGTCCCACTCGGCATGCGACATGTCCTCCACGAGGAGCGGGCGGCCGAAGCCCGCGTTGTTCACGAGGATGTCGAGCCCGCCCAGCTCGGCCACGATCCGCGTCACCATGGCCTGAACCTGCCCCTCGTCCGCCACGTCGGCCGTCACAGCGATGGCGCGCCGCCCCAGCGTCCGCACCTCCTCGGCCACCGCCAGGGCGCGCTCCTCCCGGAGGTCGTTGATGGCGACGTCGGCCCCCTCACGCGCCAGCCCCACGGCGCAGGCGCGCCCTATCCCCTGCCCGGCGCCCGTGACGAGCGCGATCTTGCCCTGCTGCTCCATGACCTTCCCTCCTCATGCGCCGAGGCTAATGCTTCATGCGGGTCATGATGCCGGGCGGGATCTCGTCGGGGTCCACGCGGACGTCCAGGAGCGTCGGGCGCGGGTCGTCGAGGAAGCGCAACACCGCCCGGTCCAGCTCGTCGAGCCCCTCGATGCGCACTCCCGCTACCCCCAGCCCCGAGGCCACCCGGGCGAGATCGATGTCGCCCAGCGTGCTCGCCAGGAAATCCCCCTTCCGGAAGAGCTGCTGATAGGTCCGGACGGTGCCGAGGGCGCGGTTCGTCAGGACGACCCAGAGCACGGCGACCCGGTGGGAGGCCGCCGTCTCGAGCTCCATGCCGTTCATCAGGAAGCCGCCGTCCCCCGACACGCACAGCACCGGGGCCTCGGGCCGGGCGAGCTTGACGCCGATGGCGCCCGGGACGGCCCAGCCCATGACGGCCGAGCCCGCGGCGTGGTAGAAGCCGTCGCGCGGCTTGAGCGGGTAGTAGTGGACGGTGAACATCGTGTTGTTGCCGGCGTCCAGCGCCAGCTGGGTGCCGTCGGGCATCAGCCCGGCCAGGCGATGGATCACCGCCGGCGGCCTGAGCGGGCGCGTGCTCGAGCGCATCGCCTCCGGGTTCTCGTGAAGCGGGACGTCGCGCACGAGGAGCGCGAGGGCCTCGCGCCGGCTCCTGGCGCGGGCCTCGTCGGCCGGCAGCCGCCGGAGGATCGCTGCCAGGGTGGCCCGCGCGTCGCCGATGAGGGCGAGCGCCACCGGGTAGATGACGGAGATCTCCCGCGGATCGAGGTCCACCTGGAGGAAGCGCGCCCGCGGGACGAAGGCCTCGTCCCACGCGAAGTTGGTGTACTCGCCCAGCGTGGTCCCCACGGCGAGAACGAGATCCACCTCGGGCGAGGTCATCACCCGCACGGCGCGCGGCGAGCCGCCCATGGCCACATGCCCGAGCCAGAGCGGATGCCCGGCCGGCACCGCGGCCTTGCCCTTGAGCGTGGTGACCAGCGGCGCGCCGAGGGCCTCGGCCAGGGCGAGAAGCTCGGAGCGCGCGCCCGACAGCACCGAGCCCCAGCCGGCGAGGATCACCGGGCGGCGCGCGCCGGCCAGCAGCGCGGCCGCCTCGGCGACGCGCGCGGGATCGGGCAGCGGGCGGCGGTCGAAGGCGGGGGGCGGGGGCACCCGGTCTCGCCCCACCTCCGCCATCTGCACGTCCGGCGGGATGTTGAGGTGCACGGGCCCGCGCCGTCCGCTCATGGCCGTCTCGATGGCGCGCTCCACCGCCTCGGGCACCTCGCGCGCCGAGCGGAGCAGCAGGCTCGCCTTGGCAACGGGCTCGAAGAGCCGCGCCGGATCCGGGAAGCGGTGGATGCCGGAGAACTCCATCATGGCCTTCTTGCCGAACTGCGCGACAGGCGCGTTCCCGGTGATGGCCAGCAGCGGGACGGAGTCGGCGAAGGCCGAGGCCACGCCCCCGATGAGGTTGAGCGCCGCGCCGCCCGAGATGGAGCAGCAGACGCCGAGACCGCCGCGGGCCCGCGCGTTGGCGTCGGCCATGTAGGAGCCGCCCTGCTCGTTCTTCGACAGCACGAAGTCGAGCCGCCTGCGGCGCCCCTCGAGCGAGTGGAGCAGCCCCATGAGCCCCTTGCCCGGGACACCGAAGAGGTGGCGGACGCCGTGGGACTCGAGGGTGTCGAGAAGGTAGTCGGCCGCGTTCAGCGGACGTCTCCCCGACGCGCGAAGTAGGCGGCGGGCTCGGTGAAGGCCACCGACAGCCCCGCGTCCACGTCGAGACTGGCGCCAGTCACGAGGCGGGCCCGCTCCGCCGAGGCGAAGAAGAGCACGGCCTCGGCGATGTCCTCGGGCCTCACCGCCTCCCCCAGCGGGGCCCGGCGCGCCAGCGCCGCGCGCTCCTCCTCGGTGGCGCTGGCGAGGACCAGCGGCGTCAGCGTGAGCCCGGGGCAGACGGCGTTGACCGCGATGCGATCCCGCCCGAGCTCGAAGGCCAGATGTCGCGTCAAGCCGAGAATGCCCCACTTGGAGGCCGTGTAGTCCACGCCGCCGTGATAGGCCATGTTGCGGGCGGCGATGGAGGCGATGTTGACGATGCGGCCGCCGCCGCGGGCGCGCATGGGGGCGATGGCGGCCCGCGAGCAGCGGAAGGCGCCGCCCAGCGTCACGCTGACGCCGCGATCCCACTCGGCGGAGGAGAGCCGCTCGGCGAGGCTCGCGCGCACCAGCCCGGCGTTGTTGACGAGGATGTCGAGCCCGCCGAGTACGGTCACGACCCGGGCCACCATGGCCTCCACCTGTGCCTCGTCGCCCACGTCGGCGGG
Source organism: Candidatus Rokubacteria bacterium GWC2_70_16 (assembly GCA_001788415.1). Classification (GTDB taxonomy): domain Bacteria; phylum Methylomirabilota; class Methylomirabilia; order Rokubacteriales; family CSP1-6; genus UBA12499. The sequence continues at coordinate 1,722 of MGBV01000205.1, read as the reverse complement.
CAGGGCGACGGCGCGGCGCCCCAGGGCCTCGACCTCGCACGCCACCGCCGCAGCGCGGCCGGCATCGAGGTCGTTCACGCCGACCTCCGCCCCCTCGCGGGCGAGCCGGAGCGCGCAGGCCCGCCCGATCCCCTGCCCCGCCCCCGTGACCAGCGCCACCTTCCCCGCGAGTTCCATCCTCCCTGGGGTCAGGTCTTGCATTACGACAAACTGGGAGAAATGTTGAATTGCAAGACCTGACCCCAGGCTAGCGGCCCATGAGGAGGGTGGGCAGCCAGAGGACCAGCGGCGGAATATAGGTGGTCAGGAGCAGCACCACCAGCAGCGCCGCGATGAACGGCAGCGCCTCCTTGAAGGCCTCTCCGACAGCCACCTGGCCCAGCGAGGAGGTCAGGTACACGAGGAAGCCGACGGGTGGGGTGACCAGCCCGATCATCAGGTTCAGCACCACCACCACGCCGAAGTGGATGGGGTCGATCCCCACCTTCTGGATCAGCGGCAGGAACATCGGGACCAGGATGATCAGCGCCGGCACCGGGTCCAGCACCATGCCCCAGGCCAGGAAGAAGAGGTTGATCACGAGCAGCACCACCCAGCGCTCCGTCGAGATGCCCTGCACCGTGGCCACGATGGTGTCGCCCACGCGCATGTTGGCCAGGAGCCAGCCGAAGACATAGGAGGCGCTGAGGATCAGCAGCACCACGGCTGCCCCCGAGGCCGCCCGGCCGAGCACCCGCGGCAGGTCGCTGAGGGCCAGGCCGCGGTAGACGAAGAGCCCCACCAGGAGCGCGTAGAGCGCCGCCACCGCCCCCGCCTCGGTGGGCGTCATGGCGCCGGCCACGATGCCGCCCAGGACCACGGCAGGCATGAGCAGCGCGAAGAACGCGCTCCAGACCGCGCGGGCCCGCTCTGGCCATGTGGCGCGCGGCGCCGGCTCGTAGCCGCGGCGCCGGCTGATCAGGTAGGAGGTCACCATGAGGTAGAACCCCATGAGGAGCCCCGGCACGGCGCCGCCCAGGAAGAGCCGGCCGATGGAGAGATTCGTCAGGATGCCGAGCACGATCATCGGGATGGACGGCGGGATGATGGGCCCGATGGTGGCCGCCGCCGCGGTGAGCGCGGAGGAGTAGGCGGCGCCATAGCCCGCGCGCTTCATGGCCGGGATCAGCACCGAGCCCGTGGCGGCGCAATCGGCCACGGCCGACCCCGACACCCCCGCCATCAGCATGTTCGAGAGCACCACCACATGCGACAGCCCGCCGCGGAAATGCCCCACGAAGGCCTGGGACACCGCCACGAGCCGCTGGGTGATGCCGCCGGCATTCATCAGCTCGCCGGCCAGGTAGAAGAACGGGATGGCGAGGAGCGAGAAGGAGTCCATGCCCGCGATCATCCGCTGGGGGAGCACCTCCAGCGGGATCTGGCCGGGACTCAGCAGGATGAAGACCGTCGAGGCCAGCCCCATGGCGAAGGCCACGGGCACGCCCAGGGCGATGAAGCCGAAGAGCAGCAGGAGCAGGATCGCCAGCTCCACCGCTACCTCCCCGTCGGCAGCCGGGCCACGAGACGCGCCGCGATGAAGAGCCCCATGAGGCAGGCCCCCACGGGCAGCGCCGCGTAGAGGACCATGAGGGAGAAGGGCAGGAACGAGTAGGAGGTGATCTCGGCGCCCTGCACCACGGGGATGCTCTTGGCGATGAGGACCACGAGGAAGCCGAGCAC
>MGBV01000204.1:4871-5605 GCA_001788415.1 Candidatus Rokubacteria bacterium GWC2_70_16 | reverse complement strand
CGGACCTGCTTCTCCTGGATGGAGGCCTGGACCCGGATCTTCGAGTCCTTGATGAGGCGCACGATCTCCTTGGCCTTCTCGATGGGGATGCCGTCCTGGAGCGTGATCTTCTGGCGGAGCGTGCCGCCGGCGGCCGGCTCCGCATCACCGATCGTGAGGGCCTTGAGATCGACGCCGCGCCGGTGGAGCCTGGACTGCAGGATGTCGAGCACCGCGCGGAGCTTCATGTCGTCGGCGGAGGTGAGGACGAGGTCCATCTTCTCCTGAACGATCTCGTTCTTCGTCCCCTTGAGGTCATAGCGGGTCTCGATCTCCTTCCGCGCCTGGTTGATGGCGTTGGCCACTTCCTGCATGTCCACCTTGCACGCGATGTCGAAGCTGTTCTCGGCGGCCACGGCCCTCTCCTCCCTGGTCCTGGCTGGCGCTACCGGGGCGCGAGCGGCACCACCGCCGTGCCCTTGGGTGGCGTGAAGACGAAGAGGGCATCGCTGAGCCCGGCGTTGATCGCCACGCGGGTGAATGTCATGGTGACGGTGTTCTGGAGCTGGTCGTAGAGCACGGCCTGGCGCACCACGGAATCCTTCGGGTCCAGCGAGAGCACGAGACGGGTGAGCAGCGGCGTGGGCGCCTTGGGCGTGAGGTCGAGCACCGGGCGGCCGGAGGCATCCACCTTGGCGGCCGGGTTGAGAAAGCGCACGTGGAACTCCTCCCGCACCCGTCCGAGGCCGGCCAGG
>MGBV01000204.1:166-4865 GCA_001788415.1 Candidatus Rokubacteria bacterium GWC2_70_16 | reverse complement strand
CCCGCCGGACCGGCCAGGGCCTTCGGCGCATCGGTCTTGTTCACCTGATTCAGCTCCGGGGTGTAGACCCAGAGGGACTTGCCGTCGGAGACGATCTGCTGTGGCGACGGGCTCCGGTAGTCCCAGCGCATCTTCCCGCCCTTCTTGAGGTACACGGTGCCCTCGGCCCTGATGTCCTGGCCCAGGCTCCGGTTGTGGGCCACCTGCAAGAAGTCGGCGCGGAGGTCCTGCACCCGGGCATAGGTGGCCTCGAGCCCGGCCACCACCTCCTCCAGCGTCTGCGCCCCCGCAGGCGCGGGCCAGAGGAGCAGCCACAGCAGCGCGAGGAGGGTTGGCATTAGCGCCCGCGCTTGGTGAGGTAGTCGGGGCCGACCAGGACCTCGCGCGGCTTGGCCCCCTGGCCGGGCCCGATGATCCGGTCCTGCTCCATCATGTCGATGAAGCGCGCCGCCTTGGGATAGCCGAGGCCGAGCCGGCGCTGCAGGAACGAGATCGAGGCCTGACGCTGGGCGATGACCAGGTTCACGGCATCCCAGTAGATGTCGTCCCTGTCCTCGCCGTCGCCGCCGCCCTCCGCCGCGGGCGGCAGCTCCACCTTCTCGTACACGGCGGCGCCCTGCTTGCGGAGGAACTCGCAGATGGCCTTGACCTCGCCATCGGCCACCCAGGAGCCGTGCACGCGCATGGGGCGCGCCGCCCCCGGGGGCACGAAGATCATGTCGCCGCGCCCGAGGAGCCCCTCGGCGCCGTTCTGGTCCAGGACGGTCCGCGAATCGACCTTCGAGGCCACCTGGAAGGCGATGCGCGTGGGGAAATTGGCCTTGATGAGCCCGGTCACCACGTCCACCGAGGGCCGCTGGGTGGCGACGATCAGGTGAATGCCCACGGCGCGCGCGATCTGGGCCAGGCGCACGAGGGAGTTCTGCACCTCGCCGGCGGAGGCCATCATGAGGTCGGCCAGCTCGTCCACCACCACGATCCAGCAGGGGAGCCTCTCCGAGGCGTCCACCTCGCGGTTGTAGCCCTCGATGTTGCGGACGGCCTTGCCCTGGAGGAGCTTGTAGCGCTCGTCCATCTTCCCCACGATCCACTTCAGCCGCATGGCGGCCTCCTTGGCGTCCGTGACCACAGGCGCCAGGAGGTGGGGGATGCCCTCGTAGACGCCCAGCTCGAGCCGCTTGGGATCTATCAACAAGAAGCGCACATCCGCCGGCGTGGCCTTGTAGAGCAGCGAGCAGATCATCGTGTTGAGCCCCACGCTCTTGCCGCTGCCCGTGGAGCCGGCGATGAGGAGATGGGGCATGGCGGCGAGATCGGACACCACGGGGTTGCCGGTGGTGTCCTTGCCGAGCGCCAGCGGCAGCTTGCCCCTGGACTCGACGAACTCCGAGGAGACGAGGATCTCCCGCAGGTACACCGTCGCCTGCTCCGGGTTCGGCACCTCCACGGCAACGGTGCCCCGCCCCGGGATGGGCCCGACGATGCGCACGGCGGCGGCCTTCATGGCCAGGGCGAGATCGTCGGAGAGGTTGACGACCTGGCTCACCTTGATGCCCGGCGCCGGCTCGAACTCGTAGGAGGTGATGACGGGGCCGGGGCTGGCCTGGACGATGTGCCCCTCCACGCCGAAGTCCTGGAGCTTGCGCTTGAGGGTGTTGGCATTGGCCTCGAGCTCCTCGCGCGTCCGCTTGAGCTCGGTGGCGGGCGGGGCGGCCAGGAGTCCCACTGCCGGCAGCTGGAAGGCCTGCGCCCCGCCGGTGCCGAAGTCGAAGGTCTCCTGCCAGGCGAGCCCCTTCTCCACGAGCCCGGACCGGGGCCTGGGCGGCTCCCTGACCACGAAGGGCGGCGGGGCCACCCGCTCGGACTCCCCGGGCCTGTCTCTCCCCTCACCCCCACCGGGGGAGAGGATAGGGTGAGGGGGTGCGGCCGCGTCCGTCCGCCGCCCCCAGAAGCCGGCGAGCCGCGCGCCCGCGCCGCGCGAGGCCAGTCCCAGCGAGGCCCGGGTGACGAAGAGCGCCCCCACCGGGATGATGGCCAGGAGAATGATCCACGTCCCCACCGTCCCCATCGAGCGGAGCAAGGCCTCGGTGACCGCCCAGCCGAGGAGCCCGCCCTTGTGGATGCGCAGCTCCGTCAAGGTATCCGAGGCGCGGGCCAGGATGCCGGCCATGCTCACGAGGAGCAGGACGAGCCCCACCGCCCCGGGCCACCCGCGCGCCATGCGCGAGCGGATGAAGGCGCCGGCACCGTAGCAGGCGAGCAGGAGCGGGAAGAGGTAGCCGGCGTAGCCGAAGGCCCGGAAGCTCATGGAGCCGAGCCAGAGCCCGACGGGGCCCACGGGGCTCGACTGATCCAGCGGGTGACGGGCGGGATCGAAGGCGTAGAGCGCCACCAGCGCGAACCCCGCCAGCGCCAGCGCGAGGATCCCCTTGACCTCGCGCACCCAGCGGCCGTGCTGCCGCGCGGCCTGGCGGGCGGCGCGCCGCCGGCGCGCGTCCTGCGCCGTGGCCGGCCGCTCGGTCGCATCCTCCGCGCGCGGGTCCACGATCCTCCCCCCCATCACACCTCCAAGACTATGGGGAGGACGATGGGCTTGCGCTGGAAGCGCTGGTTGATGAAGCGGCGCACCGCGCTCCGGACGATGGCGCCGAACAGCTCCTTGCCAAGCACCTCCGGCTCCTCCCGGGCGGCCAGGGCATCCCGGATCGCCTCCTTCACCTCGGCCATGAGGTCATCGGCCTCCTTCACGTAGACGAATCCGCGGGAGACGATCTCCGGCCCCGCGACGATGGCGCCCGTCTGCCTGTCGATGGTGAGCGCCACCACGACCATGCCGGACTCGGCCAGGATCTCCCGGTCCCGCAGCACCACCGCGCCGATGTCGCCGACGCCCTTGCCGTCCACGAACACCCGATCCGCGGGGTAGCCGCCCAGGACGCGCGCACCGGACCTGGACAGCTCGAGCCCGAGCCCGTCCTCCAGGAGGAAGATGCGGGAGGCGGGGATGCCCATGCGGTCCGCCAGGCGCGCGTGCTGGAGGAGATGGCGGTACTCGCCGTGCACCGGCACGAAGTAGCGCGGCCGGGTCAGCCGCAGCATCTCCTCGAGGTCCTCCTGGCTGGCGTGACCGGAGACATGCACGAAGGCCACGTCCTCCCAGAGCACCTCGGCGCCGCGCCGGAGGAGGGCATTGATGAGCCGCCCCAGCACCCGCTCGTTGCCGGGAATGATGCGGGAGGAGAAGATCACGAGGTCGCCCGGGCCGACCTCGAAGTACTTGTGCTCCCCCGCCGCCATGAGGGCCAGCGCCGAGTTGGGCTCGCCCTGGCTCCCCGTGGAGAGGATGAGCTGGCGCTCGGGGGGCAGCTCCGCCGCCTCGTCCAGCGCGACCAGAAGGCCGTCGGGCACTTTCAGATAGCCCAGCTCGGCGGCCACCGCGACATTGGCCGCCATGCTCTTGCCCAGGAGCGCGACCTTGCGGGAGCCGGCCGCGGCCAGATCGAGCAGCTGCTGGATGCGGTGGATATGCGAGGCGAAGGTGGCGACGATGATCCGCCCCGGCGCCTCCGCGAAGCGCCGGGCCAGCGCCTGGCCCACCTCGGTCTCGGATCCCGTGCGCCCCGGGCGGCCCACATTGGTGGAGTCGGAGCAGAGCGCGAGCACCCCCCGCTCGCCGAGGGCGGCGAAGGCGCCGTAGTCGGGCTGCTGGGCGTCCACCGGCGTGGGATCGAGCTTGAAGTCGCCCGTGTGGACCAGCGTGCCCACCGGCGTCTCGATGCAGAGCCCGATGCCGTCGGCGATGGAGTGCGTCACGCGGATCGGGAACAGCCGGAAGAGGCCCGCGCGGATCTCGTCGCCGGGCCCATAGGGACGGAGATCCGCGCGCTCGGCCAGCCCGTGCTCGCTGAGCCTGTGGCGGGCGATGGCCAGCGTGAGCGGCGTGCCGTACACCGGCACGTCGAACTCGCGCAGCAGGTAGGAGAGCGCGCCGACATGGTCCTCGTGGCCGTGGGTCAGCGCCACCGCCCGGAAGGCCTCGCGCCGCTGGCGGAGGTAGGAGAAGTCGGGGATCACGTAGTCGATTCCGGGCATCTCGTCGTCGGGGAACAGGAGGCCACAGTCCACGGCGACGATGTCCTCGCCCGACTCCAGCAGCATCATGTTGAGGCCGATCTCCCCCAGCCCCCCGAGGGGAATGAGGCGGACGCAGGGCTCCACGGGGGTGTCGATGGGAACAGGCTCGGGTCGGTACGTGGTGCTCACGGCGGCGCAGCTATCGTATCACCCGGGCTCGCACGGCCCAAGAAACGGTACTGGGGCAATTTGCGTCGCCATACTTCGTTACTCGGTCGCCCGCGACGCTCAACGTACAGAGAGTACGCCTCGCGTCGCGGGCTCCCTCGTGCCTCGTCTGGCTCGCAACTTGACCCAGTACCGAGGGCCAAGCTGACCCGCTGCCCAAGAATCCGGCGGGAGTCCGGGGGAGAGCCCGCTTCGGCCTGGCCCGCTTCACCCTCGCCCGCCTCGCCCGCGGCGGTACGGCCGGAGTGGCACGGGCGGAGCTGAACCCCCAAGCCTACGGCGGTTCCGGCCGCATGGCCAACCTGCTCCGGCCGCCGGAAGAGAAAGACTAGCCGGATGCGGAAGAACTCCGCAGGCCGCTCAAAAAGGTCCAGATGCGAGGCGGCGCCCGACGGCC
>MGBV01000204.1:0-119 GCA_001788415.1 Candidatus Rokubacteria bacterium GWC2_70_16 | reverse complement strand
CAACGAAGCAGATGGGCCTTTTTCAGCGGCCTGCTAGGGTGCGGCGGGCAGATCGAGCACGGCGGCCAGGCCCCCGAACCCCGAGTGCCGCAGGGCGAGGCCGCCGCCATAGAGCGCCG
>MGBV01000203.1 GCA_001788415.1 Candidatus Rokubacteria bacterium GWC2_70_16 | reverse complement strand
CGGGCTACCTCGGCATGGCCTGGCCCAGGGAGTACGGCGGCGGGGATGCCCGGCCCATGGAGCAGGCCATCGTGGCCGACGAGCTGGCGCGGGTCAGCGCGCCGGCCCCCACCAACGCGCTCGGGCTCGGCATCGTGGGCCCCACCATCGTCGTCCACGGCACGGACGCCCAGAAGCGGCGCTATCTCAAGAAGATCCTCGCGGCAGAGGAGCTGTGGTGCCAGCTCTACTCCGAGCCCAACGCGGGCAGCGACCTCGCCGCGCTGCGCACCAGCGCCGAGGACAAGGGAGACCACTTCATCGTCAACGGGCAGAAGATCTGGACCAGCGCCGGCTCCATCGCCGACTGGGGGCTGCTCCTGGCGCGCACCGACCCCGCCGTGGCCAAGCACAAGGGCATCACGTGCTTCCTGATCAACATGCGCCAGCCCGGGATCGATATCCGGCCGCTCAAGCAGATCACCGGCTCCTCGGAGTTCTCCGAGGTGTTCATGACCAATGCCCGGGTGGAGAAGTCGGACCAGATCGGCCGGCTCGGCGAGGGCTGGGCCATCGCCCAGACGACGCTCGGCTACGAGCGCGGGGGACGCGCGCTGGCCCGCATCACGAGCTACGCCTCGCAGTACGGCCGGCTCGTGGAGGTTGCCCGGCGGATCCGGCGGCACGGCCGCCCGCTCCTCGACGACCCCATCGTCCGCCAGAAGCTCGGGCGCATCTGGGCCGAGCTGGAGGTGGAGCGCTACGGCGCCCTCCGCACGCTCACGCTGCTCGAGCGCGGCGAGCACCCCGGCGCCGGCGGCTCCCTGACCAAGCTCTCCTACTCGGAGTTCGAAAAGCGCTTCATGGAGCTCGCCATGGAGCTCCTCGGTCCCTACGGCCAGCTCACGGAAGGGGCGCCGGAGGAGCTCCGGCTCGAGATCGACACCGCCGTGGGCGAGCAGGGGAGCTGGGCGTATGCCTTCCTCTGGTCGCGCGCCGGCACCATCTACGCCGGCTCATCCGAGATCCAGAAGAACGTCATCGGCGAGCGCATCCTGGGACTGCCCAAGGAGACGCGCGCCGACCGCGTGGGAGGCGCCCGATGAACTTCTCCTTCAGCGAAGACCAGGTCCTGCTGCGCAACTCGGTGCGCTCCTTCCTCGACGAGCACTGTAAGCCCGCGCATGTCCGGGCCATGCTGGACGATGACCGCGGCCACGATCCCGGCCTCTGGAGCGAGATGGCCAAGCTCGGCTGGCTCGGTCTGCCCTTCCCCGAGGAGCACGGCGGCGCCGGGCTGGGCATGGTCGAGCTCTGCATCGCCATCGAGGAGCTGGGGCGCGCCGCCTACCCCGGCCCCTATCTCGCCAGCGTGGTCCTGGGCGGTCTCGGGCTCCTGCTGGGCGGCTCGGCTGCGCAGAAGGACAAGTGGCTCCCGGCCATCGCCTCGGGCGACAGGCGCGCCAGCGCCGCCCTCATCGAGGAGACGCTCGACTGGGATCCCGCCTCCACCACCGCCACCGCAGTCAAGTCCGGCGACGGCTGGAAAGTCTCGGGGCTGAAGCGCTTCGTGCCGTGGGCGCACGTGGCGGATGTCGTGCTGGTCCCCGCCCGCGGCCCCGAGGGGCTGTCGCTCTTCCTCGTGGACCCGAAGCAGTCGGGCGTCACGCTCGGGCGCATGGTCGGCATCGACCTCGGCAGCCGCTGGTCCGAGATGCGGCTCGACGGGGTGAGCGTGGGCGCCGACGCCGCTGTCGGCCAGCCGGGCGCCGCCGGCCCGCTGCTCGAGGCCCTGCTCCGCCGGGCGGCGGTGTGCGCCTCCGCCGAGATGTTGGGGGCGGCGCGCCGCTGTCTCGACATGAGCGTGGAGTACGCCAAGGTGCGCGAGCAGTTCGGCCAGCCCATCGGCTCCTTCCAGGCCATCCGGCACCGCTGCGCAGAGATGCTGCTGGACACGGAGAACTCGCACTCGGCGGTGTACTACGCCGCCTGGGCGCTGGAGGCGGGCGCCGAGGACGCCGCCGTCGCAGCGTCCATCTGCAAGTCCTACGTGAGCGAGTCGGCGCGGCGGGTGTGCGGGGAGGCGATCCAGGTGCACGGGGGCATCGGCTTCACCTGGGAGTACGATCTCCACCTCTACATGAAGCGCGCCAAGGCGCTGGAGCCCCTCTTCGGCGACGCCGAGTTCCACCGGGAGCTGGTCACCCGCCACGTCGCCGGAGCCAGATGAAGGGAGCGCGACGCAGGCAGGCCGCTCCCCGCCGCGCGCGCGGGCCTCTCACGGGCGTGAGGGTCATCGACCTCACGTCCTACATCGCCGGCTCCTACGCGGCCATGATGCTGGCCGACCTCGGGGCCGACGTCATCAAGGTCGAGTCGCTCGAAGGCGATTCCTTCCGCGAGCTGCCCGGCTTCTTCGGCTGGAACCGCGGCAAGCGCTCCATCGCTGTCAACCTGAAGGAGCCGGACGGCCGCGCCATCGTCCATCGCCTCGCCCGCGTCGCGGACGTGGCCATGGAGAACATGCGCCCGGGCGTGGCCGACCGGCTCGGCGTGGGCTACAGGGACCTGCGCCGGCGGAACCGGCGGATCATCTACTCCTCCGCCACCGCCTTCGGCTCCGAGGGGCCGTACCGCGACCGTCCCGGCTTCGATCCCCTCGCCCAGGCCATGGGCGGGGTCATGGCGCTGCAGGGCTTCGGCGGGCCGCCCCAGTACCTCCGCATCGCGGTCACCGACTACTACACGGCCGCGCTCTCCTGCCAGGCGATCCTGGCCGCGCTCTTCGCCCGCGAGCGCACGGGCCGCGGCCAGCGCGTGGAGACCTCGCTGCTCCAGGGCGTGCTGGCCCTGCAGTCGGGCAACGTGGTCGACTACGCGGGCAAGCAGCACGTGTTCCGCGACAACCCGACCTACCGCCTCTATTGCGCGGGCGACGGCGAGTGGTTCTTCCTGGCCTGCGGCAACCAGTCCTTCTGGGGCAAGCTCTGCCAGGCCGTCGGCCGTCCCGATCTCACCGACGACCCGCGCTTCGGCTCCTGGCTCCTGAGACTGGACAACCGCGAGGCCCTCATGCCGCTGCTGGAGGCGACCTTCGCCTCCCGGCCGCGCGCCGAGTGGCTGAAGGTCCTCGCGGACCACGACATCCCGGCGGCGGGCACCCGGACGCTGCTCGAGTGCATGGACGATCCCGCCGTGCAGCAACTCGGCATGATCGTCAGCTACAACCACCCGGCGGTCGGCCGGCTGCGCATGATGGGCCCGCCGCTCCGCTTCTCCGACACCCAGGCCCCCGACGCCGGCCCGCCCCCCGTCCTAGGGCAGCACACGGACGAGGTGCTGCGCGAACTGGGCTTCGGCACCCGCGCCATCGCGGGCCTCGGCCGCCGCGGCATCGTCGCAGGGCAGCGGCCCTGACGGGCGGAGCGACCGGCCCCGCGCGCGCGCCCCGCACGATGCCCTTCGCCTACTTCAGGACGCTCAACCGGCGGCAGCAGGCGATCTATCTCCGGAGCGACGGGGTCACGGCCGTCCCGCTGCCGCGGGCCGCCGCGCTCCGGCCGCTGGTGGCCGAGCTGGAGGCTGCGCTCCAGAGCGAGGAGCGGCCGCCCACCGAGCGCGCCGCGCAGCGCCTGGCGGCAGGGCTGGCCTCGGCCCTCGCCGTGCCCCCCGTCAGGGTGCAGGTGCTGGCGGCCCGGCCCCATGCCAGGTGGGGAGAGCTCCACGGGCTCTACGAGACCGGGCGCCGCCCCGGCCAGCCCCCGCTCATCACGCTCTGGATGCGGACGGCCCGGCAGAAGCGAGTCGTGGCGTTCCGGACCTTTCTCCGCACGCTGCTCCACGAGATGGGGCATCATCTGGACTACACGCTCCTGCGGCTCGGCGACTCGCTCCACACCCAGGGCTTCTACCAGCGCGAGTCGCATCTCTTCCACCAGCTCGTCACCGACGGAGGCCACGGCATGGCAACGATCGCGGAGCAGATGGCGCGGATGGAACGAACGGCGGATGACTTCGCGGCGGCCCTCGGGGGCGTGGCGGAGGCCGCGCTGTCCCGGCGCCCGGACGCGAAGAACTGGGCGCCGAAGGAGATCGTCTGCCACATGCGCGACACCGAGGAGGGGTTCATGGGACGCTTCCAGGCCATCCTGGAGATGGACGAGCCCCGGTTCCTCCCCGTCGAGCCCGACCGCTGGGCCACCGAGCGCCAGTACCTCCGCAACGACGTCGCCGAGGCCCTGGCCGCCTTCCGGGGGCGGCGCGCCGAGACGCTGGCCTTCCTGCGCCATCTCGCCCCGGATCAGCTGGAGCGGGCCGGAGTCCACGCCACACGCGGGCGCATGACGGTCAAGGACTTCATCGGCATGATGGCGTGGCACGACGACAACCACCTGGACCAGCTCAAGCGCGCCCTCGCCGGCAACCCCTAGCGGCCTCCAGTCCAGGGGGTCAGGTCTTGAAAACCGACATGGAGCCCCGGCCCCACCGCTGTTACGCTCCACGCGCCACCCGACGACCGGTGCCCTGACCCGTATGCCAATGCCAGATCGCACCGCTGCCGATGTCGGAATGCAGTACCTGACCCCCACGGTCCGACCTTCCCGACGCTACTGGTAGAGTACGTCGCCGTCCCGCGCTGGCTGGCAGCCGAGCAGCGGCATCACGGTGGCATGGCCGCAACGGCATCAGCTTCCGATCCCGCGATTCTCTTTGCTCTTGCCGGGGAGCATGCGGTAGCCTTGGGCAGCCTTCGGGCTGTCCACGTATCGTTCCGGACACGCTGGAAGGGGTCGGCCAATTGGACGTACCATAGGTCCTAGCATGACGAACAAGGCCGAGCCCACGGCGAACAAGAGAGCCCCGAACAGCAGACCCACGGCCGCGAAGGCCTCCCGAGAGCGCGAGGTCACTTCTCCGCCCCACGCACCGAAGTCAGCCGTGGCGGAAGCGGCCCTCGCCGAGATGCTACCCAAGGAAATCGGGCGCATCGAGAATCACGAACGCGGAGCGGCTTCGCTTAACGGGCGCTACGTCCCCTTCGCGCGCGCCCGGCCTCCGGTATCGCCGGTGAGGCTGCCCTGGCTCCGAATTGACGATCCCGAGCAATGTGCAGGATGATCGCGTGACCAGCCTCCCGGCCGAACGCCAGGCGCGAAAGGGCCTCGGGGCCTTCTATTCGCCGCGGTCCCTGGTGGAGCCAATGGTCTCCTGGGCCGTGACGACGCCCAGTACCTCTGTCCTGGACCCCTCATGCGGCGACGGCGTCTTCGTCGAGCTTGCGGCCGAGCGCCTCTGCGAGCTTGGGGCGAGTCCTGGGAGCGCAGCCGAGCTCATCCACGCCATCGACCTGAATCCCCAGGCGGCTCGGATGACCGCCGAGACCTTAAGTCGGATTCTCGGGGTGCCCCTCGAGGCACGCGCCCAGAGCTTCTTCTCGCTGGAGCCTCCGGGAACGCTCTTCAGCACCCAGGTTCCTGTCGATACGGTGATCGGGAACCCTCCTTACATCCGCTATCAGGAGTTCACGGGCCTCTCGCGAAGAGAGGCCCTCGCCCGTGCCACCGGTGCTGGCGTGAATCTGACGCGCCTGGCCTCCTCCTGGGCCCACTTTGTCGCCCATGCGGTGACGTTCATCAAGCCGAAGGGCCGTCTGGCGCTGATCCTCCCGGCCGAGCTCGTCCACGCCGCCTACTCCGCGCCGCTGCGCCGCTTCCTGCGCGAGTCATTCGCGGATGTCGCCGTGATCTCGTTCAGGCGAGCTGTATTCCCGGGCGCTCAGGAGTCAGTCGTCATTCTCCTAGCCAGCGGGAAGGGCGAGCCGCACCAGCGCTTGGGGCTCGTCGCGGTGGAGTCTAGCCAGGATCTCCAGTCCCTGGCCGAAGTCCTCGCGCGGGCCGAGGTCTTCCAGAACGGCAGCGAACCGACGAAGTGGGTGCCCGGACACACAGGGAATAGGAGCGCGCTTTTTCTGGCGCGCCTGCAGAAGGACGGGCTCTTTTGTCCCCTCGGCCAGGTCGGCAAGGTCAGCATCGGCTTCGTCAGCGGCGCCAACGATTTCTTCGTGCTGACGCCGAAAGGGGCGGGAGCGCTCGGGCTTCCGAAGAGGTCCCTGCGCCCTGCCCTCGTCCGTGCCCGCCAGATCCCAAGCTTCCTGCTCACGCGCAAGGACATCGCGGCCATGCAGAAGGAGAACCAACGGTGTTTGCTGTGGCTCCCAGGGCAATCCCTTACGAGGGCCGAGAAGGCCTACGCACGGAATGGCGAAGCGGAGGGGATTCACGAGCGGTACAAGTGCCGGGTCAGAACACCCTGGTACGTGGTTCCCGGGGTTGTCGTGCCGGAGGCCTTCCTGACTTACATGAGCGACACTGTACCCAGGCTCTGCCTCAATGCCGCCGCGGCCGCCACCGCCAACACGCTCTTAGCGGTTCGGCTCCCACATGTCCCCGTGGGCCTACGGAAGGCCTTCGTGGTGGCGTTCTACAACTCGGCGACGATGCTCTCCTGTGAGAGGACGGGGAGAAGTTACGGTGGTGGGGTATTGAAGCTGGAGCCACGCGAGGCCGACCAAGTGCTCGTTCCTTCCGTGGCCCTGGTGCGACAGCATCGCGGTGAGCTCTTGGCCCTGGGCCCTCGTCTGCACGAGGCCCTCCTCCATGGGCGGGCGACGCAGATCGCTGAAGCCCTGGTGGCCGTGGACAAGGTGCTCCTGGGATCAAGGATGGCAGACGCCCAAGACCTTTCCGAGGAGAGAGCCGCGCTTGCGGCCCGGCGCAAGCTGAGAGCGAGTTCGGAGTCACTCGTCCAGGAGATGCTGGCCTTCTACGGCTGAGAGGAGACGATGCCGCGCAAGACGAGCCCCCGCGTGGCCACGAGCCTCGGCTGCGCCCCGCTTCGGGCGATGTATCGGGCGGCTGAGAAGAGGAAGCCCTCGCGATGGCCCGAGGTGGAGAAGGAGTTCCTCCAAGCGATGTGGGACTTCGATCAGAAGTTCGCCAGCGGTGAGGCAAACCAGGGTGATAACCAGAATGGCAAGGGGGACTTTTTCACCGATCTGATCGCGCTATTGCTGGAGAACTGCTCCGACAAGTCCCTCTACGGGCGTGGGAGCGTGCCGGGCCTGATCTTCCCGAATCACGCCCTAGACGCCTCCTATCCCCAGACGGGCACGGTTGAGGTGCTGGTCGAGACAAAGGTGGCCGGGGCGCCGAAGACGCTCCGGAATCCCTCCCAGAAGAATCCCCGGGGACGGATGGGAAGCGCAGATCTGGACAAGCGGATCAAGGAGGCGGGGCTCAAGACCATCGACCTGAAGGCGGAGTGGCCCCGCGGCGCAGGCAAAGGCGGAGGCCCGACCAATGACCTGATCACGTGGCTGCGCCGGAGTAAGCCGATGAGCGTCCTCTCTATGGCGATCCGCGTCGTGGACAAGAACGACCTCGAGAGGACGATCCACTTCGCGAACGCCGCGGGACAGATGATGGACGCCGTCGGGCTAGTCGCCTACGAGCCCAATCCGAAGAACAAGGGTTATCACGCTTTGAAGGGCCCTCCTCACCTGGAGCTCGACCGGGTGCTCAGCCGGGTCTGTACAGCGCTGAGAAACCTGCCGTAGCCGTCGACATCCACAGGTTGACCTTGACCGCCATCACCGAGATCGTCGATCGCGGTCGCCGCGCGTGTGTCGTCGTCTTGACCGTCAACTACCCGCCCATCACCGCCCTCAGCCATGGGGTACGGAAGGGGCCGATCGAGGGAGCCTCGAAGCCGGTGATCGCGGCGGTCCACGGGGCCGACCTCGGTTTCGTCGGGCTCGAGGTAGCGCTCGCCTGCCATTACCGGGTGGGCGTGAGGGCGGTCCGGTTCAGCCCTCAGGAATAGAGCCTCCCGGTCTGGATCGCGCGGTGGTGGTGGAAGAGCGTCCACTCGAGCGCGCGGGGCGTCACCCGGCGCTCGCGGGCGTGGCTGCGCAGCTCGCGCAGGTAGAGGAACCACTGCTCCACCGTGAAGCCGCGGCCGCGGGGGTTGACGCCCACTGACCGGAGCGCGAAGAGCAGCTGCCAGACGCGGATGTCGAGCACGCCGTAGCGCGCGGGATCCATCAGGGTCAGGATGGCCGAGGCCATCGCCACGCTCACGCCCCGGAGCCCCACGAGCAGCTCCATCCGGCGCGGCTCGCTCTCCGTCCCCAGGACGGCGCGGGAGACGGCGCGGATGCGGGCCGCCGGGTTGCGCCGGCACTGCGGGAGCGCCCGCGGGCTCTTCCACCGGCACATGGCGAGGAACTCCGCGCGGGTGAAGCCGCCGGCGCGCCTCACGTGGCGGAGGCGGCGGATCAGGGCCTTGGTGCCGGGATCCTCATCGACGATCGGGAGGCGCCCGAGGAGGGCACGCAGGCTCCGGCCGCGCCCGGGGTCAGGTCTTGAAAAGCGACACGTAGCCCTGGCCCCGACGCTGCTGCGCCCCCGCTCCAGCACGATGAACAGCGCCGTCACCGATATCACGATGCAAGATCGGGCCCCTGCCGATGTCGTAATGCAAGACCTGACCCCGACTGTCAGGTGGCCGCGCCGGCTTCGAGCGTCGGGAGGTAGTGCCGCGCGTCGGGGAAGCCGATGGGGCGGATGGCCGGCAGCGTGACGCCGGCCTCGCGGTGGGCGGCGACAAAGTCCCTGAGCGCCGGGTAGTCGCCGACGGCGCCCAGCGCCGCCGCGAGGCGATCGGGCACGGCCTCGGGGCCCGGCGCGCGGTCATAGGCGGCGAGCTCGGCCGCGAAGCCGCTCCCGACCAGCATGGCGCGGTAGAAGGGCAGCGCGAGATACCGCGTGAGCTCGGCCTTGAAGAGCGCCGTCGCCGCCGTCCGCTCCACCGTGAGCGCGGCGGGAACCGCGGCCACCACCTCGAAGCCGTCCGGCGGCTTCCCCGCCCGCGCGCGCCCGCGCCTGATCGCGGGCAGCGCCTCGCGGCGGATATACTCCGGGGCGCAGAGCCAGAGCACGGCCCCATCCGCGATCTCCCCGGCCAGCTCGAGCATGCGCGGCCCGAGCCCCGCCAGGAGCACGGGCGGCGCCGCGGGCAGCCGGGGCAAGCCGCTCTGCCACGCCACGCGGTAGCGGGCGCCGACGTGCTCGACGCGCCCCGTGAGGGCCGCGCGCAGCACGGCGACGTACTCCCGCATCACCCCGAGGGGCTCGCCCATGGGGAGCCCCAGTGCCTGCTCCATGGACGCGCGGTGGCTCACGCCGATGCCGAGGCGGAGGCGTCCGCCCGTCACGTCCTGGAGGGTGAGCGCCTCCTGGGCCAGCAGCACCGGGTGCCGCGGGTAGATGGGGATGACGCCCGTCCCGAGCCCCACGCGCGGCGCGACCTGCCCGTAGGCGCCCAGCACCAGCAGCGCATCCCGCCCCAGGCCATGCGTGGTCCAGAGGCTCTCGTAGCCCAGCCCTTCCGCGCGAGCGGCCAGCGTCACCGCGTCGCCGAGATCGGCGCCGGAGTTGAGGAAGGCCGCGATGCGTGCCATGGCGGGGCGCTCTCAGGCGGCCGGCGCGACGCCGAGCGCGCCCAGCCGGGCGCGGAGATCGTCGCCACGATCCACCCGGAAGAGGATCGCCCTCATCCCCACGCGCTCCGCGGCGGCGATGTTCTCGTCCCAGTCGTCCACGAAGACACAGCGCGAGGGCGGCACGCGCAGGCGGTCGGCGGCGAGACGGAAGATGGCCGGCTCCGGCTTGGCCATGCCCACCTCGGCAGAACAGACGATGTCGTCGAAGAGATCGTCGATGCGGATCTCGCGCTCGAGGCGGTGGCGCAGCGTCGCGTCCGCGTTGCTCAGGATGGAGACCTTGTAGGGCGGGCGCAGCGCCCGCACCAGCGCCAGCGTGGGCTCGATGGCGTGCTGCGCCTCGCGCCACCGGTCGTGCAGGCGCGGCAGCGGGCGGCTCGCGCGCGCCTCCAGCGCCCGGTGCGCGCTCTCGCGCCACTCGGCCGGATCGCCGACGCCCCGCTCGATCTCGCGCCAGGTGTCCGTCCGGTACAGCGTCTCGAACACGGAGGAGCGAGGCAGCCCGTGGTCCGCGTCCAGCGCCGAGGCCACATCCCAGCGCATATCCCAGAGCACGCCGCCGAAGTCGAGGATCACCGCCTCGATGCCGGGCGAGGTCATGGGGCGAACGGGGAGGTCGGTGGGCGCCACGCTAGTAGCGTCCCGTGGGGCGGGTCCGGGTCGGCGTGGGCTCGGCCTTGGTGGGGGCGACGTCCCCGGACAGCGGCACCCAGCCGCGCGCCTTCAGGCACTCCTCGTCGAGCTTGCGATCGCGCGTGCAGGCCTTCTCGTCGTTGCGGAAATCCGCCAGCGTGTAGGCCCCGGCGGGCTTGTACCACTGCTTCTCGGGGACGGACTCGCAGGCCACTGCGGCGAGGGAGAAAAGGAAGAAGAGCATCAGCCGTCGCGTCACGGCCGTCATGATACCATGGCGCTCGTCATGCTCAAGACCACCATCGCCGGCAGCCTGCCCAAGCCGGCGTGGCTCGCGACGCCGCGACAGCTCTGGGCCCCGTGGCTCCTCGAGGGGCAGGCACTCGCGGAGGGCAAGCGGGACGCGGTGGTGCTGGCGCTCCGCGAGCAGGAAGAGGCCGGCATCGACATCGTCACCGACGGGGAGCAGACGCGCCGGCACTTCGTCTGGGGCTTCGTGGAGCAGATGGAGGGCATCGACTTCTCGAAGATGGTGACGATCGGCATCCGCGCCGATCGCTACAAGGCGGAGGTGCCCACGGTGGTGGCCCCCGTGCGCCGCCGGGGGCCCGTCCACTCGGACGAGGTTCGCTTCGCTCGCGCCAGCACGCGGCGCCCCCTCAAGTTCACCATGCCCGGCCCCATGACCATCGTGGACACGATCCACGATGAGCATTACCGGAGCCGGGCGGACCTCGGCATGGCCTTCGCGCGGCTCCTCAACGAGGAGGCCCGCGAGCTCGAGGCGCTCGGCGTGGACATGATCCAGCTCGACGAGCCCGCCTTCAACGTCTACATGGACGAGGTGCGGGACTGGGGCGTCGAGGCGCTGGACGGCGCCGTGGCGGGCCTCTCCTGCCGGACGGCGGTGCACATCTGCTACGGCTACGGCATCAAGGCCAACACCGAGTGGAAGCAGACGCTCGGCAGCGAGTGGCGGCAGTACGAGCGGACCTTCCCGCTCCTGGCCCGGAGCCGGATCGGCGGCGTCTCGCTCGAGTGCGCGGCCTCGCACGTGCCGATCTCCCTCATCGGCCTCCTCGGCGACAAGGACATCCTCCTGGGCGCCGTGGACGTGGCCAGCGACAGGATCGAGACGCCGGAGGAGGTGGCGGCGGTGATCCGGGAGGCCATGAAGCACGTGCGCCCGGAGCGGATCTCCCCCTGCACCAACTGCGGGATGGTGCCGCTCTCGCGCGAGGTGGCCCGCGGCAAGCTCCGGGCGCTGGCCGGGGGCGCCGCGCTGGTTCGCAGGGAGCTGATGGGGTAGGCTACGCGATCCTGACGATCCCGGGCTCCACCTCGTCGAAGCGCCTCGCCACCTCGGGGTCGTGGCCCACCACCACGAGCCGGCTCGCCCCGGCCAGCTCATCGATCCTGTCGAAGCCCCGGAGCATCTGCGGCAGGCTCGTCACGATCTGCACGGGATCGCGGCGCTCGATGTTCCGGTAGTAGTGGGAGGCATCCGAGGTCAGCACGACGCGGCCGCGCGCCGTGGGCACCGACACGATCTGCAGCCCCGCCGTGTGCCCGCCCACCCAGTGGGCCGTCACACCGGGCAGGACCTCCACCTCGCCCTCCACGAGCCGGACGCGGCCGGCGTAGTTGAGCCGCACCAGCTCCGCCAGCGACTCGGGGATGGCGAACATGCGGAAGACCTCGTACTGGCCGCCGACGCCGGTCCAGAACGCCAGCTCCTCGCGCTGCACCCAGAACTGGCTGCCAGGGAAGAAGCCACGGCCGCCCCAGTGGTCCCAGTGCAGATGCGAGATGAGCGTGACCGGCACCTCCGCCGCCTTCACGCCCACGCGCGCCAGCATCTCGGCGGGGCTCACCCACTTGCGCGCCTCGCGCCGCTGGGCTTCGGCGGCGGCGAACCCCGTGTCCACCACGAGCGGATGGGGGCCGCCGAGGATCACCCAGAGGTAGTAGTGAAGCGTGAGGGGCGCCTGGGAGGCCTCCCGGAAGAAGAACTGGCACTCCTTGAGGTCCTTCTCGGCGTACCTGAGCGCGTAGACCTGGTAGCTCATCTCGCCTCCACGGTGACGCGCCGCGCCCGGTAGTGCGCCTCCAGCGATTTTCGCCCGCTCCACGCGTGCCCCCGCACGGTGCCGGGCCAAGGAACGAGCCAGACCAGGCCCGAGGATTGGGGGGCGAGCCGCAGCCGAAGGCGAGGCGAGCGAAGCCGGGAGGTGAGCGAAGCGGCGGGCGCGAGGCGTACTGGCTGTACGTTGAGCGCCCGCGCCGACCGAGAACGAAGTATGGCGACGTTCATTGGCCCGGCACTAGCAGCCCAGCGCCGCGCCGTCGCTGCGGGGGTCGGCGGCGCCGAGGCGCGTGCGGCGGTCCGGGTCGATGGTGATGCCGTGGGCGTGTCCCGCCAGCTCGCTCCACGCGCCCCAGCGGTTGATGCGGTGGCCGCGCCGCTCGAGCTCGGCGACGGTGTGCTCCGGGAAGCGCCCCTCCATGTTGAGGAGGTCGCGCGGGTCGCCGAGCACGAAGCGTCCGGACAGCCAGCGCGGCGAGGCCAGCGCCTCGGCGAGGCTCCGGCCGAAGTCGATCATGGCGGTATAGGCCTGCAGGTGGATCTGCGGCTGGCCGTCGGCGCCCATGCAGCCGAAGGCCTGCCAGAGCCGGTCCCCGCGGAAGGCCAGCGAGGCGATGAGCGTGTGGAACGGGATCTTCCCCGGCTCGAGGCGGTTCGGGTGGGCCGGGTCCAGCGAGAAGTAGGCGCTGCGGTTCTGGAGCACGACACCGGTGCTCCCGGCCACGATGCCCGAGCCGTAGATCCCGTACAGGCTCTGGATCAGCGAGGCAGCATTGCCCTCGGCGTCCACCGCGCAGACGTAGACGGTGTCGCCGGCCAGGCTCCCCGGGGCCGGCACGCCGTCCCATGCCAGGGCCCGCCCCATGTTGATGTGCCGCCGCCTCTCGTCGGCATACGCGCGCGAGAGCAGCCGCTCCACCGGCACCTTCGCGAAGTCGGGGTCGGCCAGCAGCCTGTCGCGGTCATGGTAGGCGAGCATCTTGGCCTGGACGAGGAGATGGACGTGATCGGGGCCGAGGTACTCCATGGCCCCCAAGTCGTACGGCTCCAGCAGGTTCAGCATCTCGAGCACGGCCAGCCCCTGGGTGGGGGGCGGCGTCTCGTAGATGGTGACGCCGCGGTAGCTCCCGGACAGCG
Source organism: Candidatus Rokubacteria bacterium GWC2_70_16 (assembly GCA_001788415.1). Lineage (GTDB taxonomy): Bacteria > Methylomirabilota > Methylomirabilia > Rokubacteriales > CSP1-6 > UBA12499. Next base: position 18,536 of record MGBV01000203.1, on the reverse strand, counting down.
GCTCGCCCCAGCGGGCCCGCTGGGCCCAGAAGTCCCTCTCGGTGAAGAAACCCCCTTGCGCGCGGGCATGGCGGCCCATTTCCCGGGCCACCTCGCCCTCGTAGAAGGCGGCGCGCCCCCCGGCCCCGATGGCCGTGAGCGTCCGCGCCAGGTCGGGGTTGGCCAGGCGCTGCCCGGCCCGGGGCGGCCGCCCCTCCGGCAAGAAGATGGCCGCCGCCCCGGGGTCGCGCGCGAGATCCCCGGCAGCCTCGCCGGTCCAGCGCGCGAGCCGCTCCGACACCTCGAAGCCGTCGCGCGCCAGCGTGACGGCCGGCGCCAGATCCCGCCCGAGCGTCAGCCGCCCGGAAGCCGCATGCGCCTGGCACCAGCTGTCCACCGCCCCGGGCACGGTGAGGGTCGCGGGCACGATGCCGCGAAGCGGAATCTCGTCGAGCCCGCGGGAGGCGAACCAGTCGAGCGCGGCGGCGGCAGCGGCCCGGCCGCCGCCGTTGAGAAAGCGCACGCCACCCCGCCGGGCGTCGTGGATGAGCCAGAAGGCATCCCCGCCCACACTCGTCATGTGCGGGTAGACGACGCAGAGCACGGCGCTCGTGGCGATGGCGGCGTCCACCGCCGAGCCGCCCGCTGCGAGGACCTCGACGCCGGCCTGCGAGGCCAGCCTGTGGGGCGAGGCGACCATGCCGCGGGGGGCCTCTGCGAGCGACCGGACGGGGTCCACGAACCCTCCTTGTCAGGGACTTGCGTCAAGCGAGGCGCGCGTGCTAGAGCCGAGGCAGTGTAGCACACGACTTCCTCATCTCCGGAGGCCACATGCCCATCGCGCGCGTGAACGGGGTCGAGCTGTACTACGAGGAGACAGGCCAGGGTTTCCCGCTCGTCTGGAGCCACGAGTTCGCGGGCGATTACCGCTCCTGGGAGGCGCAGGTGCGCTACTTCTCGCGCCGCTACCGGGTCATCACCTACAACGACCGCGGCTACCCGCCGTCATCCGTCCCGACGGACCCGGCGGCCTACGCCAATGATCTCCTCGTGGAGGACCTAGCGGCCCTCCTGCGCCACCTCGGCATCGCGCGGGCGCACGTGGGCGGGCTCTCCATGGGCGGCAACATCGCGCTCAACTTCGGCATCGCGCATCCGGCCATGGCCGCGAGCCTCATCATCTGCGCGTGCGGCAGCGGCACGGTGGGGCGCGAGACCTTCCTCAAGGACTCGGAGCGCACGGCCCGGCTCTTCCTCGAGCAGGGCGCGGGCGCGGCCGCCGACCATTTCGCCTCGCTCGCGTCCCGCCGCGGCTTCGCCGAGAAGGACCCGCGCGGCTGGGCGGAGTTCCTGGCCCACTTGCGCGAGCACTCGCCTCAGGGCTCGGCCTTCACGATGCGCGGGGTGCAGATGAAGCGGAAAACCATCTTTGAACTTGAAACGGAACTGGCTCGGCTCGAGGTCCCGTCCCTCATCGTGGTGGGCGATCAGGACGAGCCGTGCCTCGAGCCCGGCCTCTTCATGAAGCGCCGCATCCCCCACGCCGGGCTCCTCGTGCTGCCCATGAGCGGGCATACCACCAACATCGAGGAGCCGGGGGCCTTCAACCTGCACGTGGGCGAGTTCCTCGCGGCCGTGGAGAACGGCCGCTGGGGGACCTGGAAGGCCTGACCGCACCGCCTCCTCAGAGGCGCGCCTCCATCCACAGCTCGGCCCGCGGGTTGCCGTTGTAGTCGGCGATCTCGGTGAAGCCGTAGGCGCGGTAGAGGTGCACGGCCGCCTCGAGGCGCCGCTCGCTGTCGAGCCGCAGGCGATGGCAGCCGAGGCCGCGGGCTTCGCCGAGGCAGGCGTCCATGAGCGGCCGGCCGAGGCCGCGCCCCTGGTGCTCCGGCCGGATCCACATGCGCTTGAGCTCGCCCATGCCCGGCGCGAGGAGCCGGACAGCCGCCGTGCCCACCACCGCGGCCGCGGGATCCACGACGAGCAGCATCACTCCCCGCGCGCCGTCGTAGGCCTCCTGCCAGCGGGCGATGTCGCGGTCGAGCCCGTCGCCGTCGAGCGGCTCGCCGAGGAAGTCGAGATAGGCGGCGAGCTCGCGGGCCACGGCGTCGTGATCCGCCGGCGTCGCCCGCCGGATCGCGTACCCGCCAGGCGGCTGCCCAGCAGGGGGCTCACACACTCCCAGGCTGCTCAAGAGGGCCCAGGTGCGGGGCGGCGGCCGACAGCCGCACGCGAGAGGCGTACTCCGCTTGGCGAGCCGAGCCGGAGGCGAGGTGAGCGGATCCGGAGATCCGGGCGAGCGTGAGCGAGCCACGTTGAGCGTGCGGCTGAGGGCGCCGTACCTCCGCAGATGGGCCCTGTTCAGCAGCCTGGCTAGCGCTTGCGCCTCGCATGAGATGCGAGCCCCCGCTCCCAGAGGTACTCCGTCTCCCCGAGGCGCAGCCCCACCCAGCGGGAGAGGACGAAGAAGAGGTCGCTCAGCCGGTTGACGTACGTGAGCGGCCACTCGCTCATGGGCTCCACGCGCGAGAGCGCCAGGATATGCCGCTCGGCGCGCCGGCACACCGTGCGCGCCTGGTGAAGGAAGCCGCCGACGCGGCCGCCGCCCGGGAGCACGAACGACTTGAGCGGCGGCAAGGTCTTCTGGCACTGGTCCATGAGCCGCTCGAGCCCCGTCACCTCGGCCTCGCCCACGCGGTGCATGCCCTCGTAGGCCGCGTCCTCGGGGGTCGCCAGCTCGCTCCCCAGGTCGAACAGCTCGTTCTGCAGGCGCCGGAGCACCTCGTCGAGCCAGCGATGGTCCTTCCCTCTCTTGAGCCGCTCGGCGTTGAAGACGCGCGCCAGCCCCACGACGGCGTTCAGCTCGTCCACGGTGCCGTAGGCCTCGATGCGCGGGGAGTCCTTGGCCACGCGCCGGCCCCCCACGAGGGCCGTGTCTCCCCTGTCGCCGGTGCGCGTGTAGACGCGGGTGATCCGGATCGGCATGGACCGGTTCCTCCCGCCCTCACGCTATCACAGTCGCGGGGGATGCTAGACTCGTGGCGTGAGCGACTGGCGGAAGAACCTCGTGGCGGACCCGGACGGCATCGCGCGGATCGTGCGCGGGTGCCGGCGTATCGCTGTCCTCGGCATCAAGCCGGAGACGCGGCGGGACCGGCCCGCCTTCTACGTGCCGGCCTACATGGCCGCCCAGGGGTACGACATCGTCCCGGTGCCCGTGTACTACCCCGAGGCGACGGAGATCCTCGGCCGTCCGGTCTTCCACCGGCTCGCGGACGTCCCGGCTCCCGTGGACATGGTCAACGTCTTCCGGCGCCCCCGCGACATCCCGCCGCATCTGCCGGACATCCTCGCCGCCAGACCGCGAGTGGTGTGGCTGCAGCTCGGCATCACCCACCACGAGGCGGCCGAGACGCTCGCCCGGGCAGGGATCCAGGTCGTGCAGGACCGCTGTCTCCTCGTCGAGCATCAGCGCCTCCGCTAGGATGCTCCCGCGCGCGGAGCCTCTCGTGCTGGCGCTCGTGGTCGGGGTGGCGCTGCTCCACCTTGCCACCGCCGGCATCCCCGACGTCTTCGACGAGCTGCCCGGGCAGTACGCGACCACGGCCTGGGAGATGGTGGAGTCCGGCAACTGGCTCGTCCCCACGCTGGAGGGCGTCCCCAGGCTGCAGAAGCCGCCGCTCGTCTACTGGCTGACCGCCTTCTCGCTCCGCCTCCTCGGCCATGGCGAGTTCGCCGCGCGACTCCCCACGGCGCTGGCCCTCGCAGGCCTCATGGCGGTGACCTGGGCCCTCGCCTCCCGGCTCCACGGCTCGCGGCGCGCGGCGATCTCGGCGGTGGTGCTCGGGACGTCCTTCGGGACGGTGGGGCTCGGCAAGCTCATCATGCCCGAGCCTTTCCTCGCGCTCGGCATCGCCTCCACCCTCTACTGCGTGGTGCGCGCCGTGGAGAAGTCCGCGCATGCCGGCCGGTGGGCCTGCGCCGCCTGGGTGGCCGCCGCGCTGGCCTGCCTGTCGAAGGGGCTGCACGGGCTGCTGCTGCCTGCCGGCATCGTCCTGGCCACCGCCGCGATCCGACCCGCGCTCTGGCGGTCGCTGCATCCGCTCGCCCGCCCCGCAGGCGTGGGGCTCTTCCTCGCCCTCCTCCTGCCCTGGCCGCTCTACATCGAGACGCAGTTCCCCGGCTACCTGCGCGACAACCTCGTCAACGAGCAGGTCGGCCACGTGCTGGACACCCACTTCCCCCGCGACTCTGCGCCCACGCCCCTCGCGATGCTCTGGCTCCAGCACCTCGCCTGGTGGTTCCCGTGGGCGCTCTTCGCGGCGCCGGCTCTGTTGATGCGCTCGCGGCGGGTGTCGCATCCGGCGGCGGCCTTGCCTGTCCTCTGGCTCCTGGCCATCGCGGCGGGCGTCAGCCTGGCCGGACAGCGGCAGGACTACTACACGATGTCGGCCTGGCCCGCCTTCGCGCTCCTGCTGGGCCGCGCCTGGGACGACGAGGCCGAGGGGCGCGCCTCAGCCTGGGCCCTCGGCCTCGCCCTGGCGGCGCTCGCCGCGCTCGGCCTGGCTGCCGCCGGCCTCGGCCTCGCCGTGGGCGCTGGCGGATCGAGCGCGGGAGCGGCGAGCGCCCCCTTCGAGGCGCGAAACAGCATCCGCGGCGCCGTGTCGGGGATCGCCTCGGCCCAGTGGGCGCCTCTCGCCCCGCTGCTGCTTCCCGTGGGCGGCGGGCTCTTCCTGGGCGGAGCGGCCGGGCTGGCCCTGGCGGCGCGGCGGCGCACGCGCCACTGGTCCTGGCTGCCGGTGGCGCTCGGCACGCTGCCGCTCCTGCTGGCGGCCATGGTGGGGATGCAGGCGGTGGCGCCGTACTTCGGGCTCAAGTCCATCGGGGCGGCGCTCGAGGCGCAGGGCGCCGCCACCGGGCTCGTGGTCTTCGACGGCCCGAGCCACCGGGCCAGCAGCCTGAGCTTCTACACGGAGGCGCCCCTGCGGTGGGTCCATCGCGCCGAGACGGAGTTCGCGACGCGCTCCCGCGGCGTGGGCGCCGAGCGCTTCGTCGAGGAGGAGGAGATCGTCAGGCGATGGCGCGCCGGGGCCCCAGTCTGGCTCGTCACCGAGGAGAGCCACCTCCCCCACTGGCGCGGCCGTCTCGACGGGCTACCCGGCGAGGTGGTCGGCCGCAGCGGGACGCGCGTGCTCCTGACCAACCGGCTCGCGCAGGACGCCGCGGGGGAGCCCGGTCTCAGCCCGCGCGCGGACGACCCAGGGCGGTGAGCCAGCCCTCGAGAGCCGCCTCCTCCGCCGCCGTCAGGGCCACGGCGCCGAAGCGGGCGCCCTCGTAGGCGGCGGTGATTCCGGCGACGGGCTCGGCCCAGCCCGGGGCCGCGGCGGCGACACGGGCACAGAACTCGCGCGCGGTCTCCGCGGGCAAGGGTCTCAGTCCGCGCCTGGCCAGGGCGCGGAGGGCGCGGGCGTAGAAGCGCGGCATCCGGCGCGCCGCGCGGGCTGCCGGCGTCGAGCGGCCCCGGTACAGCGCCAGGGCCACGGCTGCGGCCCCCAGGAGGGCCGTGACCGGCCAGACGGCGCGGGGGATCCGGGCCTCGCGCAGCGAGGCCAGCCATGTCCCCCAGCTCCCCGCCTGGCGCCGGATGCTCACGGCCACCTCCACCTGGTCGCGGAGGCTCCAGTTGATCACGTAGCGGTACCAGCGCATGCGCAGCGCGTCGAGATAGAGCGCCAGCGTGCTCTGCCCGGCCTCGGCCGCAACCCGCGGGGAGGGGTCGAAGCCGAGCCATCCGGCGCTCGGGAAATACGCCTCGACCCAGGAGTGGGCATCCCGCATCCGCACCGCGAAGTAGCGGCCGTAGGGATTCCACTCCCCGCGCTGGAATCCCCCCACCACCCGCGCGGGCACGCCCAGCGAGCGGAGCATCACGGCCAGGGAGGCGGCGAAGTACTCGCAGTTGCCCGCGCGCCTCACGAAGAGGAACTCCTCGAGGGGCGGCAGCGCCGTCCGCCGCTCGAGCGCCAGCGTGTAGGCGAACTCCCGGGCCAGGTGCTCGTTGAGCCGGAGCGCGGCCTCGTAGGGGTTGGGGCTGCCCGCCGTCACCTCGCGGGCAAGCGCGGGGATGCGCGCGGGAAGCGGCGGCAGCTGGAGGTAGCGCGCGAAGGCCGGGGTGTCGGCACTGGCGAAGCCCCACGCGTCCGGCACCCCTGCGCGCGGCGCCTCCAGCTCCGACTCGACGACATAGTGAAGCCGCGCCGAGGGCTGGGCGATGGAGACGCTGCCCATGTCGTCCACCGTGATCTCCCGCGCCCGCGCCTCGAGCCGCAGGATGCGGGGCGCGGCGAAGATGATGTCGGTGCCAATGGGTTCGAGGAAGAACTCCTGCCTGAGGATCCGGCCGCGCCCCCGATAGCCGCCGAGCCGGAAGTCGGCGGTCATGGAGCGGGGGACCGTCATCCGGTCCGGCTGGCCAACGGTCCACGCCCGCCCGTCGAACTCGTCGAAGACGATCCCCCGCCAGCGGAGGTTGGGGATCGCCTCCACCGCCCCCATGCCCTCGGGGATGTGCACGCGCATGGCCATGCTCGCGTCGGTCTCGATCTGGCCATAGGCCCCCAGCTCGACGCGATCGGTGAAGCCGGTGACGAGCGGCCCGAGCTTGGCCCTGAAGGGCAAGGCCGCCAGCCCGACGCGCGGGATGACGAAGAACAGCGCGGCCGTGATCAGCAGCGTGGCGGCGGCGGCGCCGGCAGCCAGCCCGAGGAGCCCGCGCCCCCAGGCCAGCTGCGGCGAGATGCCGACGATGACGCGGCTCGCTTGCGGCTCCGACTCGGCGAGCACGTGCTGGAGCAGGAGCATCCACGTGGACAGCAGGAGGCAGGCGACGAAGACGAAGAGGAAGCCCACGCCGAAGGCGCCCGAGGAGGCGGCCACCAGCATGAAGAAGGACAGGAAGGCCACGACCCGGCTGTCGCCGGGGGCGCGCAGCGTGAAGAGCCGGGCCAGCACGAGGAAGAGCAGGAGGTGCACCAGGCCGTCCAGGAGCGTGTCGGCGAGGAAGAGGAGATCCGCCGCGGAGGCGATGGCGGCGGCCCCGACCAGGGCCGCGCCGAGCCCTGGGGTACGCACGCGCGCCCGCAGCGGCTCCTGCCACCAGGAGAGGAGGAGCCCCGCGCCCACCACCGCGAGCCCCAGCGGGCCGATCAGCCCCGCCAGGAAGAGGGCGGCCAGCCCGTCGGCCACCAGGAGATAGGCGGCGATCCGGACGGCCACCGTCGGGGGCATCTCAGCCGATCCCGATGCGGATCTCGCGCAGCATCGCGCCCTCCCGGGCCGCCACGCTGGCGAGGCCGGGCCCGGCTCCCAGGGGTCGTGGCTCGTACAATGCGAGCGCGGTGAGGATCCGGCGCTCCTGCCCGCGCCCGCGCGCCAGCGGGACCAGCAGGCCGGGACCAGTGAGCTCGACCATGGCCCCCGCGCGCAGGAGATGGCAGGCCAGCGAGGCGGCCTCGGACAGCCCCGCCTCGAGCCGGGCGGGGTCGCCCGCGCCTGTCCCGTCGAGCACGATGCGCGTGTCCGTGCTGGTCTCGGCCTCGAGCTCGCGCACCGTGAGGGCCTGGGTCTTGGCGCTGCTCCGCCAGTGGATGAGCCGGGGATCGTCGCCCGGCCGGTAGTCGCGCAGGTTGTGGAGATCGCTGCCGCGCCCGCGACGGCGCGTCTGCGCCGGCCCGCTGCCGCCGATGCGCCGCAGCAGATGCGCGGGCACGGGAGCGAGCGCCGGGTAGACCAGGACCTCCGCCTGGAGGATCACCTGCCCCGCCTTGAGGAAGACGCCGAAGGGGAACAGCGTGGTGACGCGGACTCCGGGGAGGCGATGGCGCCCGCGCGTGGCGAGGGTCACCTCCCAGGTCACCACGCGCTCGTCGCCGGCGGGCAGCCGCGGCAGGTAGACGACGCGGCCGGGCCCGCCGCGCCCCAGGGCCTCGATGCTGATCGAGTAGGAGGGGATCCGCCGCTTGCGGTTCGCCACCGTGGCGCCCACCAGGGCGGGGCGGCCGGCGTGGAACTCCTCCGGCAGGATGGCCGTCAGACGCAGCCCGCGCATCACGGCCTCGGACAGGACGCCGGAGACCACCACCAGCCCCAGCAGCATCGAGGAGAGGAGGTAGAGGAGATTGTTGCCCGTGTTGATGGCCGCCACGCCGAGGCCCATGGCGGAGAAGAGGCACCACCACCCGTCCCGGGTCGGCCAGATGGTGCGCCGCGGTCTCAGCCGACGCCAGAGATGCACGAGATGCTGTAATCGGGGCGCCTGGTCCACTGACACGCGGGCTACCGGGGGACGGGAGTGTCCTGCACCAGGGCGCGGAGGATGGACTCGCCGTCCGCGCCGCCGCCGGCCTGGCCGAGCGCCGCCTTGACGATCACGCGGTGGGCCAGCGCCGGCACCGCCAGCGCCTTGATGTCGTCGGGCACGAGATAGTCTCGCCCGTCGCAGAGCGCCCGGGCGCGCGCCGCGCGCAGCAGCGCGATGGAGCCCCGCGGGCTCGCGCCGAGGGTCAGGAGCGGCGAGGCGCGCGTGGCCGCCACCAGCGCCATCAGGTAGTCGAGCACCGACTCCTCGGCCCGCACCCGCTCGGCCTCCTCCTGGAGCGCCAGCACCTCCCGCGCGCTCAGCACGGGCTCGATGCTCTCCTGCGGGGCGCCCCCCGCGCCGCGCAGGATCGCCTTCTCGTCGGGAGCCTCCGGGTAGCCGATCCGGATCCTGAGCAGGAAGCGGTCGAGCTGCGACTCGGGCAGCGGGAAGGTCCCCTCGTACTCGCGCGGGTTCTGGGTCGCCAACACCATGAAAGGGCGCGGCAGCGGGTACGTGGCGTGGTCGAGGGAGACCTGTGCCTCGTTCATGGCCTCGAGGAGACTGGACTGGGTCTTGGGCGTCGTCCGGTTGATCTCGTCGGCCAGCACGATGTTGGTGAACAGCGGCCCGGGCTTGAAGACAAAGTCGCCCTTCTCGGGCTGGTAGATCGACACGCCGATGACATCCGAGGGGAGCATGTCGGAGGTGAACTGGATGCGCTGGAAGCCGCAGCCGATTGAGCGGGCCAGTGCCGCGCCGAGGGTCGTCTTGCCGACCCCGGGCACGTCCTCGATGAGGAGATGGCCGCGCGCCAGGAGCCCGATCACCGCCAGGCGCACCACCTCGGGCTTGCCGACCAGGGCCCGGCCGACGCTCTCCTCGAGGCAATGGATCTGGTCCAGGGCTTGCCTCATGTCACCCTCAATAGTACAACCAACCCGGCCCGGGGCCGCCGGCCGCGCCTCGCCGGCCTCGCTGCGCTCGGGGGAAGCCCCTCATCCGCCTGGCTGGCCTCGCCCTTCCAGCGCCGGAGCGTTTCGGCTATTATCACCCTCGCGCATGACCCAGAGCGGGCGGAGCCCGCCCCACGCTTTCCCGCATGGTGCTGAAGCGGGCCCGATCGGCTGGCAGCGGCCGGAGCGGGCTGGGGGGTTCGACAATGTCGATCTTGCCTCTTGCGCGCCGCGTCTCGCTTCCCTTGGCCCTTTCCGCCGCGCTCGCATTCTGCCTGGCCGGCGACGCCAATGGGCAGAAGGCTCCCCAGAAAACGGAAGGGGATGTCTGTCAGGACGCGGCCGCCCTGCTCAAGGTCGCCCCGACATCGGTCCACCTCCGATCGTCCAGCCCCGAGAAGCCCATCGGCGCATACGAGCCATCACGCCCCACCCCGGCCGGCTGGAGCTATCCCACAGTCCAGGACTTCCCGAACCTCAAGGGGCTCAACTGGACGGTCTCGCTCGTCGATCTGGACAACGACGGCGTTGACGATGTGCGATTCACCGCAGTGGCCGGAACCGCAGCCTGCGAGACGAGCTACTTCTTCAAGCGCAAGGCCGTTGGGGGTTACGAGGTGCTCCTCCACCTGAGTGGCGAGGCAACGATCTGCGGCGATGACACCATCCTGACACTGCGGCACGCGGGAAAGAACTTCCTCCTCTGGTACGGCCCGTTTCGGTCCAGCGTCAACCCCGTCGAGCCAGACGGCAAGGCCCGGAGGCTCTGCCGGATCTCGCGGCAGCCGGGACCGGCTCGGATCACGTCCACCTGCCAGGAACCAGTCTGCCGGGCCGTGGCGCGGGACGCTCGCAAGTGGCCGTCAGTGCGCGAGGAGGCGACCGAGCCGCTCTCGTCCGATGCCGCCGCTGTCCGCGAGGTGCCGCTCGCGAGCCTCCAGATCGGCGATGCGGAGATCCTGAACCTGTATCGCGGCCATCCCGGCCTTCTCGTCGATGTGGACAATGACGGCAAGCCGGAGCTTGTCCTCATGCAGTGGTTCGGCCCCCGCTGGGGGATCGGTCACGAAGTGCTCGTAGCCGACGGGGCCGTGTTCCGCCCCGTCGATCCCCGCAAGCGCTGGCCCGGCTGGCCGGAAGATTCGGGCGCCCGCGAAGGCCTGCTCTTCATGCGGACCGGCGGGAAGACCTATGTGGTCGCCGTGACGCCCTCACCGACGCGGCCGCATCAGGCGCGCGTGGCACGGATCTACCTCGTTGATCGCTCCGGCGCCCGGACGGTGGGCGAGGTTGAAATGAAGACTGACTGGCAGGTCAGCATCGATCGCCAGCCTTCCGACAGACCGTGGTGAGCCGGGCCCGATCGACCGGCAAGAGATCGAGAGTGAAACCGCTTCCGTGCCGCGCAACAAATGCCGGCCTGGCCTCCGGGAGATCACACGGTCTCGTGGCCGGGTCCGTGCGGCATACCAAAGAGAGCTCGGGCGCGAGCCTCGCGGGTCCGTCGCCACCGTCCCCTCACAGCGCCACCTCGATCGGTGCGTCCTTCAGGGCACTGACCTTCAGGACGGAGAAGCCCACGATGTTACCGTCCGCGTCCACCTTCTCCATCACGTGCTCGCTCGACGTCTCACGAAAGTGCCCGGCGCTCTCATCGAAGATCACCTCCAAGAAGTCGCCTTCCTGGTCATACCAGATCTTCACTCTTCTCTTGGCCATAACTGAACTCCTCGTTTCACCTTGTCGGTGAGGTACGCGGTCGGAAGAAACGCATCCTCCCGGAACTTGACCACGACGCACAGGTACTTGTCACCAACCCGCGTCCCCGGATAGAAGCGATAGTACAGCACGGACTGCGGGTCGGGAACGGACACGACGACCCGTTCAGGATTGCGTAGGGTCTCCTCGATGGCCCCCTCCAGGCCAACCATCTCCGGGTGATCGAGAACGTGGGCCAGCCGCTCGTCCGTGATGCGGACCGGCACCTCCCGGTAATCGCGGACGATCCTCACCTCGTGGCAGCCCTACGTCCGCCACCGCAGTCGGCACTGCCGTGGCATGGCCCTGCAGCCGATCGGCGACAAGAACCCGCGCGGGATAGAGGCTCCGTCAGCGCTGCGCCGAGCGTCGTCCTGCCGACGAGGGCCCGGCTGATGTTCTCCTCCAGGCGGCGGATGTGCTCCAGGGCGCGCTGCATGGCCTCTTTCATACTACAACCAAGCCGGCTACTATGAGCCTCACCTATGACTGCCCCACCAGGCCCTGCTGGGACGCCGCCCCGCTGGCCCCGGGATACACGGGCCGCCTGCGCCTTCACCTTCGACCTCGACGCCGAGACGCTCTGGATGGCGCGGGGCATCCGCGAGCCGGTGACGCTCTCCCAGGGGCGCTTCGGCCCGGTGGAAGCGCTGCCGCGGATCCTCGACATCCTGCGCCTGGCGGGCATCCGCGCCTCCTTCTTCATCCCCGCGTGGGTCGCCGGCCACTATCCCGACGCCGTCCGGGCCATCGCCGGCGCCGGCCACGAGGTGGGCTGCCACGGGGACGAGCACGAGCGGGTGAGCGAGCTGACTCCCGACCGGGAGGAGGCCATCCTCCTCAAGAGCCTCGAGGTGCTGACGCCGCTGGCGGGCAAGCGCCCCGTGGGCTACCGCGCGCCTGCGTGGCAGTTCTCCGCGAGCACCCTCGGGCTCGTCACCCGCCACGGCTTCGACTACTCGTCCAACATGATGGACAGCCTCACGCCCTACCTGCACCCGCCCATCGAGGGGCGCTCGCTGGTGGAGATCCCCGTGTCCTGGGTGCTCGACGATGCCCCCTTCTTCCTGTTCACGGGGCAGCGGAGCATCCAGGCGCCGGGGCCGGTGCTCCAGGGATGGATCACCGAGTTCGACGGCATCACCGAGGCCCAGGGCGTGACCAACTTCACCTTCCACCCGCAGATCATCGGCCGACCCTCGCGGCTGGCCTGCCTGCGGGAGCTGGTGGACCATGTCCGCCACACCCCGCGCATCTGGGTGGCCACGCTCGGCGAGATCAGCGCCCACTGGCGGCAGCGTGCCGGCAAGCCGTGAGCCCCACCATGATCTACGCTGCCGCCCTGAACCGCGGCCCCGCCGGCGTCTGCAGCCCCGCCGTGGGCAGGCCAGCCGTGCGGACCACGATGGTGATAGCCCGGGAGTGATGGCGAATGATGCCGAGGGTCACCAGCGTCACCGCTATCCTGGCCATGCTGCTACTTGCCGCGCCGCTCCCCGTGGAGGCGCAACCGGCGAAGATGCTGCCCCGCGTTGCCGTGCTCGATCCGGGATCACCGGTACAGCACGACAAGCTGGCAGCAGCGTTCGTGCAGGGAAGCCGTCGCTGAAGGCGGCTTGATGAGTTTTGCGAATAGCAGTGAGGCGATGTTCCGAAGGGCGGCGATGTTCGTTGCCCGCATTCTGAAAGGTGCGAGGCCGTCGGATCTTCCGGTTGAGCAGGCGACCAGGTTCGAGCTGGTCATCAACCTGAAGACCGCCAAGGCGCTCGGCCTCGCGATCCCCCCGTCACTGCTGCTCCGAGCGGATCAGGTCGTTGAATGACCGACGGCTGCCCAACTTCACGCTTCAGCGGACCGGGGACTCGCGTTGCTCGCCCCGGCCGCTGAGCGATGCGATGGCGCGGACTCTTCGCGCCGCACCATCGGGGGCGTCTTGTTACGCGTAACGTTCTAGGTTACACTGGCTTAAGTGATCCGCCGGTTCAGGCACAAGGGGTTAGCGAGCTTCTTCGAGACCGGCTCAAAGGCCGGCGTCCAGGCACAACATGCTGAACGGCTGCGTCTGATCTTGGGCCGGGTGAGTGCCGCCACTTCGCCACGAGACATGGCGCTTCCGGGGCTGAAACTTCATCGGCTCGGGGGCGACCGCAAGGGCACGTGGGCCGTGTCGGTGAGCGGCAGCTGGCGGGTGACGTTCCAGTTCGTTGGCAAGGAAGCGGACGCCGTCGATTACGAGGACTATCACTGAGGGAGTAGCGGCGATGCGTATGCACAACCCGCCCCATCCGGGCGAGATCATCAAGAGCCTTTGTCTGGAGCCACTTGGCGTCACCATCACGCAGGCTGCAGAAGCGCTTGGAGTCAGCCGTAAGACCCTGTCCGCCATTCTGAATGGCCGGGCCGGGATCAGCCCAGAGATGGCGGTCCGTCTTTCGATTGCCTTTGGGACGTCCGCCGAGAGCTGGCTCAACCAGCAAACGCAGTACGATCTCTGGCACGCCGAGCAGCGTCGGAAGCAACTTCGAGTTGCGAAGCTGGCGCCGGCGTAGAAGACGCCCAACAACGCGCTCCACCGGACCGGGGCTCGCGTCGCTCGAGATCGGGAAGCTGTACCGAGTCATCCGCGATCAAGGGGCCGAAGGGCGCCGCTATCTGCGAATCGTCGACGAGAGTGGCGAGGACTACGGCATGCCGCAGATCGCTTCTTCTCGATCGACGTGCGCAAGCCCCTTGAGAGGATTCTTCAGCGGGGGGTGTCGCCCACCGCGCGGAAGGCCGGGGCCACTTCCGACATGAAGCGGTCCAGCGCGGGGCGCCGGTCGCGGGGCAGGAACATGGTGGGGACGAAGAGCATGCCCACGCCCGCCTCGGCGAGGCGGCCGAGGGTGTCGCGGATCTGGCCGACGCTACCGCCGAGCACGGTGTCGCGCGCCTTGGCCTCGTCGGCACCGAGGCGGGCCATGTAGAGGCGCTGCGCCTTCTCGATCTCCACGGGATCCTCGGTCATGGCCAGCACCATGTTCGCCGAGCGTAGGAGGGTGGTGGGATCGCGGCCCACGGCGCCGCAGTGTTCCTCGAGGACCTTCCCCTTCTGCGCGAGGGTCACGGGCCCGCCCCAGGCATTCCAGTGGTCGGCCCACCGCGCCGCGATGCGGAGCGTGACCTTCTCGCCGCCGCCACCGATCATGAGCTCGGGATGCGGGCGCTGCACGGGCTTGGGCATGAGCGGCGCGTCCTCCAGGCTGTAGTACTTGCCCGTGAAGTTCGCCCTGGGCTGTGTCCAGAGCGCCGTGAGCACCTGGCAGGCCTCCTCCAGCCGCCCGAGCCGCTCGCCGACGGTGTAGAAGGGGATGCCGTAGGCCTGGTGCTCGTTCTCCTGCCACCCCGCCCCGAGGCCGCAGATGAGCCGGCCCCCGGAGATGATGTCCACGGTCGTGGCCGTCTTCGCCAGCACGGCCGGATGGCGATAGGTGTTGCCCGAGACGATGGTGCCCACGCGCATGCGCGAGGTGAGCGCGGCCAGCCCGGACAGCGTGGACCAGCACTCGAGCACGTCCCCCTGGCGGTCCGGCGTGTTCGGCATGAAGTGGTCGGTGACGCAGGCGGCATCCCACCCCGTCGCCTCCGCGTGGCGCCAGAGGGCCGCGACGTCCTCCCACGTGGTGCCGGTGAGCCCGGTGAAGATCCCGAATCGCATGGACGGCCTCCTCGATGAGATGCGTGAGGGTAGCATAGGGGAGGCCCACCCATGGCGCATGAGACCGAGCGCGAGATCCTCGTCATCCACCCCGGGGCCCTGGGCGATGTGCTCCAGGCCGTGCCGGCGCTCCGAGCGCTGAGGCGCCTCGACGGCGGCTGCCGCCTCGCGCTGGCCGCTCAGCCCCGGATCGGCCGGCTGCTGGCCGGAGCAGGCGAGGTGGACGAGGCGCTCTCCTTCGACGGCCTCGGCCTCGAGGCGCTCTTCGCCGGCGAGCCTCCGCCGCCCGCCCTGGCGGCCCGTCTCTCGCGCGTCGCCCGCGTCGTCTCCTGGTTCGCCGCGAGCGATGCCCGCTATCCAGACGGGCTCCGGGCTCTCGCCCCCTCCATGGTCATCGCCGCTCCGGTGCCCGACGACTCCTTCGCCGGCGCCGTGTGGGAGCACCTGCTGGCGACGCTCGGAGCCTGGCATGCGGCGGCGGCGCCCCCGCTCTCTCCCATCACGCTCCCCGACGCGTGGCGGGTGCAGGCGCGAGAGGCGCTCGCCGAACTCGGTGCCCGGCCGGGGCGCCCGATCCTCGCCGTGCACCCGGGAGCGGGTGGGGCGTGGAAGCGGTGGCCGGCGGGAGACCTGGCGCGGGTGGTCCGGGACGTGGTCCGGGACACGGGCTGCCACACCGTCGTCCACGAGGGCCCCGGCGACAGCGAGGCGGCCGCCGCGCTCCACGGGGCGCTCCACCGAGCCCGGGGCGAGGCTCCGGTCCTCAGGCTGGTGGAGCCCGACCTGCCGCTCCTCGCGGGCGTCCTCCAGGCCTCCGCCGCCTTCCTCGGCGCCGACTCCGGCGTGAGCCACGTCGCGGCCGCGGTGGGAGCCCCGGCGGTGATCCTCTTCCCAGCGGCCACCCGGCAGCGCTGGGCGCCGTGGAGCTCCACGGCGCTCCCGCTCCTCGCGGGCGCCCCCGAGGGCAAGCCGGACCGCGTCGCCGAGGCCGTCCTAGCTCGGATTGACTCCTCCCGCAGGCGCGCCTAGACTCCAGTCACGGGAGGTCGCGATGGAAGGGCAGATGAGCGAGTTCATGGACGAGTACTCCGAATCGCTCGAGCAGGACTTCCGCAAGATCGACGGAGCCCTCCTCAACGACACGGTCAATCTGCTGGCGCCCAGCGAACCCATTCGCTTCCTTCCGGATGCCTCCGTCCAGGAGGCCATCGACCGCATGGTCGAGAACCACCGGGCAGCGGTGGTCGTCGTGGACACCGACGGGCGCCTCATCGGGATCTTCACCGAGCGCGATGTCCTGATCCGGGTGCTGGGTCAGGGGCGCGACGTGCGCAGGACGAGGCTCGGCGAGGTCATGACGCCGGATCCCGAGGCGCTCTCCGCCCAGGACCGCATCTGCTACGCGGTGAACCGGATGAGCACGGCGGGCCACCGCACGATCCCGCTGGTGGACGGGGAGCGCCGGCCCATCGGGATCGTGACGGTCAACGACATCGTGAAGTGGCTGGCCGACATCTTCCCCGAGGCCGTCCTCAATCTTCGCCCCGGCGACACGCTGAAGCGCCCCCTGCAGGTCGACTCGGGATAGCGGCAGCGGCCGGCCGCGCCACGGCTAGGACTCGGGCGCGGACTCCTCGGCGGTCTCGGTGAGCAGGATCCAGTCGTCGGGCTCCTCCGGGGCGGGGCGGCTCCCCGTCGAGGTGGTGACGGTGCGGCTGCGGCTGGGAGAGAACCACTCCCAGACGCCCTGCGGCGCGGCGCTCGCGGGCGCCTCGCCCATCTCGGGCCCCGCCACCCCCGCCTCCGTGCGCTCGGTCTTGCGCAGCCGCTTCTCTTCCTGCTTGGCCCGCCGCAGCTGATCCCGCCGCCTTCGCTCGAATCCGTAGTTCTGGCGGGCGGTCATGAACGCGGCGTCGAAGCCGTCCGGCGAGGTGCAGGCAGGTGCATCGTCCACTCCTGGCGCTGATGCTGTCGCGTGAAGGCCAATACGCCCGACCGGCTCCGACCGGACAGGACACGGCGGAGTGTACACGAAGGCTGCGCGGATTGCGAGGGCCTGGCCCCGATCAGATGAAGCCGGGGCGCGGCTTCGGCGCCTGGGTCGGGTCCAGCTCGCGCGTTCCGGGCAAGGGGCCCGTCGCGGTCCAGTACCGCGTCCCCGCCACGATCAGGGTCTCGGCGGGGAAGCGCGTCAGCACCTCGTGCCCCGTCTCCGTCACCAGGATCTCCTCCTCGATGCGCGCCGCCGACCAGCCGTCGGAGGCGGGCCAGAAGTTCTCCAGCGCGAAGACCATGCCGGCCTCGAGCGCCACCGGGTGGTCGAGGGAGACGAGGCGGCTCATGACGGGCTGCTCCCAGATGGAGAGCCCGACGCCGTGCCCGTACTGCAGGCCGAAGCACGCCTCCTCGTCCGGGAAGCCGAACTCCTGGGCGCGGGGCCACGTGGCGGCGATGTCCGCCGTGGTGATGCCGGGCTTGACCATGGCGATGGCCTGGTCCAGCATGTCGCGGCAGCGCTTGTAGGCGTCCACCATGGCCGGCGAGGCACTCCCCACGGCGAACGTCCGGTAGTAGCACGTGCGGTAGCCCATGTGGGAATGCAGGATGTCGAAGTACGCGGGGTCGCCCGGCCGCAGCACGCGGTCCGAGAACACATGCGGGTGCGGGTTGCAGCGCTCCCCGGCGATGGCGTTGACCGCCTCGACATCCTCGGACCCGAGGTCGTAGAGCGTCTTGGCGGCGATGCCCACCAGCTCGTTCTCGCGGATCCCCGGCTTGAGGGCGCGGTAGAGCTCCTCGTAGGCGGCGTCCACCATCATGGCCGACGTGTTGAGCAGGATGATCTCGTCCCGCGTCTTGATCCGCCGCGCCGTCTGCATGAGCTGCTGGCCGTCCACGACGCGGATCCCTTCCTTCTGCAGCGCCTCCAGGATCGGCAGCTCGATCACGTCCACGCCGAGCGGCTCGCGGTGGAGCCCCCGCGCCTCCAGCTCCCGCTTGATCTTCCGCGCCAGGTCCTCGGCTCGTCCCATCTCGGGCGTCATGGCGCCACGCAGGAGCGAGATGCCCGCGCGCGAGCGGTCGCCGAGCCACGGGCAGTAGAGCTGATGGTGGCGGGCCGCCGACCCGAAGTCCCACATGATCGGGTCGTCCCCCCGCGGCAGGAGCGTGAAGCGCGAGAGCTTGTCGCGCGCCCACTCCCCGATGGTCGTGTTCGTGATGTAGCGGATGTTGTACATGTCGAAGCAGAGGAGGCCGGCCAGCTCCGAGCGGTCGAGCGCCCCCCGCACGCGGGCCAGGCGCTCGCGCCGCAGCCGGTCGAAGTTGACGCGCTCTTCCCAGTCCACGCCCATGGTCCCGTAGGTCGGCAGCGCCATGTCTAGTCTCCTGTCATCGGCTTCGGGCTAGGGTTCGAGCCACTCAGGTGCGCCAGCACGTCGAAGACCACCGCGAAGTCGTGGCGGCCCAGGCCGAGGCCCTGGGCGGCGGCGAGCAGCTCCCCGGTGAGCGCGGTGGTGGGCAGCGGCACGCCCAGCCGCCGCCCGAGCTCCAGCGCCAGCCCCAGGTCCTTCTGCATCATCCCCACATCGAACCACGCCTCGGCGGGCATGCCGAGGACGAACGGGCCGCGGTACTTGACCATGGGCGAGGCGATGACGCTCCGGAGCAGCACCTCCACGGCCCGCTCGCGCGCGATCCCGGCCTTCTCGGCCAGCAGCACGGCCTCGCTGAACGCCGCCATCTGCACCGCGAGCCCCAGGTTGGTGGCGATCTTCATCGTGACGGCCA
>MGBV01000202.1:1054-6153 GCA_001788415.1 Candidatus Rokubacteria bacterium GWC2_70_16 | reverse complement strand
CGCGCTCAAGTACGTCCTGCGTCAGGACCCGAACGTGATCTTCATCGGCGAGATGCGAGACCTCGAGACCATCGCGGCGGCGCTCACGGCCGCCGAGACCGGGCACCTGGTGATCGCGACGCTGCACACGAGCGACGCGGTCCAGGCGATCGACCGGATCGTGGACGTCTTCCCGCCGCACCAGCAGACGCAGGCCCGCATGCAGCTGTCCTTCGCTCTGCTCGGAGTCGTCGCGCAGCAGCTCATTCCGCGGCGGGACGGCCAGGGGCGGATCCTCGCGGCAGAGGTCCTGATTCGCAATGCCGCCGTGGCCGCCCACATCCGGGAGGGCAAGATGCACCTGGCGAGATCGACGATGGAGTCCGGCCGGAAGGAGGGAATGATCACGATGGATGCCCGCCTCCAGGAGCTGCTGGAGGCGGAGCAGATCTCGTACCGGGAGGTGTCGCGCCGGGTGACGTCCCACAAGGTGCTGGACATGATCCAGCACGGAGGGAAGCGCGCGGGGCGGAAATGATCGCGACGGGATGGTCGTCGAGGCGCGCGCGGCCCGGGTCAGTCGCTCGCTAGGTCCAGCCAGAGCCGGAGCGCCGCGGCCACCTGTCCGCGCAGGGCGCTGTCCCCGAGCGAGCCGATGGCCGTCGAGAGTCGTCGCGCCGAGACCGTGCGCACCTGATGGGCGAGGACCAGTGAAGCCGCCGGCAGTCCCCCGGTTCCGGCAGGCAGGAGGACCTCGGTGGGGTACACGCGCCGGCCCTCCTTCCACGCGGTGAGGGGCAGGACGGTGGCCAGGCCGATGGGAGCCGCGATGATGTCGTTGCAGAAGACGAGCGCCGGCCGTCGCCCGGCCTGCTCGTGTCCCACGCCCGGGTCGAGAAGCGCCCAGACGAGGTCCCACTTCCGGATGCTCACGGGAAGGTCCCGCTCGCCTCGCGGTCGAGCGGCGCGAAATCCCTCTGGACGGCCTCGTTGTCGGCCTGGAACTGCGGATCCTGGGCGGCCTCGGCGTACAGCACCGCCAGCGCCCGCTGGTCCTGGGCTGCGAAGTAGAACGAGAGAGCCTCGGCGACGAGTCGGCTCTTGCCTCGCTCTGACCCTGCGCTGCGCCGGTCGACCTCGCTAGCCACGGGCTCCGGCAGGCTGTAGGTGACCTTGCGCGATCCTCCGTCCCGCCGCGCCAGCCTGGGAGCGGCACCGCTCGCCATCCTCTTGGCCATACGTTCTTATGGCACGATAACCGCCTGCCGTCAATAGCCCAGGCACCGACCCTCAGCGCACCTTGAGCAGGTCGCGGAGGCCGTCGCCCACCAGGTTGACGGCCAGCACGGTGAGGGCCAGGAAGGCGCCAGGGAAGAGGATGATCCAGAAGGCGCGCTGCACGTAGGCGCGCCCCTCGGCCATGATATTGCCCCAGGACGGGATGATGGGCGGGGTGCCGGCGCCGAGGAAGGAGAGATAGGCCTCGAAGAGGATGGCCGAGGCGCAGATGTACGTCCCCTGCACGATGAGCGGCGCCACCAGCGCCGGCAGGATGTAGCGCAGGAGGATCCGCGGCGTGCGGGCGCCGATGGCGCGCGCCCCCTCCACCATGGTCTGCTCGCGCAGGCTCAGCACCGAGGCCCGCACGAGCCGCACCACGCGCGGGATCTCCGGGACCACGAGCGCGATGATGACGTTCCTGACGCTGGCGCGCATGAGGGCCATGAGGGCCAGGGCCAGCAGGATGGCCGGGATGGCCATGAGTCCGTCCATCACCCGCATGACGAGGGTGTCCACGCGGCGATAGTAGCCGCTGACGAGCCCGACGGCGACGCCCAGGCAGAGGCTCGTCACGCCCACCGCCGCGCCCACCGCGAGCGAGATGCGCCCCCCGTAGAGCGTGCGCGAGTAGACGTCGCGCCCGTACTGGTCGGTGCCGAACCACTGCTCGGCCGCCGGCGGCCGGAGCCGCGCCACCGGGCGCAGGGCCTGCGGGTCGGCCGTCCACCAGAGGTCGGCGCCGAGGCCGCTGAGCGCGATGAGCAGGAGCGCCACGAGCCCGGCCAGGAGCGTGGGCTGCCGCCGGAGGAGGCGCAAGCCCGAGCGCCAGCGCCCCGGCCGCGCGCGCGCCTCGGCCGGGAGGGCGTCTGCGCCGGGGGGCGCCGCCGCGCCCTCAGTACCGGATGCGTGGATCGAGGACGACATACACCACGTCGATGACGAGGTTCAGCAGCACGTAGACGCCGGAGACCACCAGCACCACGCCCTGGACCACTGGGTAGTCCCGCCGGACGATGGCGTCCACCGTCAGCCGCCCGAGCCCGGGGATCGCGAAGACGCTCTCGGTGACGACGGCGCCGCCGATGAGGAGGGCGAAGCCCACGCCGATGATGGTCACCACGGGCAGCGAGGCGGCCTTGAGGGCATGCGCCAGCAGCACGCGGCGGGGCGCGAGCCCCTTGGCGAAGGCGGTGCGGATGTAGTCCTCCCTGAGCACGCCCAGCACGCTGGCGCGCGTCATGCGGGCGATGAGCGCCATGTAGACCAGCGACAGCGTCACGGCCGGCAGGACGAGGTGGCGCAGGAACTGCCAGGGCCCGGCCTCGAGCGGCTGATAGCCCTGCACGGGGAGCACGCCCGCCTGGATCGCGAACACCCAGACCAGCAGGAAGCCCAGCCAGAACACGGGCATCGAGAAGCCGGACACCGAGAAGATCATGATGGCCCGGTCCAGCCACGACCCCTGGCGCCAGGCCGCCAGCACGCCGAGAGGGACCGCCAGGGTGACGGAGATGAGCATGGCGAGCGCGGTGAGCGCCGCGGTGGGCCCCACGCGCTGGCCGATGAGCCGGGTCACCGGGAGCCCCGAGTAGATCGAGACGCCGAGATCGCCCCGCGCCACGCTGGCCAGCCAGAGACCGGCCTGGGCCAGCAGCGGGCGGTCGAGGCCCAGGCGGGCGCGGATCCGCTCGATGTCCTGCGTGGTGGCGTAGTCCCCGGCGATGATGACCGCCGGGTCGCCGGGCGTGAGGTGCAGCAGCCCGAAGACGGTCAGGGCCACCACCCCCATGACGGGGATGGTGGCCAGGATCCGTCGGGCGATCAGCGGGAGCACGACTCCTCGCGCGCTACACGGAGATGTTCCAGAGCAGCGTGGCGCCGAACTGCAGGACCCCCTGCACGTTCTTGCGGAAGCCGCTGGGGACGACGAACTGCCCCCAGGACACATACGGCACCTCGTCGTAGGCGATGAGCTGGATCTGCTCGGCGATCTGCTTCTGCTTGGCCGGGTCGGGCTGCCTGACGAAGTCCGCGCGCAGCTTCTCGACGGTCTCGTTGGTGGGCCAGCCGAACCAGGCCTTCTCGCCGGCCCCGCCGACAGCGGCGTGCACGGCGGGGGTGATCACGTCCAGGCTCGTGGACCAGGTGTGGAAGATGTTCCAGCCGCCCTGGCCCATGGGCCCCTTGTTGGCGCGCCGGGCGAGCATGGTCGACCAGTCCATGGCCGCCACGTCCACGGCCGCGCCGATCTTCTTGAGGAGGTCCGCCGTCACCAGCGCGGGGGCATGCGCATAGGGGGAGTCCGTCGGGTCCAGCACCACGATGGGCCGGCCGTCGTAGCCCGACTCCTTGAGGAGCTGGCGGGCCTTCTCGAGGTCCTGCTTCGGCGCCCCCACCGCCGACTCGTAGGGCGTGCCGCCGCACATGAAGATCGCCGGGCAGGTCTTGTAGTACTTGGCGTTGCCGATGACGGTGTCGAGGTAGGTCTTCTGGTCCGCCATGTGCAGGAGCGCCTGGCGCGCCTTCTTGTTGTTGAACGGCGGCTGGAGATGGTTGGGGCGGAGCCAGCCCTGGCTGCCGCGGGTGTCGGTGACGAAGACCACCAGCCCGGGGTTCTTCTCGAGCCGGGGCGCGAAGTCCAGCGGGACATTCTCCCAGAGGTCCACCTCGCCGGCCTCCAGCGCGGCGCTGGCCGTGGCGGCGTCGGGGATGTAGCGCCACTCCAGGCGATCCACGAAGACGCGCTTGGCGCCGGCCGCCCCGCTGGGCGCCTCCTTGCGTGGGACGTAGTCGGCATTCGCCAGGTAGACGACCTTGTTGCCGGGCTGCCACTCGGCCGCGGCGAACCGGTAGGGGCCCGAGCCCACCATCTCCTTGACCTGCTCGTTGGGGTCCGTGGCGGCCAGGCGGGCCGGCATGATGAAGGGCACGTTGCTGGAGGGCTTCCCGAGGGCCTCGAGGACCAGCCCGAAGGGCTGCTCCAGGTCGATGGCGAAGGTCTTCCTGTCCACGGGCGCCATCTTGCCGATGGAGGCCATCAGCAGCCGCCCGAGGGCATCGCGCGCCCCCCAGCGCTTGATGGAGGCCACACAGTCCTCGGCCGTCACCGGCTGGCCGTCGTGGAACTTGAGCCCGTCGCGCAGGGTGAAGGTCCACTTCAGCTTGTTGGGGCTGGCCGTCCACCGGTCCACCATCTGCGGCTGGACCTTGAGGGTGGCGTCCATGGCGAAGAGCGTGTCGAAGACCATGTAGCCGTGGTTGCGCGTGATGTAGCCGGTGGTCCAGATGGGGTCGAGCACCTTGAGGTCCGCATGCGGCACCACCCGCAGCAGGCCCCCTTTCTTCTGGGCGTGGACATAGGGCCCCGCGGCGAGGGTGGTGGCCGCGGCCGCGGAGCCGGCCAGGAATGCGCGTCGCGTGATCGGTGTCATGGTGTCCTCCGTGCTGTGGGGCCCCGGACGGGGCCAACCCGGTCAGATCGGCATCGCTGCGCGGAGCCTACCACGGCGCGCCGTGCCGATAAAGCGGAAGGCCGGGCCGCGTCGCGCCCGGGCAGGCGCGCTGCTCCGGCTCAGCCGATCTCCTCGAAGAGGATGTCCTGCGCGCCTTCCCACAGCACCAGCCGCCCCAGCTCCTGCAATGACTCGCGCCCCTCGACGACCGTGAGGAAGTGGTTGCCGGCAAGCTGGCCCACCTTGCTCGCGAAGCGCGTGCTCCCGTACGGGAACAGGATCTCGGTCTCGCTGATCCCGCCGGGGTAGAGGAGGATGTTGCCGGGCGCGGGGTAGCTCGTGGGGTTCTCCCAGCCGAGCCCGAGGTCGAGCGAGCCGAGCGGGATC
>MGBV01000202.1:0-1046 GCA_001788415.1 Candidatus Rokubacteria bacterium GWC2_70_16 | reverse complement strand
GCCGCCGGAAGGCCGCGCAGCTCCGGGGCGCGGCGGCCTCCTCGAGCCGCGCCTCGAACACCAGCCGCCCCACGCTGATCCGCACGCGGCTCATGCGCTCACTACCCAACCCGCGGGTCGAGGGCATCGCGCAGCCGATCGCCGACCATGTTGATGGCCAGCACGGTGAGCAGGATGGCCAGCCCGGGGAAGGTGGGCAGCCACCACGCCACGCTCACGAAGTCGCGGCCCAGCGCGATCATCTGCCCCCAGGTCGGGTAGGCCCGGCCCGTGCCGACGCCGAGGAACGAGAGCGCCGCCTCCTGCAGGATGGCCTGCGCCACCTGGAGCGTGGACATGACGATGATGGACGAGAAGGTGTCTCCTCCTCGCGGGACCGACAGGGTGCGGTGGAGCGGGCGCCAGCGACCTCGGGTGTTCAGAGCCTATACCACGGAGCCCGCCCGATCGCAATGGCGCCGGGGGCCTCTTTTGCTCAGCGCGGGGTGACGCGGGCCCGCGCGGCCTCGAGGCCCAGGCGGAAGGCGGCGCGGTTGAGGCGGAGGACCTCGTCGAGGAAGCGCTCGGCGAGGAGCGCCTCGATGGTCGCCGGCTCCACCGGGAGCCAGCCCGATCCGGCCAGGGCCCCGAGGAGGGCAAGGTTCTGGGCGCGCATGTCCCCGGCCTGACGCGCCAGCTCCGTGCTCTCGATGACGAGGACCTCCGCGGCGAGCCGGCGGAGGGCGGCGAGCAAGTCGGCCGGGTCCGGGTACGTCGCCTCGCCGACCTGCACCGCCAGCGGGTAGACGGGACGCGGGTTGACCAGCACGCGCGTCGTCTCCCGGCCGTAGTCGGCGAGGATGCGGAGCGCCTCGAGCGGCTCGAAGGCGACGACGACGTCCACCATCCCCTTCGGGACCAGCGGCCCCGGCGTGGCGTCCCGGGCCGCGCGCACATGGCTCATCACCGAGCCGCCCCGCTGCGAGGCCCCGAAGGTCTCGCCGACGCTGACGCGATAGCCGTGGCCCGACAGCGCCGAGGCCAGGAGCTCCGAGGCCACGACATTG
>MGBV01000201.1:16271-23381 GCA_001788415.1 Candidatus Rokubacteria bacterium GWC2_70_16 | reverse complement strand
CGAGCCAGCGTCCAAGCTCCGACTCCGTCGCCTGGATTCGCGGCAGGCGGTAGGGGTCGAGTGTCCTCGCATACGGGGAGGGAGCAGCCCCTCCCGCCACCATCAGGATCGCGTCGTGGCGGTAGCTCGAGCCGTTCCTGCCGCCCTGCACGGCCCACTTCACCTCCCGCGGATAGGCGCCCATGGGCAGCGCCAGCGTGCGCGGACGATAGCCGGGCACATGCCCCTGGATCCACTCCTGGGCGGTCATGATCTGCTTGCGCACCACATCCTCGCCGTAGCGGGCCAGGTTGGCGTGCCAGAGGGTGTGGTTGCCGATCTCGTAGCCGCGGCTGGCGAGATAGGCGAGCTTCCTGCCGGCCAGCGCGGGCTGATTGAAGAGACGGTTGGGGGGATCGGCCCCCGGCAGCACGTAGAAGGTCGCCGCGTGGCCGAACTCGGGATGCGCCCGCTCGAAGGCCTCGAGGATGCCGACGGCCGAGTCCGGGTCGATGACCCACTCGCCGTTGCGCTGGAGGTAGCGGAACTGCCCCGGCGAGGAGTCGTCGAAGGTGAGAACCACGGGCGTGGTGCCGCGGGGCAGGCTGAGCCTGCCGTCGAGGAGATCGCCGAGGGCGACGAGGCGGTAGCCGCGCTCCCGGAGACGCTCGAGGTCCCGCCGGAAGTTGGCTGGGGTCCGCGTCCAGCGCTGCTCGGGCATGTCGATCTTGTGGTACTCGAGGATCATGACCCGGCCGAGCTCATTGGGCGCCAGCGGCTCGGTGGCGGGGGCCAGCGCGGGGAGCAGCAGGAGCGACAGGGGAACGAGCCACGCCAGCGAGCGCCGCACGATCAGACCTCCCTCAGGAGCCGGACTTCCTCGCCACGACCGGCTTGGGGCGCAGGGCCTCGGCCGTGTAGTCGTTGCGGGGGTTCCAGAGCATCCAGCCGGCAGCCCCCGCCTCATCGGCGCCCCGCATCTGCGCCCGGATCTCCCTCACGCCGAAGATGCGCCGGTCGAAGGCGTAGTCGCGGAAGTCCTGGATCCAGGGCCGGATCTGGACCGTCGCATGGGTCGAGCGCTTCCGGATGAGCCGCACGCTCTCGCGGACGACCTCGTAGGGGTGCTCCACGGGGTTGCGGAATCCGGGGATGCCCCGGTGGTAGCCCGAGGGGTAGACCATCGGCGAGATGTAGTCCACGTGCGGCGCCAGCTCCTCGATGCGCTGGCCGATGTCCGTGTCGTTCTCGTTGAAGGCCGTGTAGCCGAAGACGTCGGCTGCGAGGAAGACCCCCGTTGGCCCGAGCTCCCGCCGGGCCTTGGCCAGGAAGCCGGCGATGGTCTCGAGCCTCACGGCCTGGGTATTCGGGCGCGAGTACCGCGCCGCCGACAGCCGGCCGTCGGTGGGGAAGCGCACGTAGTCGAACTGGATCTCGTCGAAGCCCTTGTCCGCGGCCTCTTTCGCGACCGCGATGAGGTAGTCCCACACCTCCTCGCGCGTCGGATCCACCCAGGCGAGCTTCTCCCTGTCCATCCACGGCTTGCCGGTGCGCGTGTCGATGACGGCGAGGTCCCGGCGGTGGGCGGCGAGGACATTGTCCTTGAAGGCGACGATCCGGGCGATGGCGTAGATGCCGCGGGCCTTGAGGTCGGCCATGAGGCCGTCGAAGTCCTTGATGATCACCGGCCCCTGGGCCCCTGCCGCGAGCGCCGCCGGCACGCCCGTCCGGTAGGGGATGAGCCCGCGGTCCCCCTTGACGTCGATGACGACCCCGTTCAGCTCCGTCCGGTTCGTCAGCTCGAGCACCCGGTCGCGGATGCCCCTGTCGCCGACGCCGTAGTAAGTGAGGTAGGCGGCCTTCACCACTTGCGGCTTGAGGGCCACCGTCAGCTCCACGCCCTCGAGGGTGAGGCGGCGGCGCTCGTAGCCCGGCATCTTGACGAGGACGCTCCGGTCGCCCACAACAGGCCCCAGCGAGAAGCGGCCCTCCTCGTCGGTGCGCGTCTCGAGATCGCCTGCCCTCACCGTGGCCCCCCGGAGCGGCGTCGCGCGGCCGGAGTCCACCACTCGCCCGGACAGGGTGACCGGAGGCGCGGGGGCCGGGGCAGGCGCCGCGGTCGCGGCGGGGGCGGGCGTCGGGCGGGGCGCTGCCTGCTCGAGCTGGCTGGCCTGGAGCCGGGTCGGCGCCGAGAAGAGCAGCGAGCCGGCAAGCGCGACGGCGACGACGATGCCGAGCGCCACGGCGCCGCACATCAGCAGCCTGGGGCGCGCGCGCTCGGTCGAGGCGGGAAGGATCATCGGTACAAATGAGCCTACGCCCGCGTCGCGATCAGCGAAAAGAAATTTCTTCGCCATCAGGTTCGCACGACGGCGCGCCGCCCCGGCCGGCGCCCGCGCTACAATGTGGAGCATGACGATCAGACCGACCCACTCTTACGATGGCCCCCACGCCTGTGAGGGTGCAGCGCGCCGGGCATTCACGGTGAACGGGCTCACGCTGCGGGGCCTCGAGTGGCCGGCACCGGGCCGGCCGGCCCTCTGCTTTCTCCACGGCGGCTCGGCCCATGCCCACTGGTTCGACGCCGTGGTGCCGGCCTTCCAGGGGCGCTTCCACATCCTCTCCCTGGACCAGCGCGGCCACGGAGAGAGCGACTGGTCCCCGGGGCCCGCCTATGCCACGGAAGATTTCGCCTCCGATCTGCTGGCCGTGATGGCCGCGATGGGCTGGGAGCGGATGGCGCTGGCCGGCCATTCCATGGGCGGGCACAACGCCATGGCCTTCGCCGCCTGGCACCCGGAGCGCCTCTCGGCCCTCTGCGTGGTGGACAGCCGCCCGGCTATCCCCTCGGATCGGCTCCACGCCTTGCATCGCCGCGGCCACCGCGGCCCCCGGCGTCACGAGAGCCTGGAGACGGCGCTCCGGAGCTTCAGGCTCCTGCCACCGGAGACCACCGCCGATCCTGCCCTGCTCGACCACCTGGGCCGCCAGGGCATCGTCGAGCGCGAGGGCCGCTTCCTGTACCGCTTCGATCCGACCTGCAACGGCACGCGGCGGCCCGTGGATGCCTGGCCGCTCCTGCCCCGCATCACGGCGCCGACCTTGCTCGTCAGGGGAGAGCACTCGCCGATCCTGCCTCGAGCGATGGCGGAGGACATGGCCGCACGCATCCGGGACTCCCGGGTGGCGGAGATCCCCCGCGCCCATCATCACCTGGTCCTGGACGAGCCCGCGGCCTTCTCCACGGCGCTGGGCGAGTTCCTCGTCCGGCCGGGCCAGTAGGCTCCACGCTCCCGCTGTCCGCCCCACGGGTCTGCCGATCGTGGAAGGCCCCGCCCAGCAGCCGGTGGATGGGCTGGCCCAGGGCCTTGCCCTTGAGATCCCAGAGGGCGATGTCGAGGCCGCCGATGGCCTGGACGACCACTCCGCGGCGGCCGTAATAGAAGGTGGACTGGTAAAGCTTCTCGTTGATGACCCGGATGTCGAGCGGATCGAGGCCCAGCATGACCCGCGCGAGCCCCGTGCAGACGGAGTGCACGAACGGGCCGTCGACCGCCGCCTTGGCCACGCGCGCGTGGGAGTCGATCTCGCCGACGCCGACGAGCCCCTCGTCGGTGTGGATCTTCACCACGAGGCAGTTCTGCCCGGCCGACGCCTTGTCGGCGATCTGCTCCTCGGGCAAGCGCAGCTCGATGGCCTCCCCGCTGGTGATCTTCATGGCTCATCCCTCTCTGTTGGCCCGCCGGCGCGCCAGCCCTTCGACCAGCGAGGAAGCCGCGGCGCCGGGAGGGGCGTTACCCGGCATCTGGGTCGCCCCGCTCCTCGCGAAGCGCCTCCAGCTCGGCGATGGCCTCGAGGTCCCTCGGGCGCCCCGCGGCTCGCTTGACGTGGATGAGGCGCGCGAGACCGAGGCAGCGGAGCTCGGCCCCGGCCAGCGTGAAGACCCGCGTGTGCGGGAGCAGCTCCGGGTAGCCGCCTCCGCCGGCGATCTCGCCGAGCAGGTCGAGGTCTCCCAGGGCCGTCGTGAGGGTGAAGTTGAGACCTCGACGGATCGTCTCGGCGTCCCAGCGGAAGGGCAACCCGGGCGGGGCCCCGCGCAGGTACGGCCGGTGCGGCGCGAGGGCGGCCGCCAGCCTGGCGATGTTCTCGGGGGTGCGCGCGTACACGATGTCGAGGTCCTGGGTCACGCGGGTCGCCCCGTGAACGGCGGCGGCCACCCCTCCCACGATGATGAACTCGACGCCGGCGCGGTGCAGGTCCTGGAGCGTGCGCTCCAGGTCGATCATCGAGGCGCGCGTCCCGCCCGCCTCAGCGTCTCGGCGAAGCGCTGGAGGCGCGCGAGGTTCCGGAGGCGCTCCTCGACCGAGCGCGCCAGGTTGGCGCGCAGCAGGGTCCGGTCCACATCCTTCTTGTAGGCCTCGATGACGGGATCGGGCTCGCCGGTCGCGGGCTCGACCCACGACCGGCCGGCGGGCACGCTCATGATCCCAATCTAGCATGCCGGGCCGGGGCGCCGGAGACCGCGCGCGCGGGCCCACTCCTCCGGGCCGGCTCCGGCCGCGTCAGTTCCGCGCCCTGGCGTTCACCGCATCCCCGGGGGTCAGGGGCCGGGCGCCCGCGGATGCCCTGGGCCCTCGGCCAGCGAGGGATCGCGCACGGCGCCGTGAGAGGCGCTGCGCGCCAGGGCCGCGTAGGCGCGCAGCGCGCGAGAGACGCGGCGGGCGCGGGCGCGGGGCGCCCAGGCCCGGGTCCCGCGCGCCTGCATCGCCGCCCGCCGGCGCTCGAGCTCCTCCTCGGCCACGAGGAGGGTGAGGGCCCGCCCCGGGATGTCGATGAGGATCTCGTCGCCGTCCTCGACCAGCGCGATCTCGCCCCCCTCGGCGGCCTCCGGCGAGACGTGCCCCACCGACAGCCCGACGGTGGCGCCGGAGAAGCGCCCGTCCGTCACCAGGGCGCAGGTCGTGGCGAGCCCCGCGGCGCGGAGCAGGCTCGTCGGCATGAGCATCTCCTGCATGCCCGGGCCGCCCCGCGGCCCCTCGTAGCGCACCACGACGACGTCCCCGGGCTTGACGGCGCCCGCCTGGATGGCCGCGGCCGTGTCGTTCTCGCTCTCGAAGACCCGCGCGCGCCCCCGGAAGGCGAGGAACGCGGGGTCCACGCCCGCCGTCTTCACGATGCCTCCCTCGCGCGCCAGGTTGCCGCGGAGGACGGCGAGACCGCCGTCACGGCTGTAGGCGTGCGCCGCATCGCGGATGCAGCCCGCGGCGCGGTCGAGGTCGAGGGTGTCGTAGCGAGCGTCCTGGCTGAAGGCGCTGAGGCTCGGCCGGCGGCCGGGGGCGGCCCGGTAGAAGTCGCGCACCTCCTCGCTCGGCGCCCGCCGCACGTCCCAGCGCGCCAGCGTCTCCGCCAGGCTCTCGCCCAGCACGTTCCGCACCGAGGCGTCGAGGAGGCTCGCCCGGTCCAGCTCGCCGAGAATCCCCATGACGCCGCCGGCCCGGTGGACGTCCTCCATGTGGTATTGCGGGCTCGACGGCGAGACTTTGCAGAGGTGCGGCACCCGCCGCGAGAGCCGGTCGATGTCGTCGAGCGTGAAGGAGACGTCGCCCTCGAAGGCGGCGGCGAGGAGATGCAGGATCGTGTTGGTGGAGCCGCCCATGGCGATGTCCATCGACATGGCGTTCTCGAAGGCGGCGCGGGTCGCCACGGCGCGCGGCAGCGCCTCCGGGGCCCCCTCGGCGTAGTGGCGGCGGGTCAGCTCGACGATCCGGCGCCCGGCCTCGCGGAAGAGCCCCTCGCGCCGCGCATGGGTCGCGACCAACGTGCCGTTGCCGGGCAGGGCCAGGCCGAGGGCCTCCACGAGGCAGTTCATGGAGTTGGCGGTGAACATCCCCGCGCAGGAGCCGCAGGTGGGACAGGCGGCGCGCTCGAGCCCCAGCAGCTCCTCCGCGGACGCCTCGCGCCGGCCGCCCGCCACCAGCGCGTCGGCGGCGTCGATGATGGCGCCCGTGCCGGCAACCTGGCCGGCCTCCATCGGCCCGCCGGAGACGAAGATCGTCGGCAGGTTCAGGCGGAGCGCGGCCATGAGCATGCCGGGGGTGATCTTGTCGCAGTTGGAGATGCAGACGAGCGCGTCGGCGCAGTGGGCGTTGACCATGTACTCGACGGCGTCGGCGATCAGCTCGCGCGACGGCAGGCTGTACAGCATGCCCTCGTGCCCCATGGCGATCCCGTCGTCGATCGCGATGGTGTGGAACTCCTTGGCCACCGCGCCGGCCCGGTGGATCTCCTCCGCCACGAGATCCCCCAGGGGCCTGAGGTGGACGTGCCCGGGCACGAACTGCGTGTAGGAGTTGGCGATGGCGACGATGGGCCTGGCCAGATCGGCCTCGGCCGTGCCGGTGGCGCGCCAGAGCGCTCGCGCCGCCATCTGCGTGGGGCCCTGCGTCGTCCGGTGCGAGCGGTAGCGGGGCATGCCGTCTCCTCCGTGCGGGACGCCGTCCCGCCTCAGCTCCTCGGGAAAGCGTCGGGGGCGCCCGAGGTTCCTCGGGCCCGATCGGCGGGCGCGCTCATGGGCCCAGCCTAGCACGCCGGGCGCGGCCGGCCGCGCCGCGATCCTGCCTACCGGGCGAGCGGCTCCACGCGGATGCGGTAGCCGCCGGCGCCCTTCTCCAGAAGCGTGATCCTGAGGCGATTCTTCTCGTCCACGAACGTCGTCTTCTGTGGAACGTCGAATGCGGCGCCCTCGAGCCGGGGGAGCGCCGGATCGGCGGCCACGAGCTTGACCGGGGCCTGCCCGCGGCGGCACTCGGCGATCATGTCGTCCGCGTACAT
Source organism: Candidatus Rokubacteria bacterium GWC2_70_16 (assembly GCA_001788415.1). GTDB lineage: Bacteria > Methylomirabilota > Methylomirabilia > Rokubacteriales > CSP1-6 > UBA12499. Next base: position 16,571 of record MGBV01000201.1, on the reverse strand, counting down.
GACGAGGACGCCGTGCCCGGGCAGATACCGATCGAACCCGACAGGCTGCCGGTTCTCGATCAGGTAATAGGTGCTCGCCGACAGCGGGATCTTGACCGCCAGCACGTCGGAGGAGGCGTCCGCCAGCGGTCCGAGCAGGAGCTCCGTCCGCTCCGCCGGCTTCACCACGCGCACCCGCCCCGGGTCGGCCCAGCCGAGGCGGAGCCGGGTCCACGACGAGAGGCCGGGGGGCGGGATCTCCCACTTGTGGAAGTGGCAGGACATCGGGTCCCAGAAGCCCATGTTGACGATCGCACCGAG
>MGBV01000201.1:2454-16257 GCA_001788415.1 Candidatus Rokubacteria bacterium GWC2_70_16 | reverse complement strand
GTTGACGATCGCACCGAGAAAGACGTCGCGGAGCGGGCCCGGCCGCGCCTGCAGATCGTGATCGTAGAGGCACGGCACGAGACGCTTGCCGTCGCGCACGCCGCCGAGGATGTGGGCGACGTCGTGGAACAGGGTCCCGAGATGGGCCTGGTAACAGAAGATCGCCACGCCGCCTCTCACCACCTGACCGCGGGCTGTCTTCAGGGACTCCTCGGTGCTCCAGCCGAGCATCCCCGGCCAGGCGCAGAGGCCGATCATGCCGTACTCCTCCCGCCTCGCCCCCAGGAAGACGGCGGTGAAGTCGTACTTCGAGACATCCACGTCGCGGTCCACCGCATTCAGGGCGTCGTCGATCAGCCCGCGTACCCGGGACTTGTCGACTTCGAGGTTGCGCGGCGAGATGGCGTACTGCGAGACGGGACGCGGGAGGGTGTGCCACGTCTCGGGGCCCCGCCGAGTGCCGGGGTGGAGAGGGCGAGCGCCTGGACGGCGAGCCGGTTGAAGGCGCGACGTGGCAGGCTCATGGGGCGTCCTCCGGGGCGGGGTTCACTGCATGGCTGCGGCGTAGGCGATGGCCTGGCGGATGTCCTCGTCCTCGAGCTCCGGGTAGTCCGCGCGAAGCTCGTCCCGGGACTCGTAGTGCCCTACCGCCTCCAGAACGCGGCGGACCGTCAGACGCAGCCCGCGGATGCACGGCTGGCCGCTCATCTTCCCGGGCTCGATCGTGATCCGGTCGAAGACCTGAGGCTCCATGCCGTGTCCTTTCCCCTACGCTACGCCTTCGAAGAGGGGGAGCGGCGCCGCCTCGCGGCGCCTTCCAGGCGAATGCGGGGCTCGAGACGGGGGCGGTTCTCCTTCCCGACCCAGGTCAGCTCGAGCCTCGGCTTCATCGCCACGGCTGCGTCCTCATGTCGTCGCCCACAGAGTGCCCCAGGAGGCCAGGGCGAGTCAAACCTCTGAGCTTCGTCCACGACGACCGGATCCCAGGGCACGGGCCGGATGGCGTCTGCCTGGGCGCGCGCGAAGTGGTAGGAGCAGCGGTCATGGATCTGTGGAGCAGCAGGCCGTCTGCCCGCGTTGCCATGTGATTGCCGGTGACAGCGACGTCGGGCTCGAGTTGCAGCAGCGTTGCGCTACTCGACGTATCCGGGGTCGCGGTCGAGCATGCTCAATGCTACGGTCCGACGCCACGACGGCAGCAGACCCCAGTCAGGCGCGCGCGGCGGGAAACTGGCCGGGGCGACGTCCCGGGGCCGGCGGACCGGCGAATGTCTGCGCGAGGAGCATCCACTCGCGCGCGGCCGGGCCGACGGTGGTGAGCCCGGTGTCGTCCAGGTGCCGGCGGTGGGTGACGACGCGGCAGAAGTCCACGGCCGCTCCCGCGATGCGGTTCTCGGTGGCCGCCTCCCCGTCCTCCCACCGGGTCCCCGACGGGAGGGTGAGCTCGACGCGCACGTGGGCGGCGGGCGGCGCGAGCCCGCGCAGGGTGTAGGAGAAGGCGCGCGTCCGCACGCCCATCAGCACGATGTGGCGGATCCGGTCGGTGTCGCGGCGGGGGAGGGCGAGCGCGTCGGTGATGTCGTGGCCGTGGAGCCACGTCTCCATGAGTCGGGCGCTCAGGAAGGACATGGCGCTCATCGGTGGGCCGTACCAGGGCACGCGCCCCTTCGGCTCGAGGCGCGCCGCGGCCTCGGCGAGGCGCCGCCGGGCCGCCCGCCACCAGGCGAGGAGGTCGGCCGGCCCGAGCGCCCGGCCGCGCTCGAGGTACCGGGCCTCGTAGCCGGGGATGTCCGGCACCGCCGCGGCCACCTCGTGGGCGAAGCCCTCGGGGTCGGCGATGGCCACCGCCGCCACGTCGTCGAACTGGGCGAGGTGGGCGATCTGGTCGCGCACGGCCCAGCCCGGACTCGGCGTCGGCGTCGCCCACTGCGCGGCCGTCAGCCCGGCCACGAGCGCATCGAGGGCGGCCTGCTCGGCCCCCAGGTCCTGTCGTAGCTCGTCGAGCGGCCTCGTCATCCGTTCGCTCCCTCCTCGCTCAGGAAGAAAAACATGTCGTTGTGGGCCAGGTTCAGCCATCGTCGGGGTCACGCGGCCGGCTCCACCCGCACCGCGCAGACCTTGTACTCGGGGATCTTGGCCGAGGGATCGCAGGCGGGGTTGGTCAGGAAGTTGGCCGCGGACTCCCCGAGCTTGACGAAGGGGATGAAGACCGCCCCGGCCCTCACCGCCTCGGTGACCTGGGCCCACCCCGACAGCTCGCCCCGGCGCGACACCACGCGGAGCCGGGCGCCCGTCTCGACACCGAGCCGGCGCGCGTCGACGGGGTTGATGGCGACCTCCAGCCGCGGCGCAAGCTCGAGCAGGCCCTCGACCCGGCGCGTGAGCGTGCCGCCATGCCAGTGGTAGAGGAGGCGGCCGGTGCTCAAGACGAAGGGGTAGTCGTCATCAGGCAGCTCGGCGGCGGGAGCCGTCTGGCCCACGGGCACGAAGCGCGCGCGCCCGAGGGGGAAAGACTCGGCGTGGAGGTAGCGCGTCCCGGGGTGATCGGGCTTGGGACAGGGCCACTGGATGCCTCCCCCCTCGAGCCGCGCATGGGAGAGGCCCTGGATGGCGGGCCAGAGCGAGGCCCACTCGTCGAAGATCTCGGACGGGCTCCGGTAGTCGAAGCCCCCATCTGACAGCCCGAGCCGCCTGGCCATCCGCCGCGCCAGCTCGCAGCTGATCCACCAGTCCGGCCGCGCCAGCCCCGGCGGCGGCAGCGCCTGGCGCACCCGCTGGACGCGCCGCTCCGAGTTGGTGAAGGTGCCGTCCTTCTCGGCGAAGGCGGCGGCGGGCAGGAAGACATGCGCGCGCTCGGCGGTCTCGTGGAGGAACAGGTCCTGGACCACGAGGCAGTCGAGCTGCGCGATGGCCTTCTCGGCGTGATGGAGATCGGGCTCCGAGAGGAGCGGGTTCTCGCCCGACACGTACATCGCGCGGATGCGCCCGTCGAGGCATCCCTCTACCATCTCGGTGACCACGAGCCCCTTCGCTGCGGGCGGCCGCATGCCCCAGACGCGCTCGAAGCGGTCGAGGCTCGCCGGGGAGTAATCCGCGTAGCCAGGCAGGTTGGTGGGGATGCAGCCGGCGTCCCCGCAGCCCTGGACATTGTTCTGGCCGCGGAGCGGGGAGATGCCGGAGCCGGGGAAGCCCATCTGCCCCGCCGCCAGCGCGAGGTTGAGCAGCGCATGCGCGTTGGCGGTGCCGTTGATGTGCTGGGTGATCCCCATGCCCCAGATGAGGCAGGAGCCCGAGAAGGGGGGGCGGGCGTACCAGCGCGCGGCGCGCGCGATGTCCTCCCCGCGCACTCCGGTGATCTCCCCGGCGTGGGAGAGCGTGTAGGGCGCCAGCGAGGCCGCCCAGGCCTCGAAGCCCTCGGTGCGGTTGCGGATGAAGTCGCGATGGGCGAGCCCCTCAGCCAGCAGCACCTTCGCCATGGCGTTGAAGAGCGTCACGTCGGTGCCAGGGCGCTGCCGGATCCAGAGGTCGGCCTGGTCGCAGAGCTCGATGCGCTTGGGGTTCACCACGATGAGCCGGGCGCCGCGGCTCACCGCGCGCCTGAGCCTCACGGCGATCACGGGATGGTTCGCCGAGGCATCGGCCCCCACGACCATCAGGCAGCCCGCCTCCGCGTAATCCCGGAAGGAGTTGGAGGTGGCGCCGGACCCCATAGAGACCAGCATGGCCTCCACCGACGGGGAGTGGCAGAGGCGCGTGCAGTGATCCACGTTGTTGGTGCCCATCACTGCGCGCACGAGCTTCTGGATGACGTAGCCGTCCTCGTTGGTGGCCTTGGCCGAGGCCAGCGCGCCGAAGCGCCCGTGGTTCCTCGCCAGCCCCTCGGCGGCCGTCTCCAGCGCCTCATCCCAGCCCACCTCGCGCCAGACGCCGTCGCGCTTCACCAGCGGCGCGGTGATCCGATCCCGCGAGTGGACGAAGCCGGTGCCGAAGCGCCCCTTGACACAGAGCATCCCCTCGCTCGAGGGATTGCCGGGCACGCCGCCGGCCATCGTGGCGAGACGCCCGTCCTCACGCACCCGGAGCGTGATGCCGCAGCCCACGCCGCAGTACGGGCAGGTGGTCTCCACCTCGCGCGCGACGGGGGCGGGGGCCTCCTTCGGACGCAGGGCGCTCGTGGGGCACGTGGCGACGCACTGGCCGCAGGAGGTGCAGATGGAGGAGGACAGGGGGCCGTCGGCGAAGACGCCGACGCGAGCGCGGTGTCCCCGTCCGAGGAGAGAGATCGCCCCGATGCGCTGGACCTCGCCGCAGGCCACCGTGCAGCGGCCGCAGAGGATGCACGCCTCCCGGTCCAGCACGAAGAAGGACTTGGAGTCGTCCGCGGGGAAGCGGGCATGCGGCGCGAACCCCGCGCGCGCCAGGCCATGCCGCGTCGCCGCCTCGTCCAGCTGACCGAATCCCACGTGCCCATCGGCCGGCGTCAGCATGGAGAGCGTGAGATCGAGCAGGGCGCGCCGCACGCGCTCGGCCTCCGGATGCCGCGTGTCCACCACCATCCCGTCCCGCGCGGGCAGGTGGCAGGCGGCCGGGGTCCCGCGCAGCCCGTCCACGTGGACGAGGCAGCTGCGGCAGGCGCCGAGCGCCGGCCGGTCGGGATCCTTGCAGAGCTGGGGCAGGGCGATGCCGAGGCGGTTCACGGCGTCCAGCACCGTGGCGCCGTCGGGCACCTCCACGGGCTTGCCGTCGATGACGAGGCCGAGGCTCACGGCAGCGCTTCCGGGAACCCGGCCAGCGCCGAGAGGATCGAGAGCGGCGCGGCCTGCCCCAGACCGCAGAGGGAGGCGAGCCTCACCACCTCGCAAAGCTCGCGCACCTCGTCGCCGCTGGCCCGCGGACCGCCGTCCAGCATGTCGCGCAGCCTCGCTGTCCCCTCCCGGCACGGCGTGCACTTGCCGCAGGACTCCCGCGCATTGAAGTCGAGGAGCGTGAGCACGACGTCACGGATGGACGCCGACTCGTCGAGCGCCACGATGCCGCCGCTCCCGGGGGCGACGGCGCCACCAGGCAGCACGGGCTCGTCCAGGAGCCTCGGATGGATGAGGCTGCCAGAGGGGCCCCCCACGAGCACGGCCTGGAGCCGGCGGCCGCCGGGAGGCTCACCGCCGCCGAGAGCGAGCACCTCGCGCAGGGATGCGCCCATCTCCATCTCGACGACCCCGGGGCGGCTCACGTGGCCGGACAGCCCGAAGCACTTGGTGCCATGCCCGCGCCCGAGCGATGTCCACCACGCCGCGCCCCGGCGGAGGATGAGCGGCACCGCCGACAGTGTCTCCACGTTGTTGATCACCGTGGGCCGCCCCCAGAGCCCCGCCTCCACGGGGAAGGGCGGCTTGGCGCGGGGCGTGGCCCGGCGGCCCTCGATGGATTCCATGAGCGCCGACTCCTCGCCGAGGACGAATCCGCCGGCGCCGCGCCTGATCTCGATCTCCACGGAGAAGTCGCTGTCGAGGATGCGCTCGCCGGCGAGGCCCCAGTCGCGAGCCCGCGCAACGGCCTGCTCGAGGCGCTCGGCCGAGAGATGGGCCTCACCGTGAACATAGAGGTAGAGGCGGCTCGCCCCGGCGGCATAGGCGGCCAGGAGGGCTCCCTCGAGGAGCCGATGCGGGTCGCCTTCCATGAGGTGGCGGTCCTTGAAGATGCCGGGCTCGCCCTCCTCGCCGTTGACGATGAGGGATTTCGGCTCGCCGGCGGCACGCCGGGCGCCTTCCCACTTGAGGGCCGCCCGGAAGTAGGCGCCGCCCCGGCCGGCCAGCCCGGCCGACTTCACGGTGGCGATCACCTCATCGGGCCGACCCGCCGCCAGGGCCTCGGCCAGCGCGGCATAGGAGCCGCGGCGGATCGCCTCCGCGATGTCGCCGGGATCGGTGAGGCCGCAGCGCTCGGTGAGGAAGCGGCGCTGCCCCGAGAGCCACCCTGACATCTCGGACTCCTGCGCGAGCCGCCCGGAGGCGGCGGCATCGAGGAGTCCGCCCACGCGGTCGGCGGTGATGCCTGCCGCGATCACCGGCGCGCCGTTGGGCGGGATCACGGTCACTGCCGGAGCCGCCCAGCAGAAGCCGCCGCAGCCGCCGGCGATGACCCGCGCATCGAGCCCGCGGCGGCCGACCGCGGTGGCGAGCGCGGCATGGGTCTCCCATGCCCCCACGGCCGAGCCGCATGAGCCCACGCCCACAACGAGCCGCAGCCCCTGGGCGTCGGCAGCGGCGGCCGCGGCCTCGATGGCGGCGAAGCGCTCTCGCGGGCTCCCTGGGCCTGGCGGCGGCGGGGGCGCGGGGGCGAGGCGCGACGCTGCCGGCGCGGGCGGCGGGGCGGCTGGGCTCTGCGCGCCCGATGCCAGCAGCGCCAGCAGGCGCCCCTGGTCGTCAGGCGTCTGCCTCCCGAGGTGACAGCCGTCCAGCTCGACCACGGGCGCCATGGCGCAGTTGAAGGCGCAGTCGAGGCGCTCGAGGGTGAAGGCGCCGTCCGCCGTCTTGCCATCGGCCCTGACGCCGAGCCGGCGCTCGAGCGCCGCCAGCACCTCCAGCGAGCCCCTCACGCGACAGGACACTCCCACGCAGACGCGCACGATGCGCCGCCCGGGCTCGCTCAGTCGGAATTCCGGATAGTGGGTGGCGACCCCGTACACCTCGCTCCGCGGCACGCGCAGGTGATCGGCCACGGCGATCAGCGCCTCGGGCGACAGCCAGCGCTCACGGTGCTGCACCGCCTGGAGCGCGGGCAAGAGCCAGGTGCGCTCGCGGGGGACGGCGCCGAGGACGGCCGCGCGATCGGTCATGGCCACTGGCTCCTGGTCAGCGGGCCGTGGGAAGGGGGTCCTCGAGGCCGGCCTCGGCGAAGCCCTTCTTCCTGAGCAGGCAGGAGTCGCAGCAACCGCAGGCGCGGCCGTCGGGCTCGGGCTCGTAGCAGGACCAGGTCAGCGCGAAGTCCACGCCGAGATCGCGGCCCCGGCGGACGATGTCGGCCTTCGTGAGCCGGATCAGCGGGGCGTGGATCGTGAAGCGGCTCGTCCCCTCCACGCCCGCCCGGGTGGCGAGATTCGCCATCCGCTCGAAGGCCTCGATGTATTCCGGCCGGCAATCGGGGTAGCCCGAGTAGTCGAGGGCGTTGACGCCGATGACGATGTCCTGGGCGCCGAGCACCTCCGCCCAGGCGAGCGCATGGGCGAGGAAGATCGTGTTGCGCGCCGGGACATAGGTGGCCGGGATCCCCGCGCCGATGGCCGCCTCGCTCCGCCCCTTGGGCACAGGGAGATCGCCGGTGAGGGCCGAGCCGCCGATGGCCCGGAAGTCGAGCCGGAGGATCAGATGCTCTCTCGAACCGAGGGCCGAGGCCACGCGGCGCGCGGAGTCCAGCTCGCGGCGATGGCGCTGGCCATAGTCGAAGGAGAGCGCGTGGCAGGCATAGCCCTCGGCGCGCGCCACGGCCAGCGCCGTCGCGGAGTCGAGCCCGCCCGAGACGAGGACGACGGCGCTGCCGCTCATTCCCCGGCCCTCAGACGCCGCGGCGGGCGCCCCAGAGGAGGACGTGAAGCCGCGGCGAGAGGCGGAAGCCGTGCCGCGTGCAGGTCTCCGCCACCCAGGGGGAGCGCGCGATGAGGTCCTCGCGCCTGATGGCCTCGGGCTGGAGCAGGATGCGCTCGCGCGGCAGGGCGAAGCGCTCGGCGAGCCGGAGGACCTCCGCCACGTCGCCGTCGTCGGTCACCACGAATTTCCACCATGTCTCCCGATCGAGGAAGGCGGCGATGGCGGCGGGGTTGATCCGGCGCTCCGCGGCGACCCCCGAGCCCGAGAGCTTGACGGACACGTTCCACTGGATCGGGCGGGGGGTCTCGGGCGGGGGCGCCAGAGTCCCGGAGGTCTCCACCTCGATGGGGAAGCCGCGTTCCGACAGGGCGGCGACGAGTGGCGTGAAGAGAGGAGATTCGAGCGGCTCGCCGCCCGTGACCACCACGCGGCGGCAAGGGAAGGCCGCGGCCTCCTCCACCAGCGCCCGGCATTCCACCTCGCTCCCGGCCCCGGCATCCCACGAGTACTTGGTGTCGCACCAGGCGCAGCCCACCGAGCAGCCCTGCAGGCGAATGAAGACGGCCGGGGCGCCCGCTGTGACGCCTTCTCCCTGGAGGGAGTAGAAGACCTCCGCGACGCGGCCCGCGGTGGCCACCGGCGCCGTCATGGGCGCAGGCGGGCCAGCGCGCTGCCTGAAGTCGGCGTCTCGCGGATCGCGACGCGCTCGATCCTGACATGGGCCGGCAGCGCGCGCTCGATGGCGCTCCACGCCTCCCGCGTCAGGCGCTCGGCCGTGGGATGGCCGTCGAGCCGCACCACCCGGTCAGGCGCCTCGTGCTGGACAGAGGCGATGGCCTCGGCGAGCGGGTCGTCGGCCGCCAGGAGCGTCGCGTGGTCCCAGCGGTCGAGGACGGCCTTCCGGACCAGCTCGCGCAGGTCCTCGAAGTCCATGACCATGCCGAGGGGATCGAGCCTCTCCGCGCTCACCGTGAGGTCGAGACGGTAGGTGTGGCCGTGCAGCCCGGCGCACTTGCCCGCATGCCCGCGGATCCTGTGCGCGGCGTCGAAGGTGTACGAGGTCTCCAGCTCCATGGCCCCGCCAAATGGTACCACCTGGGGTCAGGTCTTGCATTCCAACACGCCCCCCTGCAGATGTAGGATTGCAAGACCTGACCCCGGTCAGGCGATGCCGGTGTGGATGGTGACGGAGCCGAGGCCGAGGCGGCGCCAGGTCACGCCGCGCAGCCCCACCGACTCCATCAGATGCGCGAGATCGGCCGGTGAGAGGAAGCGGTCCACCGACTGGGGAAGGTAGGCATAGGCCTCGCCGTCGCGCGCCACGAGGCGCCCGATCCGCGGCACGACCCGGTGGAAGTAGAAGCGGAAGAGCGGCCGCAAGCCCGGCGCCTCCACCTGCGTGATCTCCAGCGCCACCACGCGCCCGCCGGGGCGCGTCACCCGTCGCATCTCGGCTAGCCCCTGGCGGAGGTCGGCGAGGTTCCGCAGGAGAAAGGCCGAGGTGACGCAGGCGAAGGCGCGATCCTCGAAGGGCAGGGCCAGCGCATCCGCCGCCACGAGACGGATCCGGCCGTTGCCCCCGGCGTGGTGGATCTTCTCGCGCGCTACGGCGAGCATCCCTTCGGAGAAGTCGGCGCCCACGATGTTCCGGTGCGGATGGGTCTCGCGTAGCTCGAGCGCGAGATCGCCCGTGCCCGTCGCGAGGTCCAGCGCCGGCCCTTCCGGCGAGGGGATGGTCTGCCGCGCCGCCGCGCGCCGCCACGAGTGATGCATCCCGAAGGTCATGAGGCCGTTCATCAGGTCGTAGTGGCGCGCGATGCGCGAGAACATCTGGCTGACGAAGCGGGCCTTGTCCGGCCCGGCGCCGAGCCCGGCGTCCCTCATGCCCAGCGCCCTGCGAGCACCGCGGCGAAGAAGATCAACGCGATGTAGCCGTTGACGTTGAAGAAGGCCATGTCCAGCCGCGAGAGGTCCGTGGGTGAGACCAGCGAGTGCTCGTAGACGAGGAGCCCCGCCACCACCAGCACCCCTGCCCAGTAGAGGAGGCCGAGCCCCATGACCCAGCCCAGCGCGGCGAAGGCGCCCACGGTGAGGACGTGGCAGGCCTTGGCCGTGTGCAGCGCGGCAGCGATACCGAAGCGCGCCGGCACCGAGTGGAGCCCCTCCGCCCGGTCGAAGGCCGTGTCCTGGCAGGCATAGAGCAGGTCGAAGCCCGCGATCCACACCGTCAGCGCGAACCAGAGGATGAAGACGGGCGGGTCGAAGGTGGCGCGCACCGCGATCCACCCGCCGGCGGCGGCGATCCCGTCGGTGAAGCCCAGGATCCAGTGCGAGAGCCAGGTGAAGCGCTTGGTGTAGGAGTAGCCCACGAGGAAGAGGACGGCCAGCGGCGAGAGCGCCAGGCAGAGCGGGTTGAGCATCGCCGCCGAGGCGAGGAGGAGGGCGCCTGAGAGCACCGCGGCGGCGGCCACCGGGCCGGGACGGAGGAGGCCGGTGGGGAGGTGACGGCTCCGGGTCCGCGGGTTCCGCGCGTCGAGCAGGCGGTCCGCCAGCCGGTTGACGCTCATGGCCAGCGTTCGCGCGCCCACCATCGCCAGCGTCACCCAGAGGAGGACGCGCCAGCCGGGCCAGCCGTCGGCCGCCAGCACCATCGCCACGTAGGCGAAGGGCAGGGCGAAGACGGTGTGCTCGAACTTGATGGCGTCGAGGAAGTGGCGGACCGCGCCCAACTCGCTCACGCTCACCGGATCTCCGTCTCCGCTCGCCTCGCCGTGAGGCACCTCTCGGCTCGCACGGCTCGCTCACGCTCGCCAGGCTTCCACTTCGCTCGCCTCGCCGTGAGGCACGTCTCGGCTCGCACTACAGGCCGTACTCGGGCCAGCGCCGGGTGACGAGGGCGCGGATCTCCTCGCTCATGACGATCTCGTCGGGCCAGGGCTGGCCGATGTCGTCCATGGCGCCCTTCTCGGTGGCGTCCACGCCGAGCTTGCCGCCGAAGCGGTGGCGGATGGCCGCGTGGTCGAGATCGTCCGTGGGGCCCTCGATCACCACGAGGTCGCGCCGGGGGTCGATGTTGCCCGTGGCCCGCCACGCCACCTCCGAGAGGTCGTGGACGTTGACGGTGTCCGAGACCACCACGATGGTCTTCGCCAGCATCATGAGGCCGAGCCCCCAGAGGGCGTACATCACCTTGCGCGCCTGCCCCGGGTAGCGCTTGCGGATGGAGACGATGACGAGGTTGTGGAAGACGCCCTCGGCCGGCATGTTCATGTCCACGACCTCGGGGAGCAGGAGCCGGATGATGGGCAGGAAGATCCGCTCCGTGGCCTTGCCCAGCGAGTAGTCCTCTTGCGGCGGGCGGCCGACGACGGTCGTGGGGTAGATGGGGTGCCTCCGCCGCGTCACCGCGGTCAGGTGGAACACGGGGTACTCGCGGGCCAGCGAGTAGTAGCCGGTGTGGTCGCCGAAGGGGCCTTCCACGCGGCGCTCGGCGGGGTCCACGTAGCCCTCCAGCACGATCTCGGCCTCGGCCGGGACCTCGAGGTCCACGGTCTTGCAGGTCACCATGGGCACGCCCGCGCCGCGGAGCCACCCCGCGAAGACCATCTCGTCGATGCCCGGCGGCAGCGGGGCCGAGGCCGCGTAGGTGGCGGCGGGGTCGCCGCCCAGCGCGACGGCCACCTCCATCCGGCTCCGCGACTGCTCCTCCGCCACGCGGTGGTGCTCGGCCGAGCCCTTGTGGATCTGCCAGTGCATGCCGAGCGTGCGGTCGTCGTACACCTGCAAGCGGTACATGCCCACGTTGCGCGCGCCCGACACGGGATCGCGGGTGAAGACCATCGGCAGCGTGATGTACCGGCCGGCATCCCCCGGCCAGCACCGCAGGATCGGCAGCCCCGCGAGGCTCGGCGCCGCGGTCTCCACCACTTCCTGGCAGGGCGCCGAGCGCACGCGCCTGGGCCCGGCCTTGGCGAGATCGAACAGGTCCCCGAGCCTGCGCAGCTTGTCGAAGAAGGTGCCGGGCAGCTTGAGGTCGAGGACCTGCGCCACGCGGGCGGAGAGATCGTTGAGGTGCTCCACGCCCAGCGCGGCGGCCATGCGCTGCGGAGAGCCGAAGGCGTTGATCAGGATCGGCGTGGAGAAGCTCTCGACGCGCTCGAAGAGCAGCGCCACGTTCCGCTCGGCGGGGCCCCGCGAGATGCGGTCGGCGATCTCCGTGATCTCGAGGTCGCGCGTGACGGGGGCCGTCACGCGGCGGAGCTGGCCCCGGTTCTCCAGGTGCGCGATGAACTCGCGGAGGTCGGCGAAGGGCACAGCCGGCGCCTCACTCGTGGTAGTACAGCTTCACGAGCAGGCCGGCGATCACGGGAAAGGACAGGCTCGGCACGACGCGGGCGAAGACGAAGTGCCAGCCCATGAGCGGCGCCTCCCAGGCGATGATGCGCTGCATGCCGAACAGCGACCAGGAGGTCATGTAGGCCACGAGCGGGCCCAGCGCCATCCCCGAGTTGGCCAGCACCACGAGGAGCGGCACGCTCACCATCGGCCCGCCCGGCGTCAGCATGCCGGCCACCGTGGCCATCAGGATGGCGGTGAACCCCGACTGGCGCCCGAAGTAGCGGGCGACGGTCTCCTGCGGGATCACCACCTGCAGCATCCCGGCGAGGATGAGCGCGGGGATCAGCCGCGGCAGCACGAACCACAGCAGCGACAGCCCCGTCCGCGCGCCGACCCACGGCAGCCCCGGGTCCTTCCAGTACGCCACGGCGGCGAAGAGGAGGGCGAGCGAGACGAGGATGAGCGTGGAGAGATCGAACGGCGGGGTGCGCGGCATGGGAGGGATTATACGCTAAGGGGCTATACTGGCCGCGCCGGCGTTCGCGCCGGCGTCGCGCATGCACTGGACCATCCACCGGAAGCTCACGTGAACGAGCGCCAGGCGGCGCGGGCCGTTCTCGAGGCGCGGCAGCGGAGGCTCGAGGCGCTCGCCGAGGTGAACCTCGCGCTGTCGCGCCAGCTCGAGATCGCGCCGCTGCTCCAGCAGGTCACCGACGCGCTGGCCCGCCTCACCGGCGCCCGGAACGTGGTCCTCTGGGGGGTGGACGGCCAGACGCAGCGGCTCGTCCGCCGCGCCTGGACCTGCGACGCCGCGGTCTCGCTGGAGGGCTTCCCGGAGAGCCTCGCCTTCGGCGAGGGCGGCACCGGCTGGATCGCCGACAGTCGCCAGCCCCTCGTGGTCGACGACGTCACCGGCGACGCGCGCATGTACGCCGTGACCTGGGCGCGCGCCCACGGTCTCCTCGCCTTCGCCGGCGTGCCCGTGCTCGCGGGGGACGAGCTGGTCGGCGTGCTCACGCTCAACCTCGAGCGCGGTCACGCCGTGGACGCTGAGGAGCGGGCGCTCCTCGTCTCCTTCGCCTCCCAGGCCGCCGTCGCGCTGCGCAACGCGCACCTGTTCGCGCGGGCGGAGGCCCGGCGGCGCATGGCCGAGACCCTCGCCGATCTGGGCCGGACCCTGGCCCAGGCCCTGGACCCTGATGTGGTGGCCCGCCAGGTCGTCGACCACGTGCGCGGGCTCCTGCGCGTGCACTCCTCGGCCCTGTTCCAGCTCGAGCCCCAGTCGGGTGATCTCGTGGCGCTGGCCGTCACGGGGGAGGTGGGCCCGACCTTCGGCCGGGGCCTCGTCTTTCCCCGCGGCATGGGGGCCGCCGGGCTCGCGGTGCAGGCGGGCGTGCCCGTCGTGACCCCCAACGTCCTCACCGATCAGCGCATCACGCTCAGCTCCGAGATGCGCGAGGCCATCGAGCGCTCGGCTCACCGGTCGGTGCTGACCGTGCCGCTCACAGCCCGGGGCACGGTCATCGGGACGCTCTCGGTGGGGGACCGCGAGGGCCGGGAGTTCGACGCCGAGGAGATCCGCCTCCTCCAGGCCTTCGCCGACGCGGCCGCACTGGCGCTGGACAATGCCCGGCTCCACGAGCAGACGCGACAGCGGCTGCGCCACCTGGACTCGCTCCGCGAGGTGGTCGAGCAGATCCTCGAGCCGCTGAGTCTCGGGGACCGGCTGAATCTGATTACCCGGAAGGCCGCGGAGCTGGTGGAAGGCGACCGTGCCACCCTGGCCCTGATGGCGCCCACGGGTGACGGGCTCGAGGTTCGCGCCGGCTACCGGCTCTTCCCGGGCGAGCTCGGGTCGCGGGTGGCGCTGGGGCAGGGGGGG
>MGBV01000201.1:0-2435 GCA_001788415.1 Candidatus Rokubacteria bacterium GWC2_70_16 | reverse complement strand
CGCGCGAAGGCGTGCTCGTCACCGACTACCAGCGCTGGCCGCATCGCAACCCGCTCCTGGTCGCCCGTCAGGCGGAGCATCCCATCCTGGGCGCGATCGCCTATCCGCTCCTCGTCCGGGGCCAGGTCATCGGCGCGCTGTCGGTGGGCACCTACACCCCCGGCAAGCGCTTCTCCGCGGCCGACCTCGACCGGCTCGCGAGCTTCGCCGGACCCGCCGCGCTGGCCATCGAGCACAGCCGCCTGTACCAGGAGCTCGAGGCGCGGCTCTCCCAGCTCGAGGAGACCCAGGCGCAGCTCGTCCAGGCCGCCAAGCTCTCCGCCGTGGGCCAGCTGGTGTCCGGCGTGGCGCACGAGCTGAACAACCCGCTGTCGGTGGTCATCGGCCACAGCCAGCTCCTGCTCTCGAAACAGCCACCGCCCGAGGTGCGTCGCCCTGTCGAGCAGATCCTCGCCCAGGGGGCGCGGATGGCGAAGATCGTCCAGGGGCTGCTGCTCTTCTCCCGCCAGCGGAAGCGGACCCACGAGGCCGTGCCGCTGCCCCGGATCATCGAGCAGACGCTGGCGCTGCGCGCCGACCAGCTCCGCCTGTCAGGGATCCGCATCGAGATCGAGCATCCCGCGGACCTGCCGCCGGCAGCGGGCGATGCCCACCAGCTCCAGCAGGTGTTCCTCAACCTCCTCCTCAACGCGGAGCAGGCCCTCGCCGGCCCCGGCGGCGGCGCCCGCATCACCATCCGGAGCTCCGCGGAGGTCGATCGCGGGAAGCCGCGGGTGCGCGTGGAGGTGAGCGACAACGGGCCGGGGATCCCACCGGACGTCCTCCCGCGGATCTTCGACCCGTTCTTCACGACCAAGGCCGTGGGCAAGGGCACAGGGCTCGGCCTCAGCGTTTCCTACGGCATCATCGAGCAGCACGGCGGGCGGCTGATCGCCGAGAGCCGGCCGGGTCACACGGTCTTCACCGTCGAGTTGCCCGCGATGGCGGAGCCGGACGCGACGCCCCCGCCGCCCCCGGCGCCGCCCCCGCGGGCGGCGGGCCTGGGGCGCCGCGCGCTCGTCGTGGACGACGAGCCCTTCATCGTGGACTTCCTGACCGCACTGCTCCGGCAGAGCGGGTGGGAGGTGGACGTGTGCGGCGGCGGACGGGCCGCGCTCGAGCGCGTGCGCGGCGGCCGCTACGACCTGGTCATCTCCGACATGCGCATGGCCGAGGGCAGCGGCGAGGACTTCTACCGGGCCGTCGCCGCCGAGCGGCGCGAGCTGGCGCGGCGCTTCCTCTTCATCACGGGGGACACGGCGAATCCGCAGGCGTGGAAGTTCCTGGAGGAGGCGGGCGTGCCGGTTCTCGAGAAGCCGTTCAGCGCGGACGCCCTGCTCCGCGCGGTGCAGCAGCTGACCGCTTGACTTCGGTCGCTCCGCTCGGGTAGATGATGGCATGACACGGTCGGAGCTGGTCGCGGTCATGGCGAAGGCCTCGGGTGGGTCCAAGGTCTCCTCGGAGCGTGCGCTCAACGCCTTCCTCGACGCCGTCTTCGAGTCGCTCAAGAAGGGCAGGCGCGTCACCATCGGCGGCTTCGGCACGTTCATGGTCAGCCGGCGGGCCGAGCGTGACGGCCGCAACCCCCGCACCGGCAAGGTCATCAAGATCCCGGCCACCAAGGTCCCGCGCTTCAAGCCCAGCCGCGCGCTCAAGGCCGCAGTCCTGTAAGCCCGGGCGCGACTCCTCGCCGCTTCGCTCGCGGGCTCTCGCCGCCGGGGGGCCGGGGGCGGGCGCACGACAGATTTGTGAGATGACCTCATCGGGTGCCGGCCGCCGCCGCTGCCCGGCCTTCGCCTTGACAGGGTGCGAGACCGCCGCGTAGAATGGCGGCGCGTTGGGGGATCGTCTAGTGGTAGGACGCGTGGCTCTGGACCACGTAGCGGGGGTTCGAATCCTCCTCCCCCAGCCACTTTCGCTGCCCCGCCGTCGCGGCCCCATCGTCTAGAGGCCCAGGACACGGCCCTCTCAAGGCTGAAACACGGGTTCGACTCCCGTTGGGGCCACCACATCACGACGCGCACTTGCAGGGCGCGCGTGTCTCCGGCGCCCCGCGCCGGCGCCGAAATAGTGCCACTCGGCCCCGGGCGCGAAGTGCGGTGCGCATTTCCCTCCGCGCATGCCGGTGTTGGCTCTTGGAGCCTTTGCAGGCCATCATGGCTCCGCTCGCGCCGCCCAGCGGTTCCGCGCCCGATCGAGGAACGACGGCGCGTCGCTCGGGCCGTGGCCGGCGGCGAGCCTCTCGAAGTTGGCCATGAAGCCGACCTTTCGATGGTGCGCCCGACGCACCTCCGCGACGAGTGCCGCCCACTCGCGATGGAGGTCGGAGCGCTCGTAGCAACGTTTCGCGTTCTCGAAGTGCGAGAGCGCCGCCTCGTAGTACTTGCTCTTCTTCG
>MGBV01000200.1 GCA_001788415.1 Candidatus Rokubacteria bacterium GWC2_70_16 | reverse complement strand
ACGCGCTCCGCCCGCATCCGGGACAGCTCGCCTCGGCCGCCAACCTGCGCGCCCTGACCGCGGACAGCGCGATCATCGCCTCCCACCGCGACTGCACGCGCGTGCAGGACGCCTACAGCCTCCGCTGCATGCCGCAGGTCCACGGCGCCTGCCGCGAGGCCATCCGCTTCGCGCGCGAGATGCTCGAGCGGGAGATCAACAGCGTCACCGACAACCCGCTGCTCTTCCCCGAGGGCGAGGCCGGCGGCGGGGCCGTGCTCTCGGGAGGGAACTTCCACGGCGAGCCCCTGGCGCTCGGCCTCGACACGCTGGCCCTGGGGCTCACCTCCCTGGCCGGGATCGCGGAGCGGCGGATCGACCGACTCGTCAACCCGCTCACCAGCGAGGGGCTGCCGGCCTTCCTGTCGCCTCACGGGGGCCTGCACTCCGGCTACATGATCGCCCAGTACGTGGCGGCAGCACTGGTGTCAGAGTGCCGGGCCTGGAGCCACCCGGCCAGCGCCGACTCCATCCCCACCTCGGGGCTGCAGGAGGACTACAACTCCATGGGGGCCGGCGCGGCGCTCAAGGCAGGGCAGGTTCTCGGCCACGTCCGCCAGGTCCTTGCCATCGAGCTGCTGCTGGCAGCCCAGGCTCTGGATCTGCGCCTGCCCTTGCTGCCGGGCACCGGCAGCCGGGCCGCGCATGCCGCCGTGCGCGCCCGCATTCCCCATCTCGACACGGACCGCTTCCTCCACCACGACCTCGCCGCGGCGCTCGCCCTCGTGGAGGCGGGAGAGGTCGTGGTCGCCGTGGAGCGCGCCATCGGCTGCCTCGCGTAGCCCCCGCCTCGGGGCGACCCGCCCTGGCGCGCAGGCCCCTGACGCCGACTCGCGTTCTGCCTTATAATCACGGCGCCTGGCGCGAGAGCGGGGAGGCCGTGCCGGTCTCCGGTCCTGCCGCTGCGCCATCACCCTGACGGGAGGACCACACCCATGGCGATCCTCAGAGTCACGCTCACGGCCGCGCTGCTGCTGGCGCTCGCGGCCCTGCCCGCCGCCGCGCAGGAGACGATCAAGATCGGGTTCTTCGCGCCGCTGACCGGCCCGGCCGCCTCCGACGGCGCCTCGACGAAGCACTCGGCGGAGATCGCCGTGGAGGAACTCAACGCGGCCGGCGGCGTCAAGGGCAGGAAGGTGGAGCTCGTGGTCTACGACGATCGGCTCACGCCGAGCGAGGCGGTGGCCGTGGCCAACAAGCTGGTGGAGAAGGATCAGGTGGTGGGCGTGGTCTCGGGGTCGTACTCCGGCCCCAGCCGGGTGGCGGCGCCGATCTTCGCCAAGGCGGGGCTGCCGTACGTCGCCGCCTACGCCGTGCATCCCGACGTGACGAAGGCCGGCCCCTGCGTCTTCCGCAACGGCTATCTCGGCCAGGTCGAGGGCTGGGCCGCCGCGGAGTCCGCGGTGAAGCTGCAGAAGGCGAAGAAGATTGCCGTGCTCACCATCGACAATGACTTCGGCCGGGTGACGAGCGCCGCCTTCATCGAGCGCGCCAGGAAGCTCGGCGCCGAGATCCACTCCGAGCAGGTCTTCAAGTTCGGCGAGAAGGAGTTCGGGCCGTACCTCACCAAGCTCCAGGGGCAGAGCATCGATCTCATCTTCCACACCTCGTACTACAACGAGGGCGCCCAGATCGTCCGCAAGGCGAAGGAGCTCGGCATCACCGCCAGGCAGGAGGCCACGGAGGGCATCGACTCGGGCATCTTCCTCCAGCTGGCCGGCCCCGCCGCCGAGGGCGTCACCTTCACGACCAATCTCAACCGCGACGACCCGCGCCCCGAGGTCCAGAGCTACCTCAAGAAGTACCAGGCCAAGACGGGCTCGCCGGCCGACATGGTCGGGGCCTCGGCCTATGACGCCGTGAAGATCCTGGCCCGGGGCATCGAGCAGGCCGGTACGGAGGCCAAGGCCATCTGCGCCGCGCTCACGAACCTGCGCGACTACCCGGCCGTGACCGGGAAGATCTCGCGCTTCGTCAAGGGCGAGGTGACCAAGCCCGTCCAGATCCAGATCATCAAGGACGGGAAGGTGCGTCACTTCGCCACCATCGACAATCCCGAGGTGATCACACCCCCGGTCCAGTGATCCACCCGGATCCACACCGGCCCGGGCACATCCTGCCGCAACAGGCCCGCTGCGTCGCCCCCCAAGGCCAGCGGGGCCTGGCGCGGCGCCCGCGTGGACGCGGCGGGGAGGGCCCCGGGGCCCGGGCACGACGTTCCGCGTGACCACGCTGGTCCAGCAGATCGTCAACGGGCTCACCGTGGGGAGCCTCTACGCGCTCATGGCGCTGGGGCTCACCATGGTCTACGGCGTGCTGCGCGTGCTCCACATCGCGCATGCCGCCGTCTTCACGCTGGGCGGGTACGCCGGGCTCGCGGTGTACCAGGCCACGCGCAGCTTTTGGCTGGCCCTGCTGGGCGCGATGCTGGCGGCGGTGGTGGCGGGACTGGCCATGGAGCGCTGGGTGTACTGGCCGCTCCTCGGCAAGCCCCCCATCGCCACCCTCATCGCCTCCATCGGGCTGTTCATCGGCCTCGAGGAGTGCTACCGCATCGTCGCCGGGCCCCAGCCCCACTCCTTCACCGTGCCGCTCCGCCTCCCCGAGATCCGGTGGGGGCCGCTGCTCGTCACGCCTCCCCAGCTTCTCGTCATGGCTCTCACGGTCTCGCTCCTGGTGGCGCTCTGGGTCATGCTGACGCGCACGGAGCTGGGGCTGGCGCTGCGGGCAACGAGCCAGGACCAGGAGATCGCCGCCGCCTGCGGCATGCGCGTCCGGGGCGTCGTGATGGCGAACTTCGCCATCGGCAGCGCCCTGGCGGGGGCGGCCGGCATGCTGGTGGGCATCTACTACAACTCGGTCTCGCCCACCATGGGTGATGTGGCCGGGTACAAGGGGCTCGCCATCATCGTGCTGGGCGGGCTCGGCTCCATCCCGGGCACGGTGCTCGGCGGCCTGGTCGTCGGCCTCGTGGAGACCCTCGTCATCGGCTTCGTCGAGTTCCCCCTGCCGCGGGATGCCTGGGCCTTCCTGGCCATGATCGCCGTGTTCCTGGCCCGCCCCCAGGGCCTGCTCGGCGTCAAGTAGCGCGTGTATCTCTACACCGTCGCGACGCTGGTCGGGATCTACTGCATCCTGACCCTCGGGCTCAACACCATCACCGGCATCGCCGGCCAGATCTCGCTGGGCCACGCCGCCTTCCTCGGCATCGGCGCCTACACGGCGGCGATCCTCACCGTCAACCACGGCTGGGACTTCTGGCCGGCGCTGGGCGCCGCCTGCCTCAGCGCGGGGCTGGCCGGGGCGCTGGTGGGCGCCGCCGCCATCCGCGTGCGCGAGGACTTCCTGGCCATCACCACCATGGGGATCAACTTCGTGGTGGTGGGCGTCTTCCTCTACTTCCCGTTCTTCGGCGGCTCCTTCGGGATCGGCGGCATCCCCTCCCCGCGCTGGCTCGGCCGGCCGCTGGACAAGCCCGGCTTCCTCGTCCTCACCGTGGCGGGCGTCCTCCTGGCGCTGGCGGTCAATCTCTGGCTGCTGCGCTCCTGGGCCGGCCTGGCCCTCATGGCCACGCGCGAGGACGAGGACGCCGCGCGCGCCGCCGGCGTGGACGTGCGGCGCTTCAAGATCCTCGCCTTCAGCGTGGGCACGGCGCTGGCGGGGCTGGCCGGCAGCCTCTACGCCCACTACCTCACCTTCATCTCCGCCGGCGACTTCGGCTTCCCCTTCTCGATCACGATCCTCTGCATGCTGGTCCTGGGCGGCATCGGCACCAACCGCGGCGCCATCCTGGGCGCCATCATCCTGGGCGTGCTCCCCGAGCTGTTCCGGCCGCTGGCCGACTACCGCATGCTCACCTATGGCGCGATCCTGCTGGCCCTCATGCGCTGGGCGCCCCACGGGCTCGTGGGAGAGGAGAGCCGGCTCTGGCGCGCCCTGCGCCGGCGCGCGGCGGCCTGATGGCCCTCCTGGAAGTCTCGCACCTGACCAAGCGCTTCGCGGGGCTCACGGCGCTGGACGCCGTGTCGTTCACGGTGGAGGCGAGCGAGATCCTCGGGCTCTTCGGCCCCAACGGCGCGGGCAAGACCACGTGCTTCCACTGCCTCTCGGGCTTCGCGCTGCCGGAGGGGGGACGGGTCGTCTTCGACGGCCGGGACATCACCGGGCGCGCGCCGCACGCGCTGGCCCGCCGGGGGATCGCGCGCACCTTCCAGATCGTCAGGCCCTTCCGCGGACTCACCGCCCTGGACAACGTCCGCGTGGCCCTGGGACACGGCGAGTACGCGGGCGCCTCGGCCGTCTTCCGGTCGTGGCGCGGCGCTGGGCCGCGGCGCGCGGCGCTCGCGCTCCTCGACCGCGTCGGCCTCGGCGCCGTCGCCGAGCGCCAGGCGGGGCTCCTGCCGCTGGGGATGCTGAAGCGGCTCGAGGTGGCCCGCGCGCTGGCGCTCGCCCCCCGGCTCGTGCTGCTCGACGAGCCGCTGGGCGGCCTCGCGCCCGAGGAGATGGCGGGCATGGCCGCCCTCATCGCCTCGCTGAGGGCTGAGGGGCTCAGCCTCGTCCTCGTGGAGCACCAGATGCGCGTGGCGATGAGCCTCGTGGATCGCGTGGTCGTGCTGGACCATGGCGTCGTCATCGCCGAGGGACCGCCGGAGGCGATCCGGCGCGACCGGCGCGTCATCGAGGCCTATCTCGGCGAGACGCCGGAGGGAGACGCCCGTGCTGCGGGTCACTGACCTCCACGTGCGCTACGGGGAGATGGAGGCGGTGCGCGGCGTCTCCTTCGAGGTGCGCGCCGGGGAGGCCGTGGCGATCCTGGGCGCCAACGGGGCGGGCAAGACCACCATCCTCAAGACCGTCATGGGTCTGGTGGCGCCCGCCGCCGGCTCCGTCGCGCTGGACGGCGATCCCCTCGGCGGCGCCACGACGGCGGCGCGCGCGCGCCGCGGCATCGCCTGGGTCCCCGAGGGGCGCCGGCTCTTCCCGCAGCTCACGGTCGAGGAGAACCTGCGCGCCGGCGCTCACGGCCGGCGGGACCGCGACGGCGTCCGGCGGGACCTCGACCGCGTCTTGGCCCTCTTCCCGGTGCTGCAGGAGCGCTCGCGCCAGCTCGCCAAGACGCTGTCCGGCGGCGAGCAGCAGATGTGCGCCATCGGGCGCGCGCTGATGCGGGGCCCGCGGCTGCTCCTCGTGGACGAGGCCTCGCTGGGCCTGGCGCCCATCCTCGTCGGACGCGTCTACGCCACCATCGGGGCGCTCGTGGCCGAGGGGCTCACCATGCTCCTCGTGGAGCAGAACGCGCGGCAGGCCCTCGGGATCGTGAGCCGCGCCTATGTCCTCGAGGCCGGGCGCGTCGTGCATGCGGGGACGCGCGAGGCCCTCCTCGCCGACCCCGCCGTGCGCAACGCCTACCTCGGCGGCTCATGACTCTTGCGGATTACCGTTACGCCGGGGGCGGGCGGGCGGGGGCGCCGCCCGGACCTCGCACCCTCGTCACGGCCGATCCGCGGACGTGGTGCAAACGAGAGGGACGGCCCCCGGCCAATTTGCGTAACCGAAGTCGGCAAGAGTCATCAGCCCGGATTATTCGCGACCGCTCGCCCGCGAGGCGGGCGCGTTGACCCTCTTCGCGACGAGGTGCTAGTGTCGTGTCGCGAGCGCTCGTCCGCTGGCGCCGGCCGGGGCGGGGGGCCTCCCCGCGGAACCGTGGCTTCTGCGCGATGCCGAAGGCGAAGCCCTCGATCTCGTGGCTCCAACGAGACGCCGCCGCGGGCCGCG
>MGBV01000199.1 GCA_001788415.1 Candidatus Rokubacteria bacterium GWC2_70_16 | reverse complement strand
CGCCTGCCGGCCCCCGGCCCCTTCGCGTCACCGTATTCGGCAAGAGTCAATAGCAGGCCGGGGGAGTTCGGCCTTCGCGTGCTGGGGTCGTCTGGGCTGATTGCTTCAGGCGGCCGGCGGCGGAGCCTGCGCCGCCGCGAATGTGCTAGGGTTATCCGGTCATGGCACCGCCCTCTCCGCTGCCGCTCGAGGGGATCCGGGTCCTGGAGCTGGCTCATCTCATCGCGGGGCCCATCTGCGGGATGTACCTCGCCGACCTCGGCGCGGATGTCGTCAAGGTCGAGTCGCGCGCGGCCGCCGACGCGGGCCGCACGGTGTACCGCGCGTCCCGCGGGGGCGAGGGTGTTCTCCACCTGACCGTCAACCGGAACAAGCGCGGGCTATGCGTGGACCTGCGCCGCCCGGAAGGCCTCGCCGTGTTCCGGCGGCTGGCGGAGCGGACCGACGTGATCATCGAGGCGTTCCGGGGCGGGGTGGCCGAGCGGCTGGGCATCGACTACGACTCGCTCCGGGCGGCCAATCCGCGGCTCATCTACTGCTCGCTCTCGGCCTTCGGCCCCGAGGGGCCCTGGCGGGACAAGCCGGGGCTCGACGCCCTGGTGCAGGCCGTGGGCGGGCTCATGGCCATCACCGGCGAGCCCGGCGGCGCCCCGGTGCTCTGCGGCGCCCCGGTGGCCGATACGCTGGGAGGGCTGCTGGCGACTCAGGGAATCCTCACCGCGCTGCTGGCCCGCGCCAGGTCGGGCGAAGGCCAGCGGGTGAACGTCTCGCTCCTGGACGGGATGCTGCTGGCCCACACGGCGCGTCTCTCGGTGTTCCACGAGACCGGCGAGCAGCCGGGGCGCTGGGGGAGCGGACATCCGGAGATCTCCCCGTACCAGGCGCTCCGGTGCCAGGACGGCTGGATCTTCGTGGCGGTGTGGCGGGAGGCGCTGTGGGCGCCCTTCTGCGAGGCCGTCGAGCGCCCGGACCTGGCCGTCGATCCCCGCTTCGCCACGCGCGGGGCGCGTCTCGGGAACCGGGACGCGCTGAGCGGCGTGCTGGCCGAGGTGTTCGAGCGCCGGCCCGTGGCCGAGTGGATGGAGAGGCTCGAGCGCGCGGATGTGCTCTGCGCGCAGGTGACGGACTACGAGGCCCTCGTGCGGCATCCGCAGGTCGCCGCCTCGCGCATGATCGTGGAGCAGGACCACCCGCGCGCCGGGCGCTTCAAGACCATCGCCACGCCGGTGAGGCTCGAGAAGACGCCCGGCACGATCCGGACCCCGGCGCCGGCGCTGGGCGAGCACACGCGGGAGGTATTGAGGGAGATCGGGTACGCCGAGGCCGAGATCGAGGCCCTCGGCGCCGGGGGCGTGCTGTGAGGCAGTGGACGCGATGTCATTCCTGAGGAGAGGGGACCCATGATGCTACAGGACAAGGTGGCCGTCGTGACCGGCGCGGGCCGCGGGATCGGCCGGGAGATCGCCTTGCTGATGGCCCGCCACGGCGCGACGGTGGTGGTGAACGACTACGGCGGGGGCGCCGACGGCTCGGGCGGCGGCTCGGCGCCGGCCGACGAGGTGGTGGGCGAGATCAAGGCCCTGGGCGGCCGGGCCGCGGCCAGCTATGACTCGGTGGCCACCATGGCGGGCGGGCGCGGCATCATCCAGACGGCGCTGGACCACTTCGGTCGCGTGGACATCGTCGTGAACAACGCCGGCATCCTCCGCGACCGCATGATCTTCAACATGACGGAGGAGGAGTGGGACGGCGTCATCGACACGCACCTCAAGGGCTGCTTCGCCGTCACGCGCGCGGCGGTGCCCCACATGCGCGAGCAGAAGTGGGGGCGCTTCGTCAACATGACCTCCACCTCGGGCCTGGTGGGCAATGTGGGCCAGGCCAACTACGCCGCCGCGAAGCTCGGCATCGTGGGCTTCACCAAGGTGGTGGCGCTGGACATGGCGCGGTACAACGTGACCGCCAACTGCATCTCGCCCTTCGCGTGGACGCGGATGATCGGCACCATCCCCACCGAGACCGAGGCGCAGAAGGCGCGCGTGGAGAAGATCAAGAAGATGGGTCCGGAGCACATCGCCCCCGTGGCGGTGTTCCTCGCCTCGGACGCCGCCAAGGAGATCTCGGGGCAGGTCCTGGGGGTGCGCGGCAAGGAGATCATGCTCTTCGGCCACATGCGTCCCATGCGCAGCGTCCACCACGATCTCGGCTGGACGCCCGAGCGGCTGGCCGACATCTTCCCGGGGACGCTCAAGCACCACCTCGTACCGCTCGAGACCTCCGGCCAGTACTTCAACTACGACCCGCTGGTCTGAGCGCGGGAGCCGGACGCGGACCTAGGCCTGACGCCAATGGCGACGCCCTTCTTCACGCGGCGCAAGGAGGTGGTGATCGAGCAGGAGGCGGCAGACCGCTTCCGGTTCGTGGGCAGCCTCGAGGACGATGTCCACCATATCCGCGCCACGCTGCTGGTCGCCTACCCCTCCATGACCATCCTCGAGGCCGCCGGGGAGATGGTGAAGGGGACCAACCCGCCCTTCTGCACGGGCGCCACGGGGGTGCTGGCCGGGCTCGTGGGCGAGCGACTGCACCGCGGCTTCGCCAAGATCGCCCAGGACAAGGTGGGCACGAGCCTCGGCTGCCCGCACCTCATGGAGATCCTCACGGACATGGGGCGGGCGGCCTTCCAGGTCACCATGCTCCGGCTGAGGGAGCGGGTCAGGGCCGACCCCGAGGAGGCGGCTCGCCTCCTCGCCGATCCGCTCGCCAGGCGGAGCTTCGTCCTCGCCAGCGTGCCCCAGCTCGAGAACACGTGCTGGGTCTTCAACCGCGACAACGACCGGCGCTTCGAGGAGCAGGCGCGGGAGCCGGCCCCGTGATCGGAGACATTCAGCCCGGCTTCGTCACCCCGCTTCCCCCGCCCGGCCGATGAGGTCGGGCCGGCGGCCGCGACGCGTCGCGCCGGTCTGGGCCACCGCCGCAGCGCTCCTGCTGGCCGCCGGGCTCGCCGGCGGGGCGCAGGGGCCCCCCGAGATCCTCGTGACGGTGGGCGAGGTCACCGACAGCGGCGCCGTCCTCTGGGCTCGCGCCCCCGAGCCGGGCCCCATGGCTTTCCGCTACGGCCCCGCCGACGGCCCGCCCGCGGGCCGTGGCCGCGTGGAGGCCACCCCGGCGGCCGACCTGGCGGCGAAGATGAGGCTGAGCGGGCTCCGCCCCGGGGCGCGCCAGCGCTACATGGTGGAGCAGGGAGGGCTCCAGGTGGACGGGGAGTTCGTGACGGCGCCCGCGCCCTCGGCGGCGGCGCCCGTGACCTTTGCCTGGAGCGGCGATCTCGGCAGCCGGACTGCCTGCCGCCACGTGACCGACGGCTACCCGATCTTCCGCGCGCTTGCCGCTCGCTCGCTCGACTTCTTCCTCTTCGTCGGCGACACGATCTATGCCGATCACGCCTGCGAGGGCCCGGACCGCGTGCCCGGATATGGCGGGCCGGCCCGGACGCTGCCGGAGTTCCGGGCCAAGCACCGCTACAACCGCGCCGACCCGGCGCTGCAGCAGTTCTTCCGGCGCGCCTCGGTCTATGCCATCTGGGACGACCACGAGGTGAGGAATGACTTCGCGGGCTCCGTGGACCGGCTCATGCCCACGGGCCGCCAGGCCTTCCTCGACTACTTCCCCATACAGCCGCCGCGCTCGCAGCCCGGGCGGCTGTACCGGCAGTTCCAGTGGGGGCGCCGCCTGGAGCTGTTCATCCTCGACACGCGGCAGTACCGGAGCCCCAACAGCGACCCCGACGGACCGGGCAAGACCATGCTCGGGGCCGCGCAGAAGCGCTGGCTCGTGGACGGGGTGACGGCCTCGACGGCCACCTGGAAGGTCGTCGTGACGAGCGTGTCCCTGTCCGTGCCCACGGGGCGGAGCGCCAGGGACTCGTGGAGCAACGCCAATATCCTCGGCTTCCCGGAGGAGGGCGGCACCGGCTTCGCCGTGGAGCGCGATGCCATCCTGCGCGCGTTCCGTACGGCCGGCGTCAGGAACCTTGTCTTCCTGGCTGCCGACGTGCACCACGCCGAGCTGCTCCGCCACGAGCCGGCGCCCGGCTGGGTCTTCCACGAGTTCATCGCGGGCCCGCTCTCGGCCTCGCTGGGCCGGCCGCGTCCGACTGACCAGGGGCTCAACTCGCGCACCCTCTACGGCCTGGGTGAAATCGAGAACTTCGGCGAGATCCGGATCGACGAGGCGGGCCTCACCGTGCGCGTCGTGGACGTCACGGGGCACGTCCGCTTCACCCACACCCTCGCCCCCGAGCCGTAGATCGGCGCCGGTTCGGCGGGAGGGTCGCGCCCAGGCCCGGCGCCTCCCGCGGCGCAAGGGTCCCAGACGACGGGCGACTGCGCTATGCTGCGCGGCATGACGACCCTCGACATCCCGGCGATCCAGGCCTTCCTCGCCACGAGAGAGGTCGCGGTGCTCGCGACCGTGAAGCCCGATGGCGGGCCGCTGGCGATGCCGATGTGGTTCCTCCCCGATCCGGACGCGCTCACAATGCTCAGCGTGGACGGACTCGCGAAGGTGCAGAACCTCCGCCGCGATCCGCGCGTGTGCGTGGTGGCCGAGGCCGGCACGCGCGGTGACATCCGCGGCGTGATCGTGCAGGGCCGCGCCGAGTTCCTGCCCGACGGGGCCGAGCGCCGCGCGCTCGTCGAGCGCTTCCACGCGCGGTACTCCCCCGATCTCGCCCGCCTCTGGCAGGGCCGGGCCATGCCCGCCGACCGCGTGATGTTCCGCATCGTGCCGTCGCGGGTGCGGAGCTGGGGACTCGCGGGCTGAGGGCAGGCGCGCACCGGCAACGCCGCCACCGCGCGGCAGGACCTCGAGCGGCTCGACGCGCTCCACACGGCGCTCATCGGGATGAAGCAAGGGTACTGGGCCGGGGAGGTCGACGTCCAGCGCCAGATCGTGAGGGCGTGGAACGCCCGCGCCGAGGGCAAGACCGACGAGGCCATCCGCCTGATGCGCGCGGCCGCCGACGCCGAGGATCTCACCGAGAAGCACATCGTGAGCCCAGGCCGCCTGGCTCCGGCCCGCGAGCTGCTCGGCGAGATGCTGCTGGAGGCCAACCGCGCGTCGGAGGCGCTCGCCGCCTTCGAGGCCTCCCAGGGCAGGGAGCCCAACCGCCTCCGCGGATACCTCGGGGCCGCCAGGGCCGCGAAGGCAGCGAGCGAAACCACCAAGGCCCGCGCCAACTACGAGCGGCTGGTCGGGCTCACGGCCAGGGCCGACACCGAGCGCCCCGAGATCAAGGAAGCGAAGGCTTTCCTGGGTCGCTGACGGGGCCACGGCCGAGATCGCGAGCCCCGCGGGGGCGCGCCCGGACGTGGCCGGCCGACCGTCAGCGTCGCTCCCAGGCCTCCCGCGCGCGGTTCGCCTCGACGATGGAGCGGTAGCGGTACACGCCCCGGGCTCGAACAAGCAGCCCGGGAGCGTGCGGAAACGGAACGGCTCGAGACGACGACACTCCGCCAGCTTGGCGCGAAATCGGCGCCACTGGGCCTCCCGGTACCGGCCGGCTAGCCAGGCGGCCTCGAGCTGGACCTCCACCTCGAGCTCCACGAGAGCGGAGACGACGACGGCGTCCTCTCAGCCCCGCCTTGCGCAGGGCAGCGCCGCCCTCACGCCGCAGCGCCGGCACCAGGGGTGAACCCCGCGCGGGCCCGGCGGAGGGGCGGGGACAGCCGAGATCCGATCAGCTCGAGATCGCTCCCTGCCGTCATGTCGCCCGGGTCACGGTCGTCCATCGGGGGCGCCGTGCCTCACGCCTCCCTTCGCTCGCCTGCGATGGCGCGACCTCCGGCCGCGAGGGCCACGGCGGCCGCCACCGACAGGAGCGCGAAGGCCGCCCAGGCGACACTGTAGGAGTCGGTGCCGTCCAGGAGGGCGCCGAAGAGCGGGGCGCCCACGAGGATCCCGCCGAGGATGGAGGCCATGGCAACTCCCGTGAGGAGCCCGGCCTGCGCGCGTCCGCCCACTTCGGCGGCGATGACGAGGAAGAGCCCTACCCACCCGAAGCTGCCCACACCAGCCCAGAACGACACCGCTGCGGCCAGCGCGGCCGACCCGGGGGCCATGCGCGCGAAGATGCCGAAGCTCGCCGCGGCCAGCGCCGCGGTGACGACCAGCCACGGCGTGCGCCGCCCACCGAACCAGCGATCGCTCGCCATGCCGAGGCCCACCCGCGCCAGCGCTCCGCCCGCCTGCGCGGCGGCGAGGAGGGCGCCGGCGCCCACCGCGGAGACGCCGAGTCTCTGGGTGGCGAAGAGAGGGAGGAACCCGAGCAGCGCGGACTGGGCCATGCCGAGACCCAGGCCGGCGCCGAAGAAGACGAGCAGGGCCGGGCGCCGGGCCCACCACCACGCGCTCTCCGCCGAAGGCCCACGCCCGCCCGGCAGCTCCGCCGGACCCGCACCGCGCCCCGCGAGGGCTCGCCACGCCAGCGCCACCGGCGCCGTCACCACCGCGGCGCCCACCACCATCGCCGCGCGCCAGCCCAGCGCCGCCCCCAGCGGGGGCAGGGCCAGGGCGGAGGCCACGCCGCCGAGGGTGAGCCCCATCTGCTTGATGCCCATGGCGACCCCGCGCTGGCTCGTGGGGAAGAGGTCGATGATGGCCTTGCCCAGTGCCGGGTTCACGATCGACCAGCCTATCCCGGCGCCCATGAGGCAACCCAGCAGGGCCGGGAACGAGCTGGCTGAGGCGGCGAGGACCAGCATCGCCCCCGCCAGGGCGAGCCCTCCCAGGAGACAGGCGCGAACGCCGAGGCGATCGGCCATGCGTCCCGCCGGCAGCGAGAACAGGAGCCCGCTCGCGTACACGGCGGGCAACAGCAGCCCCACCTCCACGCGCGTGAGCTGGAAGGCGGTCAGCAGGAACGGCGACAGCGGCGACACGCCGAGGATGCCGAAGGCCCCCGCCCCATAGGCGGCGGTCAGGACGGCCAGCAGCGGCCACGGACCTCGGGCGCGCTCGTCGCTCCGCACTGGCATGGAAGCTTACACGACGGGGCCCCTCGGGCGCCACGGGAGAAGATCGCCGGGCGCCCCGGTTCCACCCCTTCGATCAGGAGGCGGGCCGCCGCGTGGCTCGCTCGCTGAGGCCCGACCTCGGCGCCGGCGCGAGCCCTTGATCGGCAGGTGGCCCTGGGCTAGGATGCCCCAACGCTCGCGCCCGACCGGAGACCTCGTAGCCGCGGCCGACTGGCCGCAGGGGGGTGCCCATGAAGCCCTGGCTCGCAGCAAGCGTCCTCGCGGGAGTCCTCAGTGCAACCGCCGCGGGCGGCCCCGCCCTCGCCCAGCAGGCCACCTGGAAGGTGGCGATCTTCGGTCCTCCTCGGGCCGTGACCGCGCCCGTCGAGCACCTCGCCAGGGAGATGGCAGCCAAGACGGGGGGCCAGCTCAAGATCGAGCCGGTGTACGGCGAGGCGCTGTCCAAGGCCACCGAGATCATCGACGGCATCAAGGGCGGCGCCTTCGAGGCGGGCCTCGTCTGCGCCTCCTACTACCCCGGCAAGCTCCCGCTCTACACCGTGCTGGACCTGGCGATGCTGACCCCCGACGACATCATGGCGCAGGCCCGGGTGCAGATGGCGGTGGCCGAGCACCCCGCCATCGCCCAGGAGTTCAAGCGCTGGAACCTGCGCATGCTCCTGCCCGGGCCCCTGCCCCAGTACCAGCTGATGGGCAAGCGCCGGATCGCCAGGGCGGAGGACCTCAAGGGGGTGCGGATCCGCGTCTCCGGCGAGATGGCCCGGGTGCTGGAGGACTACGGCGCGGTCAAGAGCCTCGTTCCGGCCCCCGAGACCTACACCTCGCTCGAGCGCGGCGTCGTGGACATGATCAGCTTCCCGTCCACGTACGCCTTCGCGTCGTACCGCCTCCAGGAGATCTCGAAGTACTTCATCGACAAGATCTCGCTGGGTACGCAGCCCTGCTTCTGGGGCGTGAGCGAGACGGCGTGGTCGAAGCTCTCCCCCGCGCAGCAGAAGCTGATGCTCGACCTGCGCGAGCCCGCGACCCAGGCCGGGGCCCAGGCCTATGCGGCGGCGGACGCGAAGAACTACGCGGACTGGAAGGCCCGGGGCATCGAGATCATCGACTTCCCGGCCGCGGAGCGGGCCAAGCTCACCGCCAACGCCGGCAAGCACTGGCAGGAGTGGGTCCAGGACAAGGAGAAGAAGGGCCTGCCCGGCAAGGCCCTCCTCGAGTTCGTCCAGGCCAAGATCAAGGAGCACACAAAGTAGCCTCCCGCGCCACCCCATGAGGCGCGCGGCGCGGCGGGGCCTGGAAGCGCTCGAGACGGCGCTCAATCTCCTCTCGGCGGTGATCCTGTTCGCCCTGATGTTCTACGTGACCGCCGAGGTCGCGATGCGCTACCTCTTCAACGCGCCGCTTCCGGGCCACCTCGAGGCCGTGCAGCTCTTCATCGCCCCCGCCGTGTTCCTGGCGCTGTCGTGGGTGCAGGCGCGGCGGGGCCATGTCGGCATGGATCTGCTGCACGAGCGGCTTCCCCCGCGCGGGCGGGCGCTGGTGGACTGCCTCACCCTGGCCATCGCCCTGGTCACCTTCCTCACCATCGCGTGGTTCAGCTGGCAGTCCACGCTCAGCGCCTGGGAGGTGGGCGACGTCACGCCCACCGCGAACCTGGCTACGTGGTGGTCCAAGGGAGCCGTGCCGCTGGGGGCGGCCCTCCTCTGCGTGCGGCTCCTGATGCAGCTCGTGGAGAACCTGGCCGCGCTGCGGCGCCCGGCGAGGACCTGATGGAACCCCTGACGTTCTCCTTCGTGGGCATGGGCGTGGTGATCGTGCTCGTCGCCCTCGGCATGCCCATCGCCTTCGTCACCGCCACCGTGGGCCTCGGGGGGCTGATCGCGCTGCGCGGCGTCGGCGCGGCCGGGCTCCTCGCGGGGACGGCGCCGCACTCGGAGGTGTCGAGCTACACGCTGGTCGTGGTGCCCTTCTTCATCATGATGGGCTCCTTCGCCACCTCGGCCGGCATCACCACCGATCTCTACCGTATGGCCAAGGCCTGGCTCGGGCACCTGCCGGGCGGGCTCGCCATCGCCACGACCTGGGGCACCGCGCTCTGGAGCGCCATCTCCGGCTCGAGCACCGCCACCGCCGCGGTCATGGGCCGCATGGCGGTGCCCGAGATGCTGGCCCACGGCTACGACCGGCGCCTCGCCGCGGGCTCGGTGGCGGCGGGCGCGGCCATGGACGCCCTGATCCCGCCCAGCGTGGTGATGATCGTCTACGGGCTCCTCACCGAGTCCTCGATCGGCCCCCTGCTGATCGCGGGCTTCATTCCGGGCTTCCTCGAGGCCTTCACCTTCGCCGGGCTCATCTACGTCATGGCGCTCCGCAACCCGGCGCTGGCTCCACCCGCCCCGCGCGCGGACTGGGGCGAGCGCGGGCGCTCGATCTTCCGCGCCGGCAACTGGTCGTTCCTCGCCATCTTCGTGACGGTGTTCGGGGGGATCTACTTCGGCGTCTTCACCCCCACCGAGGCCGGCGCCATCGGCGCCTTCGGCACCTTTCTCACCGCCCTCGGCCTCGGCCGCCTGAACCGGCACACCCTCAGGGAGGCCCTCCTCGAGACGGGCAAGGTCAGCGTGATGATCTTCATCATCATCGCGGGGGTGCTGATCTTCAGCCGGTTTCTCGCCTTCTCGGGCTTCACCCAGCGGGCCACCGACGTCATCGTGGGCCTTGGGCTTCCGCCCATGCTGATCCTGCTGGGGTTCCTCGTCGTCTACCTCATCCTGGGCTGCTTCCTGGACGCCATCGGCATGATGGCGCTCACGCTGCCGATCTTCGGCCCCATCGTCGAGACGCTCGGCTTCGACATGATCTGGTTCGGCATCCTCGTCGTGAAGATGATCGAGATCGCCCTCATCACGCCCCCCGTCGGGCTCAACGTCTACGTGCTCCGCGGCCAGCTCCCGCAGGTGCCGACGGCCGACATCTTCCGCGGTACGCTGCCCTTCCTGTGGGTGCAGTTCGCCAACGTGGGCCTGATCCTGCTGTTCCCCCAGCTGGTGCTCTGGCTGCCGCGCACCATGGGGCTGACCCGGTAGGGTGGCCCAGGACCAACGCCCGCGGTGCCGGCGGCGCGGGGGCTGGCCTCGAGCCCGCGCGCGGTGAAGTCAGGAGCCGGGCGGCGACGTGTTCGGATGCATGGCCGGCACGGGGAAGATCGCGGGCGACATCGAGGCGCCGGTGTTTCCGTCGAAAGCGTGGAACGCGATGCGGGGGAAGCTCTGAAGTGATCCTCCCCGACCTCGAGCGCCGCTTCGTCAGCAGGGCCATCACAGGCGCGGCTGGGTGTGGTTGACGCCTACCTCAGCAGCGCGACGGACGAGATCGTCACGGAGCGCTACCTCCACCTCCTCACCGAGGCGAACCACGCACCCCCGCGCGACTACTACGATTCGTTCACGCAGCTGCGCGCAGGCATGAAAAGCCGCCGTGAAGCGCTCGCGCGCGCCCTCACCGCACCGTCAGCCGATAGATGCGCGTCGCGTTGTCGCGGCCGACCTTGCGGGCCACCTCGGGCGAGAGCAGCGAGAGAAAGTGCGCCGTCGCCTGGAGCTTCGGCTCGTTGCGCTGGGCGAAGGTGATGCCGGGGCCGCTGCCCTGGACGGACGGGGCGACGATGAACGAGTCGGTCCCGATCACGAACCGCTCGGCGTGGCGGGCGAGCAGCTGCGCCCACGCCGGATCGAGCCCGCCGGCGGCGAGCGCCTTGTTCTGCATCGGCGCCTGGGCGCCAACGATGCGGAGGCTCACGTGGAGATTCGGGTGCGCGTCCATCAGGCGACCGATGGTGGCTGGCGTCATCGCGCCGAGAGGATCGGAGCCGCCGTGGGCCCACACGATCTTCGTCTTCGGGTTCCCGGCGAGGAGCCGCCCGAGCGGCGCGATAGTGCCGGGCAGCGTTGTCGGGTTCGCACCGCCCGCGAGTCGCGGGGGCGTGGGCATCTCGCCCTCCACCGCGTCCATGTGCAGATCGATCGGCACGTCCCGCCGGGCCGCCACCTCCGCCAGGACCAGCAACAGCGGATGGTCGGCCGGCACGAACTCGTACGGGTGCCCGAGCGTCGCGGAGATGTGGAGTGACGCGATCTCCCCGAAGCCGGAGGCGCCGGCGGCGAGGATCCGCTCGGCGGTAGCGGCGAAGTCGCGCTTTACCTGCTCGGTGACGTGCGCGGGATCGGCGTAGCGATGGATCGTCGCGTTCAGCGTGCCGCCGCCGCCGAGAAAGGCGAACCGGCCGGGATGGCGGCGCAGCGCGCTGGCGTACGAGGTGTGGTCGTGGGTGGAGGGCTGGCTGTCGACCTGGGGCGGCGGCAGGATGATGGCCGTGGCGATGCCGAAGCGGTCCATCGTGCGCACGGCGTTCTCGACCGCGCCGCCGAAGTCACCGCGTCCGCCGATCAGATGCATGTGCACGTCCACCCAGGGCACCGGCGCCTGGACGATCGGGCGTGGCGGCTGGGCTTCGGCCCCGACGACCAGCGCGCCGACGGCGAGGACGAGACCGCGGACGAGCGCGCTACTCGAGCCCGTACATCACCTTGCCGGCAGCGGGATCGAGCACCGTCCGCCCCCGTCGGTAGTCGGCGATGAAGATGCGGCGGTCCTTGCGCTCGAACGACGGGCCCTCGAGGAAGCTGTCGACCTCCGCGCCCTGACGGGTGTGATCCGACCATGTGGCGCGGCGCTTCCTGCGAAACTTCGCGGGAAGCGACATGAACGTCTCGGCCTTGATCAGGCGCATAGTCACGACACAGGCCCTCTCTGCGCTGTCGGTGCCGCGCGAGCTGGGCGGCGGGCCCCCCTGGCGACCCCCGGTCTCCCGCCGGCACCCGGCGGGTGAGGGAGAGCGTCACGCCCCCGGCTCTCGATCGGCCGCTGGCTGCCACGGATCCTGCTCCGGCCCGGACGCCCAGTCAAGGACGGACCGCGACAGGACCGGCCGCGAGGGCCCCGTGAGGGCCCGGCGGATGGGCCGCGACGGCTCATCCGATCCGCGGGGGAGGGGGCTATGCGAGGGCGGCGGGGCCCGGCGGCTTGGGGGCGCCCGATCGGGCCAGGTGGGCGAGGACCGTGCGGACGACGGCCGGGTCCTGCACCGGCCGATCCACAACTGGCCGAACCGGAATGCCACGCCCACGAGCACGGGCGCCGGCACCGCGAGCTGGTAGCTGGTAGAAGGATGTCCGCGGTGGCCGACTTGATGGCGACCTGGTTGAGCCCCCAGGCGCCGGACCATCCGGACTGCACCGAGGTTGCCACGAGGTCCAGTCTTCCCTTCGTATTCACGACATAGGCCTCAGGCGCCTTCCCAAACACATGAGGAGGAGCGAAGCGACACTGAGCCCCAGGCCGGCCCACTCGGCGAGGCCCGGCCCATAGAGCAGATCCACGGAGAGCCTCTCCCGCGCAGGCGCCAGGATCTCGAGCAGCCCGGTCTCTCCCCGGCGAGTCGCCATCGGGCGGCCCCCGGCATGGGCCGTCCACAGCGGCGAGTAGCCGATGCCGGCGGGAGTGAAGCCGGCCGGGCCGGCCGGCAGGAGAAGGCGCAGGTGGCCAGGCGCCACGGGTTCCGGGAGCGGGCGCGGCGCCGTCGCCACGAAGAGCAGGAAGGGCCCGATCCGCTCGGAGCCCCGGAAGCCCTCGTGTGCGGTGAGGAAGCCGAGCCGCCCGGCATCCTCGTCGAGGGCGACCACGGCCGAGATCGCGAGCCCCGCGGAGAGGCGGTCGAACTCCTCCGGGTGGAGCGCCGCGAGCGGCCGGCCGAAGAGCGTCTCACCGTCTCGCTGCTCCACGAGCCGGGTGATGGGGGCCGAGACCGAGCCCGAGTAGAGGAAGCCCGCGACGGGGGAGGGGTGCGTGAAGGTGCCGTTGACGATCTCGCGGCCCGTGGCGACGGGCGTCAGCGACATGAGATGGGAGTGCGGGCGCCACCACTCGGTTCCGTACTGGAGCGGAACCGCGGAGCGCACGAAGAGGACCCGCCCGGGCGGCACGCCTCGGAGCGCCGCCCAGAGGTCGCCGAGCCGAGTGCCTGTCACCGCCTGGGCGTAGGTGGGCCACTGGCTCCTGCCGCCAGGCCAGAGCGAGAGTGTGGGCTCGGGGCTGCCTCCGGCCAGGGGAAGCGTCACGGCGAGCGCGGCGAGGCCGAGGGCTCCGGCCGGGACTCGGGGGAGGCGCCGTGCGGCCGCTCCCAGGCTCACCGCCCCGCCCAGGATCAGCGCCAGGTAGAGGCTGTCCACCAGCCGGTCGGCGGGAATCCAGAGGATGCCGAAGGCTGACCCGAGCACTGCGTCGGTGACGATGAGGCCCGCCATCGCCGGCGCGAGCGCGAGCAGCCAGGTCGAGGCCGCGCCGGCGAGCAGTTCCCGCCCACGCATGATCCAGCCGGCGAGGTTCGCCGCTGCGAGGACCACGATGAGGGGCCGGCTGAAGACTCTGCGGCCGAGCGCGGCGAGATCGGCATCTCCCCAGGCCAGGGGGAGCACGAGGGACAGATGGGCGAGGAGCGGCAGCAGCCAGAAGGCGGTGAGACCGAGGCCGAGGGCGACGAGGAGCGCGGCATGGCCGAGGCGCCGGACTCGGGTCCCGGAGCCGACGAGAGCCGCCAGTCCGATCAGCGCCAGCCCCGCCGGGGCGTGAGCCGGATGGACGAGGACGACAGCCGCGAGGAGCAGGGAGGCCCTCAGCGGAGCGCCAGCGCCGCCCTCCGCCCAGCGCAGCAGCGAGAGCGCCAGGAGCGGCAGGAGTCCCCAGCCCAGCCGGGCCGCCACGAGTCCCCAGCGCAGGCCCTCCTCGACGCCGCTCCGTGACTCCGCCGAGAGCGTGAGGGCCAGGACCGCGGCGGGAAGTGCGAGCCAGGGATGCGGGAGCAGGCGGTCGAGGAGCGCGTAGACAGAGAGCCCGGGGAGGAGCCATGTCGCCCAGAGGAGGACACGATAGGTGGCCTCCACGGAGAGCAATCCCCCGGCGGCCGCGTGCAACAGCGCGCCCAGGTAGGAGAAGCCGGGCGGGTAGAACTGCAGCTCCGCGTAGCCCGCCCACCAGCCGGGATTCCACCGCCAGGGCGCGAGCCCGAAACTCACCGCGTGGTGGAGCCGGTAGAGCTGCCCGGGATGGTCATCGAAGACGGGGAGTCCCGCGCCGAAGGCGGCCACCCCCCAGACAACGGCGAAGGCGATCAGCAGGAGCAGCGGGAGATGGCGCGCTCTGTCCACGGGGGCCGATCATACGTCATCTCCGCGGCCGACCGCGATGCGAGCGCGTTGACTTTTCGCGCGCGCGAGTGTTAAGTAAGCAGGATTCTTTCGCTGCGTCGGTGATCCGGGCGGCGGCCAGCCCAGGATCGTTGCTGTACAGCCGGGGCTCAAATCCCCTACCGATGGAGAGGCCATGGAGAGACTGCAAGGGCTCAAGTGCCGGGAGTGTGGGCGCTCCTACCCCGCCTCACCCGTTCACGTCTGCGAGTTCTGCTTCGGTCCCCTGGAGGTCGAGTACAACTACGAGGTCATCCGCCAGCGGGTGAGCCGCGCGCGCATCGAGGCCGGCCCCAAGAGCATCTGGCGCTACGCGGATCTCCTGCCGGTGGAGCTCGGCGCCGACGGGGAGCCGGCCGTGGGCCCGGCGGTGGGCTTCACCCCGCTGATCCGGGCGCGCAACCTGGCCGACGAGCTGGGCGTGCGCGAGTTGTACGTCAAGAACGACTCGGTCTGCCACCCCACGTGGTCGTTCAAGGACCGCGTCGTGGCCGTGGCGCTGGGCAAGGCGAAGGAGTTCGGCTTCGACACGGTGGCCTGTGCCTCCACCGGCAACCTGG
This sequence comes from Candidatus Rokubacteria bacterium GWC2_70_16, assembly GCA_001788415.1. Lineage (GTDB taxonomy): Bacteria > Methylomirabilota > Methylomirabilia > Rokubacteriales > CSP1-6 > UBA12499. The sequence goes on along the minus strand of MGBV01000199.1, from coordinate 1,328 downwards.
CGAACTCGGTGGCGGCGCACTCCGCCGAGGGGCGGCTCAAGTCCTACATCTTCATCCCGGCCGATCTCGAGCAGGGAAAGGTGACGGCCACGCTCGTCTACGGTCCGACGCTCGTGGCCGTGCACGGGACCTACGACGAGGTGAACCGGCTCTGCTCGGAGGTGGCCGACAAGTACCGCTGGGCCTTCGTCAACATCAACATCCGCCCGTACTACGCGGAAGGGTCCAAGACCTACGGCTACGAGATCGCCGAGCAGCTCGGCTGGCGCGCGCCCGCCCACGTGGTGGTGCCGTGCGCCGGCGGCTCCCTCATCACCAAGATCTGGAAGGCCTTCAAGGAGTTCCGGCTGCTGGGCCTCATCCCGGAGAGCCGGACGAGCATGTACGCGGCGCAGGCGCTCGGCTGCGGGCCCATCGTGACCATGATCCGGAACGACACCGACGTGCTGGTCCCGGTGCGCCCGCAGACCATCGCCAAGTCCCTCGCCATCGGCAACCCCGCCGACGGCTACTACGCCTACCGTGTCGCCAAGGACTCGGGCGGCCACGGCGAGCACGCCACGGACGAGGAGATCATCGAGGGGATGCAGCTCCTGGCGCGCACGGAGGGGATCTTCACGGAGACGGCCGGTGGGGTCACCGTGGCCGCGGCCCGGAAGCTGATCGAGGCGGGCCGGATCCCGCGGCACGAGCCCATCGTGATCTGCGTCACGGGCAACGGGCTCAAGACCCCCGATGTCCTCCACGAGCGCCTCTCGGCGGACGTGACCATCAGGCCCTCGCTCTCGGCCTTCGACCAGGCGCTGGCCGACCTCAAGGCCAAGACGGACGCGTGAGGCGGGAGAGGGTAGACTGGGGCTGGCGCAGCGCGACGGCAGGACGCAACCTGAGGTTCCGGCGGGCGCGGGCCTGAGCGAAGCCCGGGTGCCCGCGCCCGGTAAAGGAGACACATGATGCCCGTGCTCGTTCGCATTCCGACTCCGCTGCGCGCGGTGACCAAGGGCGCCGCCGAGGTGCAGGCCGCCGGCGACACCGTGGCGGAGGTGATCGAGGACCTCGAGCGCCAGTTCCCGGGGCTGCGGGAGCGGCTGGTGGAGGAGGGCGGCGCCGTCCGCCGATTCATCAACGTCTACGTGAACCAGGAGGACATCCGCTTTCTCCAGGGGGCGACGACCACGCTCAAGGCCGGGGACGAGGTGTCCATCGTGCCCGCCATCGCCGGCGGGCGCTGATGACTCTTGCGGATTACCGTCACGCCGGGGGCCGGCAGGCGGGGGCGCTGCCTGGACCTCGCACCCTCGTCACGGCCGATCCGCGGACGTGGTGCA
>MGBV01000198.1 GCA_001788415.1 Candidatus Rokubacteria bacterium GWC2_70_16 | reverse complement strand
CGGCTTCGAGCCCCGCTAAGGCACGGGTCCAGGCAGCGCCCCCGCCTGCCGGCCCCCGGCCCATTCGCGTAACCGTATTCGGCAAGAGTCAATAGGGAGTGACCTGGCCCATGGCCCGGATGCGGGTGCGCCTGACCTTTCCCGCCGAGCTGGTGCAGCAGCCCATCATCTATCGCCTGGTGAAGGACTTCGACATCGTCACGAACATCCGCCGCGCGGAAGTCAGGGCCGATCACGGCTGGGTGGTGCTGGAGCTGGAGGCCCCCGAGGAAGGGCTCGATCGGGGGGTGGCCTGGCTCAAGGCGCAGGGCGTGACGGTGGACCCCATCGAGCATGACGTCCTCTTGCCGTGAGGGGGCTCCGATGACCGGGATCTCGAAGCGCGTGCAGGGGTTCACGGAGTCGGTGATCCGCGAGATGACCCGCGTGAGCGCCCAGCACGGGGGCATCAACCTGGCCCAGGGCATGCCCAATTTCCCGCCGCCCCGCGAGCTGGTGGAGGCGGCCCACCGGGCCCTGGACGGCGACTTCCACCAGTACGCCATCACTTGGGGCACGCCGCGCTTCCGGCGGGCCGTGGCCGACAAGTACCGGCGCTTCTACGGCATGGAGCTGGACCCGGACCAGCATGTCACCGTGTGCTGCGGCTCCACGGAGACCATGATCGCCACGCTGCTGGCCGTCCTGAACCCCGGGGATGAGGTGATCGTCTTCGAGCCCTTCTACGAGAACTACGGGCCGGGCTGCATCATCGCGGGCGCCGAGCCCGTGTTCGTGCCCCTGGAGCCGCCGGATTTCTCCTTCGACCCCGAGCGTCTGGCCCGCGCGGTGTCGCCCCGCACGCGGGCCATCATCTTCAACAGCCCCAACAACCCCTCGGGCAAGGTCTTCTCGCGCGCCGAGCTAGAGACCATCGCCGATCTCTGCCTCGAGCACGACCTGCTGGCGATCACCGACGAGATCTACGAGCACATCGTCTACGACGGGGAGGGGCATACCCCCATCGCGACCCTGCCCGGCATGGCCGAGCGCACCGTCACCATCTCCGGGATCTCGAAGTCCTACTCGGTGACCGGGTGGCGCATCGGCTACGCCGTCGCCAGCCCGGAGCTGTCCCTCGGGATCAGGCGCGCCCACGACTTCATCACGGTGGGGGCGCCGCACCCGCTGCAGGAGGCGGCCGTCACCGCGCTCGGCTTTCCGGACTCCTACTACCTCCGGCTGCGGGAGAGCTACCAGGCCCGGCGCGACCTGCTCTTCTCGCAGGTGGAGGCCGCCGGCTTCGTGGCATGGAAGCCCAAGGGCGCCTATTACATCCTCACGGATGTCGCCCACTTCATGAAGCAGCACGGCTGCGAGGACGACACGGCCTTCGCCATGTTCCTGGTGAAGGAGATCGGCGTGGCGACGGTGCCGGGCTCGTCCTTCTACGCCCACCCGGACCTGGGCCGGACCAAGATCCGCTTCTGCTTCCCCAAGACCGACGACATGCTGGTGGAGGCCGGGCGGCGGCTGCAGAAGCTCGCCCGGTGAACGCGCGGGCCGCGGCCCGCGCCATCTTCGACGCGGCGCTTCGAGCTGGAGAGGTCCGCCCCCTCGTCGCACGGGCGCTCGGCGATGTCCGGTTCCCGACGCGAGGCGCGCTGGTCGTGGTGGGGGCGGGGAAGGCCTCGGGCGCCATGGCCGCGGCCGTCGAGGAGACGGTGGGCGATCGCATCGCCGGCGGCCTGGTGGCGATCAAGGACGGCTACCGCGCCCCCACTCGCCGCATTCGTCTGCTGGAGGCCGGCCATCCCGTGCCCGACGAGCGGGGTGCCAATGCGGCGCGCGAGATCCACAGGCTGGTCAGCGCCGCCGGCGAGGATGACCTGGTGCTGGTCCTCATCTCGGGGGGCGGCTCGGCGCTGACGCCGGCCCCGGTTCCGCCCATCACCCTCGAGGAGAAGCGGGCGCTCACGAGGCTCCTGCTCTCGGCCGGGGCGACCATCACCCAGCTCAACACGGTGAGGAAGCACTGCTCGCGGCTCAAGGGCGGCCAGCTCGCCCGGGCGGCCGCTCCCGCGCGGGTGCACGCCCTGCTCCTCTCCGACGTGATCGGCGACCCGCTGGACGTGATCGGCTCCGGCCCCACCGCGCCGGACGAGTCCACCTTCGCGCAGGCCATGGGCGTCCTGGCGCGGCTGGGCATCTCCGATCAGGTCCCGGCGTCCGTGCTCGACCGCCTCCAGCGTGGGGTGCGGGGAGAGATTCCCGAGACGCCCAAGCCCGGGGACCGCATCTTCGACAGGGTCCAGAACGTGATCATCGGGAACAACCAGCTCGTCGTGGAGGCAGCCGTGGCCGAGGCGCGCCGGCTCGGGGTCAACCCCCATGTCCTCACGCGGTCGCTGGAGGGGGAGGCCCGCGAGGCGGCGGGCCGCTTCGTCGCGCTCGCGCAGGGGCTCCAGGCCGGCGGCGGGCCGGTGGCCCTTCCCGCGTGCCTGATCGCGGCGGGGGAGACCACGGTGACGGTGAAGGGACGGGGCAAGGGGGGACGGTGTCAGGAGTTCGCCCTGGCGGCGGCCCTGGAGATGGACGGGCTCGACGGGATCGCCGTCCTGGCGGCGGGCACGGACGGCACCGATGGCCCCACCGATGCCGCCGGCGCCCTCGCCGACGGGCAGAGCGCCGCCCGCGCAACCGCTCAGGGGGGCGATCCCCGGGCGCGTCTCGAGGACAACGACTCCCATGCCATCTTCGCGGGCCTCGGGGACCTGGTGGTCACGGGACCCACCAACACCAACCTGCTCGATCTCTACCTGGCTGTGGCGGTATAGGCGGAGCGGCGAGGGGCCCCGGCCGGCTGCCTCGCGGGGAGGCGAAGCGCTCTTAGTGCCCGTCACAAGAAGGCGCAGGACGGGGAACCCACCGGGTTATCCACGGGCGGCCCACAGCTTCTGTGGACAACCGCCCCCGGGCGCGACGCCCGGCGCCGTGTGCTATCCTACCCCGCGTATGTCCCTCGTGAACCTGCTGGATCTCCTGCCCTCCGAGATGGAATCGCTTGTGCAGTCCCTCGGCGCCCCGCGCTACCGCGGCCATCAGCTCGCCGGCTGGATCTTCGGCAAGGGCGTCACCGATCTCGCGGCCATGTCCGATCTCCCCAGGGAGCTGAGGCAGGCGCTCGCGGAGCGCTACACCGCCAGCCCCCCCGAGGTGGAGCGGATCACCCCGTCGCAGGACGGCAGCCGGAAGCTCGTCCTGCGGCTGGCCGACGGGGCGAGGATCCAGTCCGTGCTCATGCCCGACGATGACCGGCTCACGCTCTGCCTCTCCACCCAGGTGGGCTGCGGCTTCCGCTGCGCGTTCTGCCTCACCGGCACCATGGGGCTCGGCCGCAACCTGACGGCCGGCGAGATCGTGGGCCAGGTGCTGGCCGCCAGGGAGACGCTGCCGTCCGGGACGCGGATTACCCATGTGGTCTACATGGGCATGGGCGAACCGCTGGCCAGCTACGCGGCGACGGTGAAGTCGCTCCGGATCCTCACCGATCCCCACGGCTTCGGCTTCTCCCCCCGGCGGATCACCGTCTCCACGGTGGGGCTGGTCCCGGGCATCGAGAAGCTGGCGCGGGAGAACCTCCGCGTGAACCTGGCGATCTCGCTCCACGCCACGACCAGCGAGGCCCGCGGCCGGCTCATGCCCGTGAACCGGGCCTTCGACCTGGAAGCCCTTCTGGGCGCCTGCCGGCGCTTCCCGCTGCCCCTGCGCCAGCGCATGACCTTCGAGTACGTGCTGCTGGACGGCGTGAACGACAGCGCCGAGGATGCCCGGCGGCTCGTGCGGCTGCTCCGCGGGATGCGCGCCAAGGTGAACCTGATCCCGTTCAACGACTGGGAGGGCGCCCCGTTCCAGCGCCCCGCGCTGCCCAGGATTCTCGCCTTCCAGGCCATACTGCTGGAGCATGGGATCATCGCCACGCTGCGCTGGAGCAAGGGCGAGGACGTCGGCGCGGCCTGCGGCCAGCTCAAGGAGGCCGTGGCCGCCGGGCGCGGTCGGGCGGCGGCCGAGGTGTCCGCGTCGTGACAAGCGGGCCCGTCACGGTGAGCGTGGCCACGCTGGGGTGCCGGCTGAACCAGGTCGAGTCCCAGGAGATGCTGGGAGTCCTGGAGACCCGAGGGTTCCGCGCGGTGGCGGGGGAGGAGCCTGCCCAGGTGTACGTGGTGAACACCTGCACCGTGACGGGCCGGGCCGACTTCTCCGATCGGCAGCTCATCAGGCGGATCGCGCGCGAGCGCCCCGGCGCCCTCGTGGTAGTCACGGGCTGCTACGCCCAGACCGATGCCCGGGCCGTCGCGCGGATTCCCGGCGTGGACCTCGTCGTCGGCAACCAGGAGAAGTACCGGCTGCCGGAGCTGCTGGCACCGCTGCTCTCGCGCCGGGAGAAGGCCCGGGTCGCGGGCGGGCGGCCGGCGGAGATCCACGTGGCGCCCATGGCGGCGGCCCGCTCGGTGCCGGTGGCGCCCTTCGCAAAGGTGTCAGGCCGCTCGCGCGCCTCCGTGAAGATCCAGGACGGCTGCCAGCACCGCTGCGCCTTCTGCATCGTGCCCGCCGCGCGTGGGCCCAGCCGGAGCCAGGACCCGAAGGTCGTGCTCGAGCAAGCGGGCGGGCTCGTGGAGGCCGGGTACCGCGAGATCACGCTCACGGGCGTGGACCTGGGGTATTACGGCCGGGACCTCGTGCCGCCCACGACGCTCGGCGCCCTGCTGGGGCAGCTCGGCGATGTCCCGGGGCTCCGCTGGCTGCGGCTGTCGTCGATCCTGCCCGCCTACTTCACTCCGGGGCTCATCGAGGCGATCGTGGGCTCGCGCGTGGTCGCGCCCCACCTGCACCTGCCGCTGGAGAGCGGCAGTGACCGCGTGCTGCGTCTCATGCGGCGCCCGTACAATACGCGGATGTACCGGGCGCTGGTGGAGCGGCTGGCGCGGGACATCCCGGGTCTCGGCCTCGGCGCCGACGTCATCGTGGGGCACCCGGGCGAGGGCGATCTGGACTTCGCCGAGACGCTGAGCCTCGTGGGCGAGCTGCCCTTCTCCTACCTGCACGTCTTCTCCTACTCGGACCGGAAGGGCACGGAGTCCACCCGGCTTCCCGACCGGGTGCAGGCCCCGGACATCCGCGCGCGGAGCGCGGCGCTCCGGCGCCTGGGGCGGGAGAAGGCGCTCGCCTACAGGCGGGGGATGGTGGGCCGGACCCACGAGGCGCTCGTGCTCGAGGCGCGCGACCGGGCCACGGGCCTCCTCTCCGGGCTCACGGCCAACTACGTCGAGGTGCTCTTCGACGGCCCCGACGGCCTCGCCCGCCGCTTCGTGCCAGTGACCATCACCGACTGCCGGCCCGAGGGGACCTTCGGCCGCCTGGAGGAGCCGACCGCATGACCACGCGCAGGAAGGCGGCGCGATTGCCTGGCGAGGCGCAGCCGAAGGCGAGCCGAGCGGATATGGAAATCCCCCGAGCGGAGCGAGGCGCGGTGGGTGTCATCGGCGGCAGCGGCCTCTACGCGATGGAGGGCCTCACCGATGTCCGCTGGGTACGGGTCAAGACGCCTTTCGGCGATCCTTCGGACGCCTACTGCGTGGGCCGGCTGGGCGACCGCGAGGTGATCTTTCTGCCGCGCCACGGCCGCGGCCACCGGCTCACGCCCTCGGAGCTGAACTACCGGGCGAACATCCACGGGCTCAAGCAGCTGGGCGCCCGCTGGGTGATCTCCATCAGCGCCGTCGGGAGCATGAAGGAGGAGATCCGGCCGCTGGACCTCGTGCTGCCCGACCAGTTCTATGACCACACGAAGCGCCGCCTCTCGTCCTTCTTCGGCGACGGCATCGTGGCCCACGTGGGGCTCGCGCATCCGGTGTGCTCGGACCTGGCCGATCTCCTGGAAGCCGCCGGGCGCGACACGGGAGCCACGGTGCACCGCGGGGGCACCTACATCTGCATCGAGGGGCCGCAGTTCTCCACCAAGGGGGAGTCGGAGATCTACCGGAGCTGGGGCGTCTCCGTGATCGGCATGACCAACATGCCGGAGGCCAAGCTCGCCCGCGAGGCGGAGCTCTGCTACGCCACGCTGGCGCTGGCCACGGACTACGACGTCTGGCACGAGGAGCACGCGGTGGTGTCGGTGCAGGCCGTGGTGGCCACCCTGCTCAAGAACGTCGCCACCGCCAAGGACGTGCTGCGCCGGGTCATCCCGCGGATCGGCAAGCCCTGCGGCGGCGGCTGCCGGCAGGCGCTCAAGGAGGCCGTGATCACGAACCCCGCGGCCTTCCCGCCGCGCGCCCGGAGGCGGCTCGACCTTCTCCTCGGGCACTACTTCCCGAAGGGCAAGTCCCGTGGCTGAGCTCGTGGTGGTGGGCTCGGTGGCGCTGGACAGCGTCAAGACCCCCTTCGGCCAGGTGGCCGAGGCGCTGGGAGGGTCGGCCACCTACTTCTCCTACGCGGCGAGCTTCTTCACCCGGGTGCACGTGGTGGCGGCCGTCGGACAGGACTTCCCCAAGGAGCACCTGGCCCTCCTGGAAGGGCGGGGCGTGGACATCGGCGCGGTCCAGGTGAAGGACGGCAAGAAGACGTTCCGCTGGACGGGGGAGTACGGCTTCGACCTGAACGAGGCGCGGACGCTGGACACCCAGCTCAACGTCTTCGCCGAGTTCACCCCCGTGCTCTCCCCTGCGATGTGCAAGGCGCCGTTCCTCTTCCTCGCCAACATCGATCCCGAGCTGCAGCTCGACGTGCTCCGCCAGATGACGCAGCCGCGGCTCGTGGCGCTGGACACGATGAACTTCTGGATCGAGGGCAAGCGCGAGGCCCTGTGCCGCGTGCTCGCCCGCGTGGACGTGCTCCTCATCAACGACGCCGAGGCCCGGATGCTGGCGCGCGAGCCCAACCTCATCAAGGCCGCGCGCGCCATCCTGGACCTGGGGCCCCGGGTGGTGGTGATCAAGCGCGGCGAGTACGGCGCCCTCATGGTCGCCGACGGCCGCTTCTTCTTCGCCCCGGCCTACCCGCTGGAGTCGGTCTTCGACCCGACGGGCGCGGGCGACACCTTCGCCGGCGGCTTCATGGGCTATCTGGCCCAGCGAGGCCTCACGGATGCGACCTCGCTCCGGCGCGCCATGGTGCACGGCGCCGTCATGGCCTCCTTCACGGTGGAGGACTTCTCGCTGGAGCGGCTCAAGCGGCTCGACCCGGCGGAGATCAAGCGGCGCTACGAGGTCTTCCAGGAGATGGTGCACTTCGACCGATGACGACGGCGGCCCCGCTGGCGGAGAAGTACGAGCAGCTCCTGGGCACTCTCCGATCCATGGACCGCCTCATCGTGGCCTTCTCGGGGGGGGTGGACTCCACCTTCCTCGGCTGGGCGGCGAAGGAGGCGGTGGGGGAGCGCGCGCTCCTGGTCACGGCGGACTCGGAGACCTACCCGTCCTCCGAGCTCGGCGAGGCGCGGCGGCTGGCCGCCCTCATCGGCCTGCCGCACACGGTGGTGCAGACCCGCGAGCTGGACAATCCCGACTACGCGCGGAACGCGCCCGACCGCTGCTTCTTCTGCAAGGACGCGCTGTTCACGCGCCTCGAGGCCATCGGGCGCGAGCACGGGGGACTGCCCATCGTCTACGGCGCCCTCATGGACGACCTCGGCGACCACCGCCCCGGGATGGAGGCGGCGAGACAGAAGGGCGTGCGGGCGCCGCTCATCGAGGCCGAGCTGTGGAAGGAGGAGGTGCGGGTCCTGTCGCGCGAGGCCGGGCTTCCCACCTGGGACAAGCCGTCCTTCGCGTGCCTGTCCTCGCGCTTCCAGTACGGCGACCCCATCACCGCGGAGAAGCTCCGCCGGGTGGACGAGGCCGAGGCCTTCCTCAGGACGCTCGGCTTCAGCCAGTTCCGGGTACGCCACCACGACCGGCTGGCCCGGATCGAGCTGTCGCTTCCGGAGATGGAGCGGCTGTGGCAGGCGGGGCTGCGCGAGGTCATCCTGACCCGCTTCCGCGCGCTGGGCTACGCCTATGTCACGCTGGACCTCCAGGGCTTCCGCAGCGGCAGCGCCAACGAGATGCTCCAGTGGATCGGGAAGAAGTCAAGGCGCTCCTAAAGGTGAGATGAGAGGAGCAGGCATCATGCGGTACTCCGTGTTTCTCGAACCCGTGGAGGAGGCGGAGCTCCCCGGCTACTACTACGCTCACATCCCCGCGCTCGATCTGATGACGCACGGTCAGGGCGTGGAAGGGGCGCTGGCGGCTGCGCGGGAGCTTGTCGAGGGATGGATCGCGGAGCGTCGGGCTCACGGCGAGCCCGTGCCGACGGAGTCGGAGTCCCTGATTGGCCACATCGAGGTCGCAGATGCCGTACTCGGCCCGTGAGGTACTGGCCAGGTTGCTGCGGGCGGGGTTTCTCGAGGTCAGACAGACGGGAAGTCACAAGATCCTGCGGCATCCCGATGGGAGGCAGACATACGTTGCCATGCATCCGGGAACCCTTCCGAGCGGGACCTTCCGGAAGATCTTGAAGCAGGCGGGCCTCACTGAAGAGGAGTTCTTGGACCGTTGAGAGCGCTGAGACCGTCTCGCGCCCCTTGCCCGGGCCGGTGACACGGGTCGCGTACTTCGACTGCCCGAGCGGCGCCTCTGGGGACATGATCCTGGGCGCCCTCGTGGACGCCGGCCTGCCCTTCGAGGCCCTCCGCGACGGACTGGCGGGCCTCGACCTCGGAGGCTACTCCATCGAGCGCCGCGAGGTCATGAAGGGCGCCTTCCGGGCGACCAAGGTGGACGTGCACGTCCACGACCACGGCCACGACGCCGGCGAGGGGCCGGGTCACGCGCACGCCCGGCCCCATGGCAAGCACGCCCACCCGCGCCGCACCCTGCCTGACATCCTCGGCATCCTGGGACGCAGCGGGCTGCCGGGACCCGTCCGGGACAATGCCGCGCGGGTCTTCAGGCGGCTGGCCGAGGCCGAGGCGCGGGTGCATGGGGTGAGCGTGGACGAGGTGCACTTCCACGACGTGGGGGCGGTGGACGCCATCGTGGACGTCACCGGGGCCTGCCTCGGCCTCCACCTGCTCGGGATCGAGGCGCTCCACTGCTCGGCGCTGCCGCTGGGCGGCGGATCGGTGACCGGGCCCCACGGGAGGATCCCCGTGCCCGCGCCGGGGACGGCCGAGCTGCTTCGCGGCTTCCCGGTGGTGGACACCGGCGTCAAGCGGGAGCTGGTGACGCCCACGGGAGCGGCCATCCTCACGACGCTGGCCTCGGGGGCCGGGGCCATGCCGGCCATGACCGTCTCCGCCGTGGGCTATGGCGCGGGCAGCATGGAGCTCGAGATGCCGAACCTGATCCGGCTCTTCGTGGGAGAGGGGGCGTCGCCGCTGGACCCGATGGGAGCGGCGACGGAGACGGTGTGCCAGGTCGAGACCACGGTGGACGACATGTCCCCCCAGCTCTGGGAGCCCCTGATGGACCGGCTCTTCGAGGCGGGGGCGCTGGACGTGTACCTCACCTCCGTCCTCATGAAGAAGAGCCGCCCCGGCGTGGTGCTCACGGCCCTCTGCGAGCCGGGCGACGTCGGTGCCCTCGCGCAGGCGCTCTTCCAGGAGTCCACCACCATCGGCGTGCGCTGGACGCCCTGGCAGCGCCAGCGGCTCCCGCGCGAGATGGTGAGGCTCGAGACCTCGTACGGCGCGGTGGCCTTCAAGGTCTCGCGGCTGGGCGACCGGGTGGTCACGGTGACGCCCGAGTTCGACGAGGTGCGGCGGATTGCGCGGGACAGGGGCCTGCCCGTGCGCGAGGTGCTCGACCAGGCCCGGGCCGAGGGGCGCCGGCTCTTGACATCCGACCCGGGCCCGGCATAGGGTGGGAGGCGCTTTTCCCCAGCCACTGAACCTTCGGCCCAGCGAGGAGGTCCCTGCGGTGAAGACCACAGTCACGATGACGATCAACGGAGTGAGCTATTCCCACGAGGTCGAGCCGCGGATGCTCCTGGTGCACTTCATCCGGGAGCTGGCGGGGCTCACGGGCACGCATGTGGGCTGCGACACCAGCCAGTGCGGGGCCTGCACGATCGAGCTCGACGGCATGGCGGTGAAGTCCTGCACCCTGCTGGCCGTGCAGGCCGACGGGGCCACCATCACCACCATCGAGGGGCTGGCCACGGACGGGCAGCTGCACCCCATCCAGGAGGCCTTCTGGGAGAAGCACGGGCTGCAATGCGGCTTCTGCACGCCGGGCATGATCATGTCGGCCGCGCAGCTCCTCCAGCGCTACCCCAACCCCTCCGAGGCCGAGATCCGCCACCAGCTCGAGGGCAACCTCTGCCGCTGCACGGGCTACCACAACATCGTCAAGGCCATCCAGTACGCCGCCGAGAAAATGGCGAAGCGGTAGGAGGGACCTCCACCATGGCCACCCCGAGACTGATGGGCTCGAGCATCAAGCGCCGGGAGGACCCCCGCTTCATCACCGGCAAGGGCAATTACACGGACGACCTGAAGCTGCCGGGCATGACCTACGCCGCTTTCGTCCGGAGTCCGCATGCCCATGCGCGCATCCGGCGGATCGACACGAGCAGGGCGAAGGCGCACCCGGGCGTCGTGGACGTGTTCACGGGGCAGGACCTGACCGGCGTGGGCTCGCTGCCCTGCGGGTGGCTGCTCATGAAGGCCGGCGTGGACAAGCTCAAGCAGGCGGGGCTCCCGCTGGACTTGAGAGAAGACATCAAGGTGGTCCCCCACATGCCGCTGGTCTCGGACGCCGCCCGTCATGTGGGCGATCCCGTGGCTGTCGTCATCGCCGACAGCCAGGTCGCCGCCCAGGACGCGGCGGAGAAGGTGATCGTGGACTGGGAGCCGCTGCCCTCCGTCACGAGCACCGAGAAGGCCACCGCCCCGGGCGCCCCGCAGCTCTACAAGGAGGCCCCGAACAACATCTGCTTCGAGTGGCAGATCGGCGATGCCGCCGCGACGGAGGCCGCCTTCAAGTCGGCCGCGGTGGTGGTGAAGAAGCGCATCGTGAACCAGCGGCTGGTGGCCAACGCCATGGAGCCCCGGGCCAGCGTTGCGCGCTACGACGCGGCCACCGACGAGCTGACCATCTGGATCACATCCCAGAACCCGCATGTCCACCGGCTGCTCATGACGGCCTTCGTGCTCGGCCTTCCCGAGCACAAGGTGCGCGTCATCGCGCCCGATGTGGGCGGCGGCTTCGGGTCGAAGATCTTCGTCTACAACGAGGAGGTCGTCCTGGCGTGGGCAGCCCGGCGGGTGCGGCGGCCCATCCGGTGGACCTCCACCCGGCGCGAGGCCTACGTGACGGACGCCCAGGGGCGCGATCACGTCACCGACGCCGAGCTGGCGCTCTCCCGGGAGGGCAAGATCCTCGGGCTGCGGGTCAAGACGGCGGCCAATCTCGGCGCCTATCTCTCCACGTTCGCCCCCGCCGTTCCCACCTACCTCTACGGCACGCTCCTCAACGGCGTCTATGAGATCGGCGCCATCCATTGCGCGGTCACCGGCGTCTACACCAACACCGTTGCCGTGGACGCCTACCGGGGCGCGGGCCGGCCGGAGGCGGCCTATGTGCTTGAGCGCATGATCGAGGCCGGGGCCGCCGCGCTCAAGCTGGACACCGCGGAGATCCGCCGGCGGAACTTCATCCCGAAGTTCGACAACGGGTACCAGACCAAGGTCGTCGTGAACTACGACAGCGGCAACTACGCGGCCCCCTTCGACAAGCTCCTGGCGGCGCTGGACTACAAGAAGTTCCGGGCCGAGCAGGCGGAGGCGCGCAAGCAGGGCCGGCTCCTCGGCGTGGGCTTCTCGACCTACATCGAGGCGTGCAGCATCGCGCCGTCCAAGGTGGTCGGCATGCTGGGCGCGGGCGCCGGGCTCTACGAGTCGGGCGTGGTTCGCGTGCACCCCACCGGGAAGGTCACGGTGTTCACCGGCTCGCACTCCCACGGACAGGGCCACGAGACGACCTTCGCCCAGCTGGTGGCCGATCAGCTCGGCATCCCCATGGACGACGTGGAGGTGGTCCACGGGGACACGGGGAGGGTGGCCTTCGGGATGGGCACCTACGGCAGCCGGTCGGCCGCGGTGGGCGGCACGGCCATCCTGATGTCGCTCAACAAGATCAAGGAGAAGGGCAAGAAGATCGCGGCGCATCTCCTCGAGGCCTCCCCCGGCGACATCGAGTACGCCGGCGGGCAGTTCTCCGTGCGGGGGGCTCCCGGCAAGGCGGTGCCCTTCGGGGCGGTGGCGCTGACGGCCTACGTGCCCCACAACTACCCTGACGGCCTCGAGCCGGGGCTCGAGGAGACGAGCTTCTACGACCCGGCGAACTTCTGCTTCCCGTTCGGGGCGCATGCCTGCGTGGTCGAGGTGGACCCGGACACGGGGCATGTCAAGATCCTCCGCTACCTGGCCGTGGACGATGTCGGCAACGTGATCAATCCGATGATCGTGGACGGCATGGTCCACGGCGGCATCGCCCAGGGGGTCGGCCAGGCTCTCTGGGAGGGCGCCGTCTACGACGACCAGTCGGGCCAGCTCGTCACCGGGAGCCTGCTGGACTATGCGATACCCAAGGCCGACATGCTGCCGCTCTACGAGACCGACCGCACGGAGACCCCCACGCCCGTGAACCCGCTGGGCATCAAGGGCGCGGGGGAGACCGGCACCATCGCGTCCACGCCCGCCGTCGTCAATGCGGTGGTGGACGCGCTGTCGGGGCTCGGCGTGGATCACTTCGAGGCCATGCCACTCACGCCCGAGCGCGTCTGGCGTACCGTTCAGGCCGCCAGGTCCAGGCAGTAAGGGGGGAGCCAATGTACCCAGCCCAGTTCGACTACCACACTCCCGGCACGCTGAAGGAAGCCCTCGATCTCCTGGGCAAGTACAAGGACGAGGCCAAGCTACTGGCCGGCGGCCACAGCCTCCTGCCGGCCATGAAGTTCCGGCTGGCGCGGCCGGCCCACCTGGTGGATCTGAGGAAGGTCCCCGGGCTCGCCGGGATCACGGAGGAGGGCGGCACGCTCGTGATCGGCGCCATGACCACCCACTGGACCGTCGAGTCCTCTCCCGTGGTCAAGGCCAGGTGCCCGGTGCTGGCCCAGACCGCCGCCCAGATCGGCGATCCCATGGTGCGCAACCTGGGGACGATCGGCGGCAGCCTCACGCATGCCGACCCGGCGGCCGATTACCCGGCGACGGTGATCGCGCTCAACGCCGAGATGGTTCTCGAGGGGGCCAGGGGCAAGCGCACGGTCAAGGTGGACGACTTCTTCAAGGCGCTCATGACGACGGCGGTGGGGCCCGATGAGATCCTCACCGAGGTCCGCGTCCCGGTGTGCGGCGCCAATGTCGGCTGCGCCTACCTCAAGTTCCCGCATCCGGCCTCGCGCTTCGCCGTGGTCGGCGTGGCCGCGGTGCTCACGCTCGACGGTGACAAGGTCGGCAAGGCCAGCATCGGCATCACCGGCGCCGGCACCCGGGCGGTGCGCGCCAAGGGCGTGGAGGCGGCGCTCCAGGGCAAGGCCCTGGACGCGGCCACCATTCAGGCGGCCGCCGAGAAGGCGCCGGACGGCGTGGACGTCCAGGCCGATCTCCAGGGCTCGGTGGAGTATAAGCAGCACCTGCTCAAGGTCTTCGCGAAGCGGGCCATCGAGGCGGCCGCCGCGAAGAAGTAGCCCCCCGCGCGCCAAGCCGGATCGCCAAGAGCCCCGCAGGGCGTGAAGCCCGCGGGGCTCTCGCTGTCTCGAGGGGCGTTGGATCCGACCGGGGACCGGCCCTACCTGCCCCGGCGCCTGCTCCAGACGGCCGCGCACGCGCGTGAGCCGCGCCTGGCCGTCCGCCGGAGCATCAGGGCTCGCCGCCGATTCCAGGACCGAAGCCATCCGCGCTATGTGTCTGATGAAGACGCCCCATTGATTTCGCGCGCTGGAAGGCGCGACATATCTATGGGATTGGTGAAATACGCAATCATGGAAGAACGGGTTCGTCGCGGCGAGGCCCCGCTCGATGACCATCTCTACGAGCTGCACGCAAGCGTCTGCCAGGCGCTCGCCAACCCCACCCGGCTCAAGGCGCTCAACGCGCTACGCGCGGGGGAGATGAGCGTTGCGGAGCTGGCGGGCGAGGTGGGAACGAGCCTGTCCAACCTCTCGCGCCATCTGGCCATCCTCAAGACGAAGCGGATCGTCCTGGCGCGCCGGCAGGGCGTCACCGTGCATTACCGCCTGGCGAACCCGAAGATCCTCCGGGCCTTCGACCTCATGCGCGAGGTCCTCTTCGAGCAGCTCGCCGAGGGGCAGCGCCTGTACGCCGCCTACGCGCCCGACGCGCGGCGAGGGGTCGGAGGCGAGGGAGGCGAGCCTGGCAGGGCGGCGGAGAAGGCCCTGTGAGGTCGCCATCTTGGTCGGGGGTTGTAAGGGCAGTAGGGGTTTGCGTGTCGGGTAGGTGGGGCCTGGGTGCCCCAGATGGAGCCGGCGATTCTCATAACTACCCGCCAAGGTGGAGGTTCAGGTCTGGCGCGCTGTTTGCTGGGGAGTTCGCCGGGAGAACCGCGGACCATGAGGCGCCGGCCCGCCCCCGGTCCACGGTGGCTGAGATGATCTTCGACCAGCTCGATCCCGCGGTGGCGCTCGACCAGAACCGGCAGCTCGTCCGCCTGCGCTGGATCGCCGCCACGGCGGTTGCCGGGACCGTGTTCGTTGCCTCGTCGCTGGGGCTCGTCAGCGACTCAGCGACGATATGGGTCGTGATCGGGGTGATGGCGTGCGTCAACATCGCCCTGACCGCAGTCGTGCGGCTGCCGGGAGCCGCTCGCCACGGTCGGCGGATCCTCGTCGCGCAGCTCACCTTCGACATGATCGCCCTGAACCTGCTGGTCCACTGCGCCGGCGGCATCCAGAACCCGTTCGCATTCTTCTACGTGTTCCTCGCGCTGATCGCCGGCATGACGTGCTCGCCCTCCGTCGCCTGGGCGCTGACGGCCGGCGTCTTTGTCCTGTTCGGCGGAACGGCGGTCATCGAGTACGCGGGGTGGCTGCCGCATCATCCCCTCAACCTGCACACGGGGGTGGAGGCGTCCGGCCCCCGGCACGGCGGAGCGTACCTGCTCGGCTTCCTGGTGGCGTGGGGATCGGTCCTGTTCGGGGTCGTCGCGTACGCCACGTCCACGATGGCGCGGCTGAGGGAGACTGCTCGGGCCGAGCGTGCCCTGCGCGAGCGGCTCCACCAGCGAGAGCGCCTCGCGCTCATCGGCGAGGTCGTGGCCGGCGTCGTGCACGAGTTGTCGACACCACTCAACGGCGTCCGCAACTCATTTCGCGCGCTGCGCCGGGATCCGGTCGGCTTCCTGAAGCATGCTGACATCCTCGACCTGATGGAGGACGCGCTCGAGCGCATGACAACCATGAGCCGTCGCCTGCTCATGCTCTCGCGCGAACCACAGATCGCGCTGAAGCCGCTCTCGGTCAACGACGTCGTCGAGCGCGCCCTCGAGCACCTTCGCGGACGCATCGAGTCGAGCGGCGCGACCGTGGAGTGCCGGCGCGGAGCCGTTCCGCCGATCCTGGCGAATGAGGTTGCGCTGGGTGAGGTCGTGACGAACCTCGTCACCAACGCCCTCGATGCCGTCGAACACGGCGGGCGGGTCGCGATCGAGACGTCGAACGGGGGCGCGATGGCGGTAATCCGCGTGTCCGACAGCGGCTCCGGGATCCCGGCAGCCATCCGCGAGCGGCTCTTTCAGCCGTTCCAGACCACGAAGCCGCTCGGGAGGGGAACGGGGCTCGGCTTGGCGATCTCGAAGCGGCTCGTCGACGCCCATGAGGGGACGATCGACGTGGAGAGCAGCGGAGGGACGGGCACGACCGTGGTAGTGCGCGTGCCTCTCGCCCGGGAAGGCGAGGCATGAGGGGCCGCATCCTCGTCGTCGACGACGACCGTCTCACGCGCGTCGCGCTCGCCCACCAGCTCGTGCTCGAGGGCCACGAGGTGCGAGACGTCGGCAATCCCGTCCCCGCGCTCGAGCTCCTGGCCGAGGAACCGTGGGACGTGGTGGTCACCGACCTCCGCATGCCGACGATGGACGGCCTCGCGTTCCTGCACCGCATTCGCGAGACCCGCCTCGACACGGCCGTGATCGTCGTCACGGGCCACGCCACGGTGCAAAGCGCGGTGGAGGCGATGAAGCGTGGCGCCGAGGACTACCTCATCAAGCCCATCGACTTCGACGAGCTGAGCGTCCGCGTGGACAAGATCATGGCCCGGCGGACGCTCGAGCGTGAGCTGCGCCTGCTGCGCCGGTGCCCGGACCGGTACCACGCGCTCGTCGGGCGCTCGCCGGCGATGCGGCACGTCTTCGAGCGGATCGAAGTCCTCGCCGACCATGGCTCGACGCTGCTCATCCGGGGCGAGACGGGGACAGGGAAGGACCTCGTGGCGCGCACGCTCCACCACGTCGGAGGGCGCAGCGGCGGCCCGTTCGTGAAGATCAGCTGCGCGGTCCTCTCGCGGGAGGTGCTCGAGTCCGAGCTGTTCGGCCACGAGGCGGGCGCGTTTACCGGCGCTTTGAGGCAGCGGCGGGGCCGCTTCGAGCTGGCCCACCGCGGCACGCTCTTCCTCGATGAGGTGGACGACATCCCACCCGACCTGCAGGTGAAGCTCCTGCAAGTTCTCGAGGAGCGCCGCTTCGAGCGGGTGGGCGGCGAGCGGACGATCGAGGTCGACGTCCGCTTCATCTGCGCGACCAAGCGCGACCTCGCGGCGCTGGTGAAGGAAGGGCGCTTCCGCGAGGACCTCTACTACCGCATCAACGTGGTGGCGCTCGCGCTGCCGCCGCTGCGCGAGCGACGCGAGGACATACTGCTCCTCGCCGATTGCTTCCTCGCGGCCCGCGCCGATGCGCTCGGCCGCGCGCACCCGGAGCTCTCGCCCGAGGCGTGCCGCGTGCTTCTCGACTACGCCTGGCCCGGCAACGTCCGCGAGCTCGAGAACGCGATGGAGCGCGCCCTCGCGCTCTCGTCGGCGCCGGTGATCACCGCTGACGACCTGCCGCCGACGGTGACCGGCGGCGAGTCGAAGAACGGGTGCGAGGCGTGTCTGGCCACGCGGGACTCCCTCGAGCTCAAGGCGTTCCTGGCCGGGGCCGAGCGGGAGGCCATCGGGTGGGCCTTGAAGCGCACAGGGGGGAGCCAGTCCAAAGCGGCGCAGCTGCTCGGCATCCCGCGAACCACTCTGCGCGACCGGCTGGCCGCGCTCTTCGGCGAGGAGCCCGCGACGACGCCCTGACGGTACGCCGTCTTTCCGCTGACAGGCACCCGTCACCCCCACATCACACCGATTCCCGGCACTCGCCGCTCTGGCTGCACCGGCACGCTCACGCCTCTCCTGACGGGCTGCCGACGCTGTCACGTCCGGTGCGATCGCCGACTTCTTGTCCGACGCGTGTCGCGAGCTGAGGGTTCCGGACCGATCACCGCTGGCGCAGCTGAGGGTGAGGGGCGGCGTTCTCGCGACACTCAGGAACGCCTACCAGCGCGCGTTCGAAGGGCCCTTGCCTCCGTATGTCGTGCCGGTCGAGGGCGTCTACAAGCCGTGGACGAGCGACCCGGAGTGCAGGCTGGCGATGGCGGGAGCCACCGGCTACCTGATGGGCGACCCCGCCGTGGACATGATCAAGCGCTATCAGGCACACGACCTCCTGATACCGGACCGATATTCGTCCATGCCTGACCATATCGCCCTCGAGCTCGAATACCTCGGGTTTCTGTTCGTGAACGGGGACGAAACGAGCCAGCTGCAATTCCTCGCCACTCATCTCGATTGGGCTGGGGTGCTGGCCCTCGAGATCCGGAACGGGCCCGCGGGGGGCACCTTCTACGGCGCCGGTGCGGAAATCACGGCGCAGGTGATTGCTCGGCTCTTGGCGGCGCCCTGACGGGGCGCCGTCTTCTGAGTGACGGGGGTCCGTCACCCCCGGATCGCCGCCATTCATGCTGCTCGGCACTCCGGCTGGGCCGGCGCGCCGGCGGATGTCCTGACGGACGGCCGCCGCCGCTGCCCCGGAGAGCCCGGGGACCGCCGCGGATCTCATGGATATGTCAATGCCCTCCCGGGGTCTGCTCTCGCGCGGCCCTGGCACTCCGGTTGCTGCACGGGTGGTCGGTGGGCGGATCCAGAGCCTCGCGGCGAGGGAAGGAGTGCCTCGGGTGCGGACCGCGCGGGTGCTGGTGGTGGAGGACGATGCGCTGTCACGGTTCGGCGTGCGCGACTTGCTGGAGCGCGACTTCGAGGTGCTCGAGGCGGCCAATGGCAAGGAGGCGCTGGTGCGCCTCGCGGAGCGTGCCGTGGATGTGGTGGTGACCGACGTCGTAATGCCGGAGGTGGATGGCGTGGAGCTGACGCGGGCCATCCGGGCCGGAGCCCGGACGCCGGTGATCTGGTGCACGGCGTTCGATCGCGAGGAGTTGCGCCGGGAGGCCAGGGCCCTGGACGTCGACGCCTACCTCGTCAAGCCCCTCGACCTCGATGTCCTGTACCGGACGGTCGCCGCTCTGGCGAGGGTCGCGACGTGAAGGGCGTGCTGGCGACAGCTGTGACGGCGGGCGCCCTCCTCGTCGGGTTGGCCGCGGGGCAGGGTCAAACCGAAGGCGTCGCCACGGAAAGCGCGACCGACTTGCCGACGCTGCTGATTCCCCACGCGCTGTCGTCGCAGAGCTTCCCGTGCTCGAAGTGCCACAGACACCTCACGCCAAACCGGGAGAAGCGCACACTCGAGTTGGCCCACACCACCATCAGCCTGAGACATGCCGAGACCCAGCGGTGGTGTCTGGACTGTCACGAGGGGGACAAGCTGCGCCTGCCCAACGGCGAGCTCATCGATTACGAC
>MGBV01000197.1:3831-5626 GCA_001788415.1 Candidatus Rokubacteria bacterium GWC2_70_16 | reverse complement strand
TCTTCGCCTACGAGAAGGCCTCGGCGCCCAAGCTCCTGCACATGGCCGCCACGGCCACGGACCTCGTGATCTACCAGGGCGTCTACGACGACCTCATCACGCTCTGGGACCGGCTCGTGGAGGAGCGCCTCTTCTTCGACTGCGGGGCCTCACGCAACGCCTACAAGCACGAGGGGAAGAAGACCATCGCCTACGAGATCGCCGAGCAGCTGGGCTGGCGAGCGCCCGACGTGGTCGTCGCGCCCGTGGCCGTGGGCGAGACTTTCATCGCCGCCCACCGCGGGTTCTCCGAGATGGAGCGGCTGGGCTGGATCGCGCGGCGGCCGCGGATGGTGGCCGCCCAGGCCACGCGCGCCAACGCCGTGGCCTCCGCCTGGCGCGAGCAGCGCCCGCTCCAGCCGCTCAAGATCGGCTACACGGTGGCCGAAGGGCTCGCCGCGGGGAACCCCGGGCGCAAGGGCGAGTGGGTGCTCCGCATCCTCCGCGAGACGGCCGGCGTGGCGGGCGACGCCGAGGACGAGGAGATCCTCCGCGCCCAGGCGCTCCTGGCGCGGACCGAGGGCATCTGGGCCGGGCCCACCGGGGTCGCCACGCTCGCCGTGCTCGCGCGCCTGCTGGCGGAAAGCGCCGTGGACCCGGACGCCACCATCTGCGCGATCGTCAGCGAGACGGGGCTCAAGACCGAGGCCCCGCCGCCGAGCCGTCAGGGCACCATCTTCGACGAGGAGTCGCTGAGGGGCCTCGTCCGCGACCGCCTGGCAGGCTGCTGAAAAAGGCCCATCTGCGGAGGTACGGCGCCCTCGGCCGCACGCTCAACGTGGCTCGCTCACGCTCGCCCGGATCTCCGGATCCGCTCCCCTCGCCTCCGGCTCGGCTCGCCAAGCGGAGTACGCCTCGCGTGCGGCCATCGGGCGCCGCCTCGCATCTGGACCTTTTTGAGCAGCCTGCGGGGTTTGCCCGCAAACGGCGAGGCGAGCCGAGAGGGGAATCCCCCAGCGTGGCGGGCGCGTCCAATGAGTGTGGGGCGCGGATGCGCGCCTCCCGGAGCCTCCGCAGGACTTACACGCCGGCACGCAGACTTTTCGCGCTCCGGCCCCGCGGGCAGCCCGCTCCAGCCGGGAGCCCCCGCGGCGAAAGACCTTCTCCCTGGCGGGATCCAGGCACGAGGCTTGCTCCGGGATGGGCGGTCGCTCGGCGCGCGAGCCACATCGCGCCAAGGAGGTCGAAGAGATGACACGCAGGAGCGTTCTGTCGGTGGCGCTGGCGGCGCTGGTGGCGCTCGCCGGAGCGCCCGGCGCCTTCGCCGGACCCGTGACCAACCAGCTCCGGCTCCACATCGATCGCGTCGTCCAGACCCTCGACGACCCGGCCCTCAAGGGCCCGGCGAAGGCGCCGGAGCGGCGTCAGGCGCTGCGACGGGCGACGGACAGCATCTTCGACTGGGCGGAGATGGCCCGGCGCGCCCTCGGCGGCCACTGGGACGGGCGCTCCCAGACGGAGCGCGCGGAGTTCGCCGCGCTCTTCCGCGACCTCATCGAGCGCGCGTACCTCGCCAAGATCGAGCGGTACAGCGGCGAGGCCGTCCGCTACGACGGCGAGTCCGCAGAGGGCGAGCAGGCGCTGGTCCGCACCCGCCTCCTGACCCGGCAGGGCCAGGAGGTGGCCATCGATTACCGCATGGCCCGCGAGGGCCAGCGCTGGATGATCCACGACGTCGTCATCGAGGGCGTGGGCCTGACCGCCAACTACCGCGCCCAGTTCGACGGGATCATCCGGACCTCCTCCTACGCGGAAC
>MGBV01000197.1:0-3812 GCA_001788415.1 Candidatus Rokubacteria bacterium GWC2_70_16 | reverse complement strand
CCGCCGCGCCGCCAGCCGCGCCATCCGCGGGTCCCGCTCCACCCCGATCCAGGCGCGGCCGGCGTCCCGCGCGACCAGCCCGACCGTGCCGGCGCCGATGAAGGGGTCGAGCACAGGGCCCCGCTGCCGGCTCCGGTCGAGCGCCGCGCGGATCACCGGGGCGGGCGTGGCGTCCCACAGGCTCTCGCGATGCGAGGGCGGCAGCGGGAGCATCCAGCACAGCGTGGCCGAGTCGGGCCGCACCGGGCGGCCGGCCTTGCGGAAGCGGAGCACGTGGTTGAGGCGGTTGTCCCAGCGCTCCCGCGAGCGCACCTGCGCCCAGCAGCCCTTGGACTGGAGCCGCCAGCCCGTCCGCCGCAGCGACTCGGTGACGATGCCGTCCAGCCCCAGCCACTCCGCCCCGTCGTGGCGGTCGCCGATCACGAGCCACAGGTCGCCGTCGGGCGCCAGCACGCGCCGCCATTCCGCGCCGAACTCCACCGCGAGCCTCCGCGCCCAGGCCTGCGCCGAGGCCCGGCCCCGGCCCCGCACCCAGTAGGGGGGCGAGGTGAAGATCACGCCAACGCTGCCGGTCGCGATGGCATCGAGGCGGCGGCCGTCGCCCACGAGGAGACAGCCCCGCCCGTCGCGGCTCTCGAAGCGCGGCCTCATCGCCCGCGGTCCCGCCGCTTGCACTCGTTCACGACGCGCTCGGCGAGGCGGATGGGCTCGGGCACCCGCATGCGGCTCGCCGTGAGCACGCACTGGATGGCGCGCGCCAGCCCGATGCGGTGGCCCGGCGAGACGTAGATGGGGCGCACGCTCTCGCGCGTCCTGAGCACCGCGCCCACCGTCCGCCCCTCGAGGGTGAGCGGCGCCCAGTCCCCGCGCCGCGGTCCCGGCTCGTCGTGCTCCCCCACCAGCCGCGACTTGGCGCAGCCCACGCTCGGCAGGTCCAGGAGCACTCCCAGGTGCGACGCCAGCCCGCACCCGCGCGGATGCGCGATCCCCTGCCCGTCGAAGAGGCAGATGTCGGGCCGCCGCGTCAGGTGGCTGAAGGCCTCGAGGAGCAGCGGCCCCTCACGGAAGGAGAGGTAGCCGGGGATGTACGGGAAGCGCGGGCGGTGCGAGGCCGTCGCCGTCTCCACGACGGCGCCGTCGGGGAGCGACACGAGGACCACCGCGGCCCAGGCGCGGGAGCCGTCGCCGCGGTAGGCGAGGTCGGCGCCGGCCACGAGGCGCCACCGCCGGGGTCCCCCCGTCGCGCGCACGCGCGAGCGCAGCCGCTCCTGGATGGCGCGCGCCTCGGCGACCGTGGGCATGCGGCGGACAGGGATCAAGTCGGGAGCCGATTCACAGCGGGTACGGAACCAGCTCCTCGGCGATCTCCACGATCCCGGTGAACCGGGAGCGCGCTTCCTCCGCCAGGGCCTCCGCCTCGTCGTGATGGGCCGGGTCCAGATGGGTCAGGATGAGGCGGTGGACACCCGCCCGCGCCGCGATCTCGCCGGCCTCGGCCGCCGTCGAGTGACCGCCGAAGCGCGCTCCGGCGCGCTGCGAGAAGGTCGCCTCGTGGATCAGCGTGTGGGCGCCGCGGGACAGTGCCGCCACCGCGTCGCAGGGCTCGGTGTCCGAGGAGTAGACGACGGAGCCGCGCCCGGGGATGTCGAAGCGCAGCGCCAGGTTCGGCATGCTGCCGTGGGCGTTGGGCGATGCCGTGATGGCGAAGGAGGCGGAGGCCGCCACAGGGGCCCCCTCGCGGGCCGGCACCGGCTCCCACGCCAGGGGAAACATCCCCGGCCGCTCGAGGAGACCGAACACGCCGAGCAGGGCCCGGAGGGGCTCGGCATGCTCCTGGCGGCAGGCGATGGCCAGCGGCGCCGCGCGCTTCATGAGGAAGAGGTTCTGGATCAGCGATGGCAGGCCATAGGCGTGGTCGGGGTGGATATGGGTGATGATCACGCGCTCGAGCCGCTCGGGGGTCGTTCCCGCCAGGAGGAGCTTCTGCACCGGGCTGCCCCCGCAGTCCACCAGCACGACCTCCGGGCGCCCCACGAAGACCAGGGAGGTCGTGTCCCGGCGCAGCGAGGGCACGGCCCCGGAGGTGCCGAGGAAGGCGAAGTGCACGGGCCGGTCAGGCGGCGGGGCGGGCGCGCCTGAGCATGAGCGGCACTGCCGCGAGGGCCACGGCCACGCCCAGCAGGCTCACCAGCTGGGCCACACGCAGGGGCCCCAGCATCAGGGGATCCGTGCGGATGGCCTCGGTGAAGAAGCGCCCCGCCGAGTAGAGGCCGAGATAGGTGAGGAACAGGGCGCCCGGCGCCCGCGCCACGCGGGCGCGGAAGAGCCAAGCGAGGAGACCGAACACCGCCACGTCCCAGAGGGACTCGTAGAGGAACGCCGGGTGGAAGAACTCGTCCTGGGCGTAGATCAGCGGGCGGTGCGGCGGCGAGATGTACAGCTTCCAGGGCAGGCTCGTCGGCGTGCCGAAGGCCTCCTCGTTGAAGAAGTTGCCCCAGCGGCCGATCCCCTGACCGAGGGCGAGGCTCGGCGCGACGATGTCCGTGTAGACCCGGACGGGGAGCCCTCGCCGCCACGCATAACCGCCGCCCACCAGGAGCCCGCCGATGAGGCCCCCGTGGATGGCGAGCCCCCCTTCCCAGACGGCCAGGATCTTGGCGGGGAACTGGCTGTAGTAGTCCAGGTTGAAGGCGACGTAGTACAGCCGGGCGCCCACCAGGGCGCCGAGCAGCGCGAGCTCCGCGGCCTTGAGCAGGCTCTCGGGGTCCTCTCCGCGGCGCCTCGCGTCGCGGTACGCGAGCCAGAGCCCCAGCGCCATGGCCGTGGCCATCAGCAGCCCGTACCAGCGGATGGTGAGGGGACCGACCTGCACGGCGATGGGGCCGGGGGACCTGAACATCAGCGCCAGGCCTCCCCCCGGAGGCGAATGGGCATCACTCGAGTCCCGTCACATCCGGCAGAGGTCGCGATCGCCCGTTGACGTCACCGCCCCCTTATACGGCGGGATGCTTTGGCTGTCAAATCATTGACACCCTTCGCGCGCGTTCGGTATCATTGGGAGCGAGTCCTCTCCTCGATGTGCGCCCCAGAAAAGGAGCCCTGAGTGCCGGGAAACGGAAGCCTGAACTCCAGCGTCATCGAGCTCGTCCTCAACGCCGGTCCCGTCGCGAAGTTCGTGCTCCTCCTCCTCGGCGTCTTCTCCATCGTCTGCTGGGCCCTCGTGGTCGAGAAGTGGTGGGAGTTCAGGAAGATCCGCAGGGAGTCGGCGCGCTTTCTCAAGGTCTTCCGCGAGGGGCGCCGGCTGTCGGCCATCTTCGGCGCCGCCAAGAAGCACCGCGAGAGTCCGCTGGCCCAGCTCTACATCGCCGGCTGCCAGGAGGCCGGCGGAGCCCTCGGCGGCGCCGAGCTGCTCGACCACATGCTCGAGGAGGCCGAGGAGGGCATCCCGGCGGAGCGCGTGGACGCCATCCAGCGGGCCATGCGGCGGGCGGGGTCCGGGGAGATATCCCGCATGGAGCGCTACCTGCCCTTCCTCGCCACGACGGCGAGCTCCGCGCCCTTCATCGGACTCTTCGGCACGGTCTGGGGCATCATGAGCGCCTTCCATGGTATCGGCCAGCAGGGCTCGGCCAGCCTCGCGGTGGTGGCGCCCGGCATCTCCGAGGCGCTCGTCGCCACGGCGGCAGGCCTCGGCGCCGCCATCCCCGCGGTCATCGCGTACAACTACTTCGTCAACCAGGTGAAGCGGTGGGCGACTGAGATGGAAGGCTTCTCGCTGGACCTGCTCAACCTCTTCGCCCGCCCGGTGCCCA
>MGBV01000196.1 GCA_001788415.1 Candidatus Rokubacteria bacterium GWC2_70_16 | reverse complement strand
GTGGGCGTGGAGCGCCCCCTTGGGCGGGCCGCTGGTCCCCGAGGTGTAGATGAGCAGCGCCGGGGCCTCGTTCTCGGTGTCCTCGGCCGCGAAGTCCCCGGCCGAGGCGGCGAGCATCTCCTCGAAGGTGAGGAGCCCGGGCGCCGGCCGGGCGCCGCCATCACAGAGCACGATGTGGGCGAGGCCCGGCAGCGCCTCGCGCAGCGCCAGGACCTTCGGGAGGTTCTCGGCGTCCGTGAAGATCGCACGGGCGCCCGAGTCCTCGAGTCGGTAGCGGAGGGCGTCGGGGCCGAAGAGGCGAGAGAGCGGCACGGCCACCGCCCCCACCTTGAAGATGCCGAGCTGCGCGGCGGCATGCTCGGGGGTCTGCGGCAGCATGAGCGCCACGCGCGCCCCCCGCTCGACGCCGAGCGCGCGCAGCCCGCCGCCGACGCGGTCGGAGAGGCGCTTGAGATCGTCGAAGGAAAAGGCCGCGCCCCCTCCGTGCCCGTCCTCCCAGAGGAGCGCGGGCCGGCCGCTGCCGTCGGCGTGCCTGTCGCAGCAGTCCCAGGCGATGTTGTAGCGGGCGGGGATCTTCCAGACATGCCGCGCGCGAGCCTCCTCCCAGGAGGCGGCGTTCCTCACGGTCTGATCGGCAAGCGAGTATCGCATGGGCCTCGGCGCGGGTCGCGGGTTATCCTGATCGAGCGTTCGATCGACTCGGCATCTTAGCGAGGCCGCCGCGCCCCTGTCAAGGGGGGTCAGGTCTTGCAATCCAACACGATGTGCGAATGCAAGACCTGACCCCGCTACGTGTCCAGCACCTCCCGCACCTTGCTGGCGAGCGCGGCCGGCGTGAAGGGCTTCGGCATGAACGCCAGCCCCGGATCCAGGACGCCGTGGTGGAGGATGGCGTCATCAGTGTATCCGGACATGTAGAGCACCTTCATGTCGGGGCGCCCGGGCGCCAGACGGTTGGCCAGCTCGCGGCCGCTCATCCCGGGCATCACGACATCGGTCAGGAGCAGATGGATCGGGCCCCCGAATTCATCGAGGAGCCGGAGGGCCTCCTCGGGGTCGCGCGCGGAGAGCACGGTGTAGCCCTGGGCCTCGAGCACCTCCTGGGCCAGCGCCCGCAACTCGCCCTCGTCCTCCACGATCACGATGCTCTCCGTGCCCCGGTCCGGCGCTTGCGGGGCCGGGGTCACCACGGGCGCCGGCGCTGGCGCCTCGATCCGCGGCAGGTAGATCCTGAAGGTCGCCCCGCGGCCCGGCTGGCTGTCGACCTGGATGTACCCGCCGCTCTGCTTGACGATGCCGTACACCGTGGACAGCCCGAGTCCGGTGCCCTTGCCTGGCTCCTTGGTGGTGAAGAACGGGTCGAAGATGTGGGCCTGGGTGAGGGCGTCCATCCCGGTCCCGGTGTCGGCCACCGCGAGCATCACGTAGCGCCCGGGCTGAAGGCCCGGATGCCGGCGCGCATCGGCATCGTCGAACTCGACGTTGGCGGTGGACAGCGCGATCCGGCCCCCCCCGGGCATGGCGTCGCGGGCGTTGACGGCGAGGTTGACGATGACCTGGTCGAGCTGTGTGGGATCGGCGCTCACCGTGCCGAGTGACGGGTCCAGCGTCGTCGCGATGGTGACATGTTCCCCGATGAGACGCTGGAGCATCGGCTCGTTCCGGGCAGCCACCGTGTTGAGATCCACGTTCACCGGCTGCAGGATCTGCTTCCGGCTGAAGGCCAGGAGCTGCCGGGTGAGCGCCGCGGCCCGGTCGGCCGTGCGCCGGATCAGCTCGACCCCAGGGCGGGCCGGGTCCCGGTCGGCCAGCCGGCCCAGCAGCAGCTCGGCTCGCCCCGTGATCACGGTGAGCAGGTTGTTGAAGTCGTGGGCGATGCCGCCGGCCAGCTGCCCCACCGCTTCCATCTTCTGGGCCTGGAGCAGCTGGCTCTGCGTGGCCTCGAGCGCCTGCGTCCGCTCCGCCACGTCCCGCTCGAGCCGCCGGGCATAGGCTTCCTGCTCCAGGCGACGGGCCTGGGCCACCTCCTGGCGCGAGAGCTGCCGGAACAGCGGGAGGAGGGCGAGGCTCAGGACCGCGCCACCGACGAGAGAGATCGCCCAGATGAGGCTCCGCCCCCATCGGACCATGGCGTCGAGCTGCTTCGGGGTCTTGTAGACCTCGAGCACGCCCACGACCGCGGCGCCCTGCCCAGAGAAGATGGGCACGTACACCTCGGCCAGCCTCCCGAATTGGCCCGCCTCGTACCGGTGCTCGGCGCCGCGGACCTCCTTGACCTCCACCGCGACGGCGCCGGCCAGGGCGCTCCTGAGCGGTACGTTGTCGGGGAAGCGCTGGCCGATCAGGCGCGGCTCGTCGGACCAGAGGACGGTGGCCTCCCGGTTCCACACCTTGACGCGCACGATCTCGGGCAGGCCGCCGAAGAGCCGGGCGATCTCCGCCGCCCAGCGCTCCCGGGCCGGAGCGCCGGGCGGCGCCGCGAAGAGCCCCTCGAGCCCGACCAGCTCCACCTGCCGCCGGGTCAACGCCGCCGTGTTCTCCCACTCCCACTCGGTGACGGCTCGCGTGAACAGGGAGGACAGCACGGAGCTCATGACGATGGCCGTGGCGAAGATGCAGAGCAGGACGAGGACGGGGAACCTGGCGCGTCGAAGGACCCCGGCGATGCGCGCGCCCGCCGGCGTCATTCCAGCGACGCCCCGCGGCCTGCCGGGGCCAGGACCGGGAGCGGGCGGCGCGCCACCGAGGCCGTCACGCGGCGCGGGGCGCGCGGCCCACGCTGAGGTGATCCTCGACCCGGGCGCCGGAGGCCGCCGCCGCCCGCTCCACCACGCGCCACGCGCACGGCCGCCTCCTCGATCTCGGGGGCGGGAACTTGGCCCGTCACCTCCACGAGGGAACGGGAATGCCCCCTGAACGCCACTATACGCCCGAGGGCAACCCGGCGGGCGCAGGCGCCCCCCGCGCCCGGCTCACGGGCCCTCGGGCGAGAAGAACGCCGCCGAGAGGGTCTCCTTGACGAAGTCACCCACGTCCGGCTCGTTGGAGGCGCGGGGTCCGGCGACGTTGAGGACGCGGATGCCGTGCTCTCTCACGAAGTGCCGGAGCCGCGCGCCGGCGTCGTCCGGGGTCGCGGCGCGGGAGAGATGCAGGCAGGGCTTGCTCCACTGGCGGGCGAACTCGGCGGTGCTCCTGGACCCGCCCGCCAGCTCGTCGGCGACGGAGAAGATGACCGTGCCGTCCGAGTCCCTGACGTTCCACTCGGTGCGCTGCGAGTAGTGCTCGTCGGGCGTCTCGGTGAGCTGGTAGCGCGGATCGATCATGCCGTCCTCGGCCAGCCGCCCATGGGGGCACCAGCCGCCGTGGGGCACGCCGTGGGCGGTGGCCCAGTCCAGCGCGGCGCGGTCCGCTCCCGTCTGTCCCCCGGACACGATGGTGATGAACCAGGCTTCCTTCATCGCGCGGCCTCCCGGCTCCAGCCTGCCCCGGGCGCCAGGGCCCTGTCAACGCACCCCGGGCGGCCTGCTAGACGGAGATGACGGGGCCCGCACCGACGAGGGTGCGGATCAGCTCGATCTCGCCGAAATGGGTCATCCCGTGGGTGAGCACGACCTGGCCCAGCGCGCGGATGGCGGGCATCTCCCCCAGCGGCTTGAGGACCACGGGCTTCTCGAGCGCCGCGGGATCGGCGCTGGCGAACAGCTCGTCGGTGCTCGCCCACACCTGTCGCATGTACTCCCTGAACAGCGCCGCGTCCTTGATCCGGAGGGCCTGCGCCTCCGCGACGGGCATGCCCGTCCCCTGGGCCACGGGCGGCAGGCCGAGCCGCTCGGCGTAGCCGCCCTCGGTCCAGACGGTGGGGCGCCGGTTCTGGATCACGAAGCGCACCACGTTGTCCTCCGTGCGGACGAGATGCCAGATCTCGAAGGCGATGGTGTTGGCCCTGGGGTGGCCGCCCGGCACCGCGTGCAGCTGCTCCGGGGTGAGGTCGGCGATGGCCCTGTCCAGCGAGCGGTGGAGCTGCGTGATCCCGGCCTGGATGAACTCGGCGGCGGTGAGCATGGGCGCGCCCCCTCCGTGTGGGCTGACCCATGATAGCCCAGTCCGGGCCCGGCCCGTCGCGTGCAGGCCGGGCCCCCTGTAGCCGCGGGGGCTCGCGGCGCAGATCGCCGGGCGGAGCTTGACGGAGATGAGTAACATATGGGGCGTCCCAGGAGCCGGAACGCTCCCCTCAACCGACCACACTCACAGGAGGCGCGAACGCATGTCCGAGATGGATGGGGGACTCAAGCTCGGCCAGAAGGTGCCGGACTTCTCGCTCACCACGTACGAGCCCACCAAGGGCGACTTCGGGAAGTTCAGCCTGCAGGAGCAGCTCGCCAACAAGCGCTGGACCGTCCTCTTCTTCTACCCGGCCGACTTCACCTTCGTCTGAGCGACCGAGTTCGCTGCTCTGGCAGAGCAGCACGAGCGGTTCGTCAGGATGGGGTGCGATATCGTCACGGTGAGCACGGACACCCAGTTCGTGCACCTGGCGTGGCAGCGGGACGAGAAGGAGCTGGCGCAGGTCAAGTACCCCATGGGCGCCGACCCCACGGGAAAGGTCTCGCGGATGTTCGGCGTCTACGACGAGAACACGGGGCTGGCGCTCCGGGGGACGTTCGTCATCAACCCCGAGGGGACGCTGCTCAACTCCGAGGTGAACTTCTACAACATGGGCCGCAACATCGACGAGCTGCTGCGGAAGTTCAAGGCCAACATCTACATGGCCAAGAAGACCAACGAGGCCTGCCCCTCCAAGTGGAAGGACGAGGGGGACAAGACGCTGGTCAACCCCGGCGCCAAGATGGTCGGCAAGGTCCACGAGGCGCTCAACGCCTGAGAGACGCCGCGGCCGCGGGCGGCTCCCGCTCGCGGCCGCGCTGTGCTCCATGCGCAGCGCGGGACGCCGGCTTCTCCTCGCCGCGGCGGCCGTCCTCGCCGCAGCCACCCCTGCCCCGGCCGGCGAGTCCCACACCACCTGGCCGGGGGGCGCGCAGTACCTGCCCGAGCGCGTCATCGGGCGCGTGTGCCACGACTTCGACGCCACGCGCCTGATCTGGGAGTTCTTCAAGGCCCATCCGAAGCCCTGAGTCCCGGCGCATCGGCGGGCGTCACCGGGTGCGCAGGAAGCGTCCGAGACGCCCTGCGCGCCTCCCCTGAACTGTCCTGAAGTCTGCGGTATAGTAACCCGCATGACGTCCTTTCCGCTCGCGCTCGACGGCGTCCGGGTGATCGATCTCTCCCGCGTCATCGCCGGCCCCTGGTGCGGCGCGCTGCTGGGCGACCTCGGGGCCGACGTCATCAAGGTGGAGGACACCGGCGGGGGTGACGAGGCGCGCACCTGGCCGCCCCACAAGGACGGCGAGGCCGCGGCCTACCTCCTCTTCAACCGCAACAAGCGCGCCATGACGCTGGACCTCAAGGCCCCCGAGGGCGTCGAGGTCGTGAGGGACCTGGTCCGCGGCGCGGATGTGCTGATCGAGAACTTCCGCACGGGCACCATGGAGTCCTTCGGCCTGGGCTACGAGGGGCTCTCCGAGATCAACCCGCGGCTCATCTACTGCTCCGTCTCGGCCTTCGGCCGGACGGGGCCGCGCAAGGACAGCCCGGGCTACGAGGCGCTGATGCAGGCCTTCAGCGGCATCATGTCCATCACGGGGGAGCCCGGTGGCCAGCCGGTGCGCGCCGGCGTGTCCTTCCTGGACCTCTCCACGGGGATCCTCTGCGCGCTGGGCATCTCGGCGGCGTTGCTCCAGCGCCAGCGCATCGGCCTCGGCCAGCGCGTGGACGCCTCGCTCCTCGAGACGGCCGTGAGCCTGCTGGCCTTCCACGCAGAGGGGTATCTGCTGACGGGGGCGCTGCCGCGCGCGCTCGGGTCCGGGCACCCGTCGCTCTCGCCCTACCGGAACTTCCGCTGCAAGGACGGCCAGTGGATCTTCATCGCCGCCGCCAACGACCGCTTCTGGCAGAAGCTGGCCCATGCGCTCGGCCGCGACGATCTGG
>MGBV01000195.1 GCA_001788415.1 Candidatus Rokubacteria bacterium GWC2_70_16 | reverse complement strand
CCTCGACGACATCGAAGGCGCGCTCCCCGGCGAGCGGCCGGGCGAAGACGCGCGGGTTCGTGCTTAGGCGCAGGAACGCGAGAAGGACGCTCCAGCTGAACGCTATCGTCTCGGACCCGCTCAGCTGCCCCTCGAGCCAGACGCGGGCCTCGCGGTGGCGGGGGGATTGGGCGTCGACCGCGTAGAGCAGCAGGTTGGCGTCGACGAGCCTCACTTGCGCAGCTCGAGCTCCCGGATGGCCTCGTCGTCCTCCAGCGCAGCGGCGAGCTGTAGCGCCTTGTCCACCGAGACGCCGGCGCGCAGCCCCATGGGCTGGGTGTGCTGGCGGAACGGTCGGCGCCGCGCGCGCCCCGTCCCCAGGCCGGCGCGAACGGCCTGGTTCAGGGCCTGCTTGAACGAGATCCCGCGCTCGCGAGCCACCTTCTTGAGCTGGGCTGTGACGTCCGGGTCCAGCGTCACCGTCGTTCGCATGAGCGCATCATAGCATACGGCCGAATGCTGTCATGATGCTCCCGTCTGCCGCACCCCCGCGCCGGGGCGTTCGCGGAGTCATCCGCGAGACCATCCCCGGCAGCCCCGGCGCCGTGACCCTCGGCACGCGCGGCGCCGGCACGAGGAGCGGATAACCGCCATGGTACCATCAGGGCACCATTCCACCACTGCGGGGGGAGACATGGCCCTGAACATCAAGGATCGCGAGACCGAGAAGCTCGCCGCCGACGTCGCGGCGCTGGCCGGCGAGAGCAAGACGCGCGCCGTCAAGGTGGCGCTTCTCGAGCGCAAGCAGCCGCTGGCGTTGCGCGTCGTCCGCCGCGACCGGGCCGAGGAGCTCCGCCGGTTCCTCGAGCAGGAGGTCTGGCCCCAGGTGCCGCGGGGCGTGCTGGGCAAGCGCGTCACGCGCAGGGAGCGCGAGGCGATCCTCGGCTACGGCCGGGAGGGGGCATGATCGTCGACAGCTCGGCGGTGATCGCGCTCGACTTCTCGAAGACGGACCTGACCCGGGCGTGACCCCGATGCTCCGGGACGCGAGGAACCGCGAGGTCCTACCCGGGACCCGATCGTCTCGGGGCCATGCGGCCCCGGGGCGGGGCCGCTGACGCGCGCCGGCTACACCGCGAAGGAGTAGCCGCCGTTGACGGGGTAGGTCTGGCCCGTGATCCAGGAGGCCGCGTCCGAGGAGAGGAAGAGGATCATGTTGGCCGCATCCGAGGGCTCGCCCATCCGCCGGATGACGTAGAACTGGAGCATCCGCTTCACCGCCTCGGGGTCGGCGGTGGCCGGCGCCACGCCGGGGGTGTTGGTGGCGGCCAGCGCCACGCAGTTGGCCGTGATGCCGAAGCGCCCCACGGCCTTGGCGAGGCCCCGCATGGTCCCGGCCGCCCCGGCCTTGGCCCCCGAGTAGACGACGAGATGCGGCTCTCCCACGCGGCCGGCATCGGAGATGACGGTGACGATGCGCCCGTACTTGCGGGCGATCATCCCCGGCAGCGCGGCACGGCAGCCGTTCAGGACGCCGTGGAGGTTGGTGCCGAGCCAGTGCTGCCACTCCTCGGGCCCCGTCTCCCAGAAGGGCTTGATGTCGGTGACCGACATCCTGGGGCCGGCATTGCCGGCGTTGTTGACGAGGATGTCGACGCGGCCGAAGGCTTCCGCGCCCTGGCGGACCATGGCCTCCACGGATGCGTAGTCGGAGACGTCGCAGGCCACGGGCAGGGCCTTGCAGCCGGCGGCCCGCAGCTCCTCGGCGACGGCCGCGGCGCGGTCGGCCACGAAGTCGTTGACCACCACACCGCCGGCGCCGTGGGCGGCCATGTGGAGAACCACCTGCCGGCCCACGCCTTGGCCCGCGCCCGTGACGAGCCCGATGCGTCCCTTCAGATCGAGAATGCTCTCCACGCTGATCTCCCCCCTGTAGGCGTTCCGTGTCAGTGGAGTTCGCCGTTGGTCGCGTCCCGGGGCTCAGCGTCCCTCGAAGCGCGGCCGGCGCTTCTCGTTGAAGGCGGCGAGCCCTTCCTGCATGTCGAAGGAGCGGGCATGCAGCTCGCCCACCAGGATCTCCGCGCGCAGCGCCACCTCGCTCGGCTGGTCCATCCCCTCGTCCACCAGCGCCTTCATGCGCCTGAGCCCCAGCGGGCTCTTGGTGGCGAGCTTGGCCACGAGGCGCTCCACCGCCGCCTGGAGCTCGGCGTCGGGCACCACCTCGTTCACCAGCCCCGCCGCGACCAGCTCCGTCGCCGGGACGAACTCGCCCGTGAACATGAGGTACTTCGCCCGGGTGGGGCCGATCTTCCGGGGCAGCCGCACCGAGCCGCCGCCGCCCGGCAGGAGGCCATAGTTGGCGTGGGCATCGCCGATCTTCGCGCTCTGGGCGGCGATGACGAGATCGCAGCAGAGGAGCAGCTCGAGTCCCCCCGCCAGCGCCATGCCGTTCACCGCCGCGATGACGGGGAGGCGGAAGCGCTCGAGGCGGTTCATGATGGCGAGGACATCGTCGAGGAAGCGGGCATTGTCCTCCCCCGCCTCCTTGAGGGCCTTGAGGTCGGCGCCGGCACAGAAGGCGCGGCCGCGGGCGCCGAGCACCACGGCGCGGAGCCCGGGCTCGGCGTGCGCCCGGTCGAGCGCCTGGCCCAGCTCGTGAATCATGGCCGGGCTGATGGCGTTGAGCGCGTCCGGCCGGTTCAGCGTGATCCACGCCGCGCCGCCGCGCACCTCGAAGAGGATGGTCTGGAAGTCCATGGGTCAGGCTCCCTTCCTGGCAGTGGGGTGTGAGGCGGCGGCCTCGTCGCCGAAGGCCGACACGCCGAGGATGTTCCGCGCGATGATGAGCTTCTGGATCTCCGTGGTCCCGTCTGGGATGGGCGTCATCCGCGCGTTGCGGAAGTGCCGCTCCACGGGGAACTCCTTGGTGAGGCCGTAGCCGCCGTGCACCTGGATGGCGCGCGAGGCGATCCGCACCGCGGCCTCGGTGGCGTACCACTTGGCCATGGAGGTCTGGGTGTCGCAGCGCACCCCCTGCTCGAGGAGCGCGAGCCCCCGGTACGCCAGGAGCCGGGCGCAGTCCAGCTCCGTGGCCATCTCGGCGATCATCTCCTGGACGAGCTGGTGGCCGGCGATGATCTTGCCCCATTGCTCCCGCTGCCGCGCGTAGGTGACGGCGGCGTCGTAGGCGGCGCGCGCGATGCCGATGGCCAGCAGCGCCACGTAGCAGCGCGCCCGCTCGAAGGCCTGGAGCGTCTCCCTGAGCCCGACGCCGGGGCTGCCCATGAGGCTGTCGGCGGGGACGCGGACCTCCGCGAAGGAGAGCTGGGCGGTGGACCAGCCGTTGAGGCCGAGCTTGTGCAGCTCGCGGCAGCTGTAGCCATGGGCCTCGCGCTCGACGGCGAGGAAGGAGAGCTCGTCGGGACCCGTGCGGCAGACGACCATGGCCAGGTCCGAGATGCTGCCGTTGGAGATCCAGAGCTTCTCGCCGTTGATGATGTAGCCGCCGTCGGTGGGGGTCGCGCGCGTGGTGACGGCGCGGGGGTTGGAGCCGACGCCGGGCTCCGAGATCGCCAGGCAGCCGATCAGGTCGCCGGCGAGGAGCCCCGCGAGGTAGCGGGACTTCTGCTTGGGCGAGCCCAGCTTGTGGACCATGAAGGCCGCGCTCTCGTTGATGAAGGCCGTGCCGCCCACGTCCGGGGCGATGCGGAACAGCTCCTCGTAGAGCAGCCCGCTCGTGATGAGGTCGAGGCCCGCCCCTCCGGCCTCGGTGGGCACCCACCCATTGCCGACGCCGAAGGGCGCGAGCTTCCGGAGGAGGCCGTGCATCACGTCCTTGGGGATCAGCGTGTCCTCGTGGCGCTCGGCCACCGGCCGGATCTCGGCCTCGGCGAAGCGCTTGAGCGACTCGACGGCGAGCCGCTGCTCCTGGGTCAGCTCGAAGTTCATGGTGTCTTGGCTCCTAGCGAGAGAGGATCATGACGGCGGCCGCGGCGAGGTCCCGGCCCACGAAGCCGCCGCCGTTCTCCATGAGCGCCACGCGGGCGCCGGGGCGCTGGCGGTGGCCGCAGCGCTCGCGGAGCTGGTCGGTGAGCTCCACCAGCTGCGCGCAGCCCGTGGCGCCCACGGGGTGTCCCTTCGACAGGAGACCGCCCGAGGGGTTGACGGGCATCCGGCCGCCCAGCGCGGTGGCGCCGGAGCCGAGGAGCCGCGGGCCGTCGCCCTCGGCGCAGAGCCCGATCTCCTCGTAGAGGAACAGCTCCGCGGGCGCCGTGGCATCGTGCAGCTCCACGACGTGCAACTCCTCGGGGCCGATGCCGGCGATCTCGAAGGCCTTCCGGGCCGCGCGCGTGGCACCGGGCGCCACATCCCCGTCGCCCGCGCCCGAGACGAGGACGGAGGCGCGGAGCTTCACCGCGTCCTTTCCGTGCCGGCGCGCCCACTCCTCGCTGGCGAGGACCACGGCGGCG
Source organism: Candidatus Rokubacteria bacterium GWC2_70_16 (assembly GCA_001788415.1). GTDB lineage: Bacteria > Methylomirabilota > Methylomirabilia > Rokubacteriales > CSP1-6 > UBA12499. The sequence goes on along the minus strand of MGBV01000195.1, from coordinate 12,065 downwards.
GCCCCGTCGCCGATGGGGGAGCACATGAGCAGCGTGAGCGGGGGGCTGATGGGACGGCTCCCGAGCACCTCCTCCACCGTGACCTCGTCGCGGTACTGCGCCTTGGGGTTGAGCGCGCCGGCGTGATGGTTCTTCACCGCCACCTGGGCGAAGTCCCGCGCCGTGGCGCCCGTCCGCGCCATGTACTGCTTCGTCATCTCGGCGTAGACGTCCATGAACATGGAGCGGCTCGCGCCGTCCTTCTCGGCGCCGATGCGCGCCTTGATCTCGGCCAGCTCCTCCTGGTCCACCGCCGACTCCATGGCCTTGAAGGTGACCGTCTTGTCCGGATGCGTGAGCTTCTCGGCGCCCACCGCCAGCGCCACGTCGCATTGCCCGGACGCCACGGCGAGCCAGGCCAGGTTCACCGCCGTCGAGCCGGAGGCGCAGGCATTCTCCACGTTGACGACCGGCGTGCCGGCGAGCCCGATCCGCCTGAGGGCCACCTGGCCGCGGATGCACTCCTGCCGCGTCACGAGCCCGGAGGCCGCATTGCCGAAGAAGACCATCCCCACCTCGTTGATCCCGGCCCCGGCATCGGCCAGGGCGCCCGTCACGGCCTCCTCGGCCAGGGACCGGACCCCGCGGTCGGGGTACTTGCCGAAGGCCGTCATGGCGGTTCCGGCGACGCACACGCTGCGCATGTCTGTCCTCCCTCTCACCCGAGCCAGCGCTTCCGCCGGCGGTAGTGCTTGATGTCGCGGAAGCTCTTGCGCTCGCCGGCGACGTTGAGGCCGAGGTAGAACTCCCGGATGTCCTCGTTCTCCCTGACCTGGGCGGCCGTGCCCTCGAGCACGATGCGCCCGTTCTCCATGACATAGGCGTGGTCGGCGAGGTCCAGCGCCGTCACGCCGCCGAAACGCAATGTCACGCCGCTCGCGCAGACCGCCGCCGTCCGTCTCATGTCAGGGTCTCGCGGCGCGGCGCGCGGGCGCCGCGTGCTTCGGGGCCCGGGCCTCGGCGGCCAGCGCCCGCCAGGACTGGAACTCCTCCAGCAGCATGCGGTGGTGGAAGAACGCCACCAGCTCGTCCAGCGCGGGGAGGGACTGCATGAGCATGTCGGTGGTCCGGGCCGGTCCCATCCGCTTGAGGACGAGCCCGAGGGCGTGGCGCAGCTCGGTGCGCACCAGCGAGCGGACGGCCTCCCGGAAGGCCGCCAGCTGCTTGACCTCGAGACCATTGTCCGGCGTGAACCCGGCGGCCTGGAGCGTGGCCAGAAGGCCGAGGAGCCGGGCATCGTCCGGCGAGCCCTTGCCCCCGTCGCGGCGGCTCCGGCGGCCGATCAGCCCCAGGCGCGCGAGGGTGGCCCGGTCGGCGGCGCTGACCTGGAAGGGCGTGGCCGCGGCCACCGGGGCAGTGCCGTGGCGCGCGATCAGCTCGCCCAGCGCGATCCTGGTCCGGACCTGGGGTACGGGCACCTGTCCCTCGCGGTCGAGGATGGCCTTAATGGCGCGGAGCGGCAGCCCCAGTTCCTGCTGGAGGGCGCGGATCCAGCGGACGCGCTCCACGGTGGCCGCCGGGTACAGGGCCTGGGTCCGGCCGAGCTTCTGCGCTGCGGGCAGGAGGCCGGCCGCCGCGTAGAAGTGCAGCGTGGGGGCGGGCAGGCCCGTGAGCTGCACGAGGTCACGCATCCGGTGGGGCCAGCCCCGCTCCGGCATGGCGGGGACCTTAGTCGCCGGGCCCCCCCCCTGTCAATAGTCAAGTTGCACTTGATAAACAACCGGCTCTGGACCCCGGTCACGCACGCGACGCCGTGCTGACCTCCCGGGCGCGCTGGCTTTCCTGCCAGGCGATGTAGAGTCCGCTGGCAACGATGACGCCGGCGCCCGCCCACGTCCACCCGCTGGGCACGTCCCCGAAGACGAGGTAGCCCATCCCCGCCGCGCCGATCAGCTGCGCGTACTGGAATGGCGAGATGACGGAGGCCGGTCCTAGCACGAGCGCGCGCGCCACGAAGTAGTGGCCGAGGCCGCCCAGCAGGCCGATCGCGATCAGGATGAGCCAGTGGGAGAGCCGGTCCGGCGTCCTCCAGGAGAAGGGCACCGCCGCGGAGAGGACGATCGTGCCGATGAGCGCGCTGTAGGTGACGCTGACCTCGGGCCGGTCGTAGGCCGCCATGCGGCGCGTGAGGATCTGGTAGACGGCGTAGCAGAGCGAGTTGACGATGACGAGGAGCAGGTAGGGGTTGGCGCCCTCGGCGCCGGGGCGGATGACGACGAGGGCGCCGCAGAAGCCGGCCGCGATGGCCAGCCAGTGGCCGAGGCTGACCCGCTCCGCCAGCATCGGGCCCGCCAGCGCCGCCACGATCAGCGGCGAGGTGAAGGACACGGCGACGGCTTCCGCCAGCGGCACGAAGCCCAGCGCGATGAAGAAGAGGCTCGTGGAGGCGAGCAGCAGGAGAGACCGGGCGAGCTGCGTCCCGGGCTTCCGCGTGGCGAGCAGGCGCCACCAGCCGTGGGAGGGGCCGAAGATCATGAAGATGAACAGCGTGTGGCCCAGCGTGCGGGCCCAGATCAGCTCCAGCGTGGGCAGATGCGCGCGCAGGAGCTTCACGCCCGTGTTCATGACGACGAAGAAGGTCGTCGCCAGGATGATGAAGAACATGCCGCGGAGAATGCGCGACGGCCCCGCCTCCGGCCCGCGCGCCTCGCTCACGCGCCGCGGAGCCTGGTGCGGAGCGCCTCCGCCTGCTCGTGGAACGGGGCGCCGCCGCGGGCCGTCACGGGCGTCTCGGCGGCCAGCGTGGTGCGGAGCTCGACGAGCACCGGGCCCTCGGCGGCGAGGATCGAGGGGAGCCGGCGGCGCAGGTCGTCGAGGTCGCCGAGGGACCAGCCGTCCCGGTAGCCGGCGGCCCGGGCCATCATCACGAAATCCACCGCGAGCCCGCCGGGGATCTCCTGCGAGCCGGAGGTGTGGTAGACGCCGTTCTTGAAGACGACGTGCACCAGGTTGCGCGGCCGCGCGCCGGCGATGGTGGCGAGCGAGCCGAGCTGCATGAGCAGCGACCCGTCGCCGTCCAGCACGATGACGCGCCGGTCGGGGCGCGCCAGCGCCAGCCCGAGCCCGAGGGCCGAGGCGCCGCCCATGAAGCCGATGCAGGTCACGGAGAGATCGTCGGGGGCGAGGGTCCGCCAGGCGGGGGATGTCGTCATGGTCGGCACGCAGATGGCGTCGCCCCGCGCCCCCGCGATGAGGCGCAGCGCCTCCTCCGGCTTGATGGCCATCAGGCGGTCTCCAGGCCGACGAGCACGACGGCCGGCCCGCGCCGCTCGCGGCTCAGCCGGTGGTACTCGGGGATCAGGCCGAGGTCGTCGGGCCCCTCGAGGCGGGCGTGCGGCACGCCGAACACGTCCAGGAGCGGCTCGCAGTAGCGGACCATGGAGTGGCGCGAGGCCCGCGGATCGCGGTCCCGCTCGCGGCTCAGGAGGCCGACGAGGTAGAAGACCGGCAGGCGGCCGTCCAGCGCGACCCCCCGGAGCGTGTTCACCGAGGCGTAGAGCCCCGCGTGCTGGATCATCACCACGGCGGGCTCGGCGCCCAGGTAGAGGCCCGCGGCGATGGTCACCGCCTCGTCCTCGGTGGCGCAGGTCAGCGTCCGGATCGCCCGCTCCTTGTCCAGCGCGGTGAGCACGGTGCGCTGGTGCGTGTCGGGCACGCTCAGCACCCAGCCGAGGTGCCCGTGCCGGGACGGCGGCGCCCCCTCGGCCGCGAACGCCGCGCGCGCCTCCCTGAAGGTGTCCTTGAGCGCGTCCACGATCAGCGACGCCGGAATCGACTCTGGCATTCCCCGCCCCCCGTGAGATGATCACCGTATCGTACCTCAGACTCGCTGGAAGAAAAGGATCACACCCTGGCGCCATGAAGACCCTCACGTTCGACCACATCGCGCTTGCCGTCCCGCGCATGGCGGAGGCCGGCGCCGTCCTCTCGGGCGTCCTCGGCGGCACGCCGGACTACGGCGCGCCCTCTGCCGTCTACCTCTTCGGCCAGTGGCGCTTCCGCGACGGCGGCCGCATCGAGGTCCTGGAGCCCAGGGGCGCCGACGGCTTCCTCCACCGCTTCCTGGCCCAGCGCGGCCCGGGCATTCACCACGTGACCTTCAAGGTGCCGAGCCTGCCCGAGGCCCGCGCGCGCGCCGAGAGCCACGGCTACGAGATCGTCGGCTACAACGACTCGAACCCGGAGTGGGCGGAGGCCTTTCTCCACCCGCGGCAGGCCATGGGCATCGTCGTGCAGTTCGCCCAGCAGTCGGGCCGCGGGGTGCCCCGACACTGGCAGCCGCCGGCGGGCCCGGCCCACCCGCCGCCGCCCGTCGCGATCACAGGCCTGCGTCTGCGCGCCCGCTCCCGCGAGCGGGCCCGGAGGCAATGGGAGGCGGTGTGCCTGGGGCGCTGCACCGAGGGCGCGCGCGGCGGGCTGTACTTCCACTGGCCGGGCTCGCCCATGCGCCTCGCCGTGGAGATCGATCCGGCCGGGGAAGAGGGGCCGCTCTGCATCGAGATCGCCAGCGAGCGGGCCGTGGCGCTCCCGGAGGGGCCGCACCCGGTGCTGGGGGCCGTCTTCGCGGCGCGCGCGCTGGACTGCGAGGGGAGGACAGCATGAGACACCGCATCGCGGTGATTCCCGGCGACGGGATCGGCAAGGAGGTCGTGCCGGAGGGCCTCCGGGTGCTGGAGGCGGCGGGCCGCCGCTTCGGCTTCGAACTCGAGTGGGCGCACTCCGACTGGTCCTGCGAGACCTACGTGAAGACGGGCCGCATGATGCCCGAGGACGGCCTGGACCAGCTCCGCGCCTTCGAGGCGATCTTCCTCGGGGCGGTGGGCTTCCCCGGCGTGCCGGACCACGTCTCGCTGTGGGGGCTCCTCATCCCCATCCGGCGCACCTTCCGGCAGTACATCAACCTGCGCCCCGTGCGGCTCCTCGAGGGCGTGCGCTCCCCGCTCCAGGGCCGCGGCCCCGCCGACATCGACATGCTGATCGTGCGGGAGAACAACGAGGGCGAGTACTCGGAGATCGGCGGCCGGCTCTACCGCGGGACGCCCGAGGAGGTCGCGGTGCAGACGGCGATGTTCACGCGCAAGGGATGCGACCGCGTCATGCGCTACGCCTTCGAGCGCGCCATGGCCCGCCCGAAGCGCCACGTGACCTCGGCCACCAAGTCCAACGGCATCATCCACAGCATGCCGTACTGGGACGAGCGCTTCGCCGCCATGGCGCGCGAGTACCCGGCGGTGCGCACGGACCAGTACCACATCGACATCCTCACGGCCCACTTCGTCCAGCACCCCGACTGGTTCGACGTGGTCGTCGCCAGCAACCTCTTCGGCGACATCCTCTCGGACCTCGGCCCCGCCATCGCCGGCTCCATCGGGATCGCGCCTGGCGGCAACATCAACCCCGAGAAGGACTGCCCGTCCATGTTCGAGCCCGTGCACGGCTCGGCCCCGGACATCGCGGGCCAGGGCATCGCCAACCCCATCGCCCAGATCTGGACTGGCGCCATGATGCTCGATCACCTGGGACACGCCGACGCGGCGGCGGCCGTCCTGCGCGCCATCGAGCGCACGGTGGCGGAGGGGCGGGTGCTGACGCGCGACCTCGGGGGCACCGCCTCCACCGTCGAGGTGGGCCAGGCCATCGCCGCGCTGATCTGACAGGGACGCCCACATGGAACGCAGGCGGCTGGGACGTACCGGGCACATGAGCACGGTGGTGACCTTCGGAGCGGCCGGCATCGGTAGGGTGGATCAGGAGACGGCCGACCGCGCCATCGAGACGGCGCTGGGCCACGGCGTCAATCACGTGGACGTGGCGCCGCGCTACGGCGAGGCCGAGCTGCGGCTGCGTCCCTGGATGCCGCGCATCCGCGGCCGGATCTTCCTCGGCTGCAAGACCGGCGCGCGCGCGCGGGACGCGGCGGCGGCGGAGCTGTCCCGGTCCCTCGAGCGGCTCGGCACTGACCGGCTCGACCTCTACCAGCTCCACGCGGTGGGCAAGCTCCACGAGCTGGACCAGTGCACGGCGCCGGGCGGCGCCCTGGAGGCCCTGGTCGCCGCGCGCGCGCAGGGGCTCGTGCGCTGGCTCGGCATCACCGGCCACACCCACGACGCGCCCCGCACCCACCTCGAGGCCCTGCGCCGCTTCGACTTCGACACGGTCATGTTCCCGCTCAACTTCGTGCTCTGGGCCGATCCGCGCTACCGGGAGGACGCCGGGGCGCTGCTGGAGGAATGCCGCCGGCGCGACGTGGGCGTGCACATCATCAAGACCGTGGCCAAGGACCCGTGGGGGGATCGACCGAGAACGCACACGACCTGGTACGAGCCCTTCACCGATCAGGCCCGCATCGATCAGGCCGTGGCCTTCGTGCTGTCGCGGCCCGTGACGACGCTCTGCAGCGTGGGCGACGTCACCGTGCTGCCCCGAGTGCTGGAGGCCGCCGGGCGGTTCCGGGAGATCGAGGCTCCCGCGGAGGCAGCCCTGCTGGCGACGGCCGGCGACTACCACTCGCCCTTCGTCGGCGACTGGGCCTGAGCGACCCCGCGTCTGCGCCGGCGGCCGGGGCCCCGGTCCAGGCCGAGTTCCTGGGCCCGGGAGACGCCTTCGGCAGCGGCGGGAGGCTCCGGACTTGCCTCCTGCTGAGCGGGGCGGGGGAGAGCGCGATGCCGAGGTACTACTTCGAGGACTTCAAGGTGGGCGACGCGTGGGTGTTCGGCACGTGGTCGCTGTCGAAGGAGGAGATGCTGGCCTTCGCGCGCGAGCACGACCCCCAGCCGATCCATGCCGATGAGGCGGCGGCCGCCCGGACGCCCTTCGGCGGCGTCATCGCCAGCGGCTGGCAGACCACCCTCCGCTGCATCCGCATGTTCGTGGACGGCCTGATGGCCGAGACGGCGGGGCTCGCCTCGCCCGGGCTCGACGAGCTGCGCTGGCACAAGCCGGTGCGCGCGGGGGAGGTGATCTCGGCGCGCGCCGAGGTGATCGAGGTGGGGGAGTCCCGGAGCCGCCCCGACCGCGGGCGCGTCCACTTCCTGATCTCCGGTGTGGACGCGGGCGGGGAGCCGGTCATGAGCGCCAAGGGCTTCTTCTTCGTCGCCCGGCGCCCGCCCGCCCAGCCGTGAGAGGCGCCCCATGACGGCGAGCGTGCCCGCGCAGGCGCGGGTGGTGATCGTCGGCGGCGGCATCGTCGGGTGCAGCGTGGCCTATCACCTGGCGCGGCTCGGGTGGACGGACGTCGTGCTGCTCGAGCAGGGGGGGCTCTCGGGCGGCACCACCTGGCATGCCGCCGGTCTCGTGGGCCAGCTCCGCTCCTCGCGGAACCTCACGCAGCTCATCCGCGAGAGCGCCCGGCTCTACAGCGCGCTCGAGGCCGAGACGGGACAGGCCACGGGGTGGACGCGCTGCGGCAGCCTGAGCGTCGCCCGGACCGCGGAGCGCATGATCCAGCTCAGGCGCAACGCCTCCCTGGCGCGCGCCTACGGCATCGAGGCGGAGGTGATCGGGCTCGAGGAGGCCCGGGCCCTGTACCCGCTGATGCGCACGGACGATCTCGTGGGCGCGGTGTGGATCCCGGGCGATGGCAAGGCCAATCCGGCCGACATCACCCAGGCGCTGGCGCGGGGCGCGCGTCAGGGCGGGGTCAGGGTGCGGGAGGGCGTGCGGGTCACCAGCGTGCGGCTCGAGCGAGGGCGGGTGGCCGGCGTCGAGACCTCCGCCGGACCCATCGCCACCGAGGTCGTCGTCAACGCCGCCGGCATGTGGGCCCGGGAGCTCGGGCGCATGAGCGGGGTGACGGTGCCGCTCCACGCCTGCGAGCACATGTACATCGTCACGCATCCGATCCCCGCCGTCATGCCCGATCTGCCGGTGATGCGGGATGCCGACGGCCACATCTACTTCAAGGAGGAGGTGGGGGGCCTTCTCATGGGCGGCTTCGACCCCTGGGCCAAGCCCTGGGGCATGGGTGGCATCCCTGCCGACTTCTCCTTCGCGACGCTGCCACCGGACTGGGGCAAGTTCGAGGTCCTGATGACGAATGCCCTCCAGCGCGTGCCGGCGCTGGAAACGGCTCCCGTGCGCACGCTGCTGAATGGGCCCGAGAGCTTCACCCCGGACAACTACTTCATCCTCGGCGAGGCCCCGGAGGTGCGGCGCTACTACGTGGCCGCGGGGTTCTGCTCGGGCGGCATCGCGGCGGCGGGCGGCGCGGGCAAGGCGCTGGCCGAGTGGATCGTCGGCGACGAGCCGCCCATGGACCTCTGGCAGGCCGACATCCGGCGGTTCATGCCCTTCCACGGCAACGTGCGCTTTCTGCGGGAGCGCGCCAGCGAGATCGTCGGCGTCCACTACGACGTGGCCTTCCCCAACCGCGAGCTGGAGACCGGGCGGGGGCTCCGCCGCTCGCCAGTCCACGAGCGGCTCGCCGCCAGGGGCGCTTGCTTCGGCGCCAAGATGGGCTGGGAGCGCCCCAACTGGTTCGCCCCGGCGGGAGTCGCCCCCGAGACCGTCTACTCCTTCGGCCGCCAGAACTGGTTCCCCCACGTCGCGGCCGAGCACCGGGCGACGCGGGAGGCGGTGGCGATCTTCGACCAGACGTCTTTCTCGAAGTTCGTCCTCGAGGGGCCAGGCGCCGAAGCCGTCCTCCAGCGCCTCTGCGCCAACGACGTGGCGGTGCCGCCGGGCACGCTCGTCTACACCGCGCTCCTCAACGAGCGGGGCGGCTTCGAGAGCGACCTGACCGTGACCCGGCTTGCCGCGGATGCCTACTTCATCGTCACGGGCTCGGCCCAGACGACGCGCGACTCCCACTGGATCAGGCGGCACATCCCGCCAGGGAGCCGCGCCGTGCTCAGCGACGTCACGGGGGCCTTCGCCGCGCTGGGGGTGATGGGGCCGCGCTCGCGGGAGCTGCTCTCGCGCGTGACCGACGCCGATCTGAGCCACGACGCCTTCCCCTTCGCCACCATGCAGGAGATCGGCATGGGCCCGGCGCCGGTGCGCGCCTCGCGCATCACCTACGTGGGCGAGCTCGGCTGGGAGCTGTACGTGCCGGCGGAGTTCGCGGCGGGCGTGTACGACACACTCCGGGAGGCCGGCGGCGATCTGGGCCTGAGGGATGCCGGCTACTACGCCATCGACTCGCTCCGCATGGAGAAGGCGTACCGCGCGTGGGGGCGGGAGCTGACCCCGGAGGACACCCCCCTCGAGGCGGGGCTCGGCTTCGCGGTGCGCCTGGACAAGGGCGCGCCCTTTCTCGGACGCGAGGCCCTGCGGCGCCAGAAGCAGCAGGCCCTCAGCAAGCGGCTCGTGACCTTCGTCCTCGAGGATCCCGAGGCGCTGCCGCTGGGGGACGAGCCCATCGTCTGCGACGGCAGGGTCGTCGGCTCGGTGACCTCCGCGGCCTTCGGCCACACCCTGGGTCGCGCCGTCGCCCTGGGCTATGTGCGCCGCCCCGAGGGTGTGGATGCGGCCTTCGTCGAGTCGGCAGGCTTCGAGCTGGAGATCGCGGGACACCGCTTCAGGTGCCGGGGCAGCCTCGAGGCCCCGTATGATCCTCGGAGCCTCCGGGTGAAGGCATAGCAGGCGCCGGCGGCCGGATGACGAGCCGAGGCTCGGTCCCGCTCGCGCTCCTCGTGGCGCTCGCCCTCACGGCCTGCGCCTCGCCCGCGCGCCAGCTCGCCGGGCATGCCGCCGCGCAGGGATTCCGCGCCGAGGTCGTCGAGGGCGCCGGCTTCCGCCACGTGGTGTTCCGCCCGGCGCGTGCGCCGTCGCGGACGCTTCATGTCTACCTGGACGGCGACGGCACCCCGTGGCGCCTGGGACGCGCGACGGCCGACCCGACCCCCCGCGACGGGCTCGTGCTCGATCTCATGGCCCTCGATCCCCACCCGAGCCTCTATCTCGGCCGCCCCTGCTACCATGGGCTGGCAAGCGAGCCGCCGTGCGGGAGCGCGCTCTGGACCGAGGCGCGCTACGCGGAGGCGGTGGTGGCGAGCCTGGCTGCGGCGCTGAGGCGAATCCTCGATGCGGGCGGCGTCGACCGCGTGGTCCTGTTCGGCCACAGCGGGGGCGGCGTGCTGGCGGTGCTGCTGGCGCCGCGGATCCCGGAGGCCGCCGGCGTCATCACGGTGGCGGCGAATCTCGACATCGACGGCTGGGCCGATCTCCACGGCTACCCGCGGCTCAGCGAGTCACTGAACCCGGCGCGCCAGCCCCCGCTCCCGGCGCGGATCCGCCAGCGCCACTACGCGGGGGGGAAGGATCGGATCGTGCCCGCCGGGATCGTCGCCCGGGGCCCCATCGCGGCGGGGACGCTGCGCGTCATCCCCGCCTACGATCACCTCTGCTGCTGGCGGGAGCTCTGGCCGCAGCTGCTCGCCGAAGCCGAGCCCTAACTACTGGAAGGCGAAGCGCAGGCCGGCCGTGGCCGTGTGGCTTGTCTGGCCGCTGTAGCCCACGAGGGCCCGGTAGTTGGCGAAGCCCGCGAGCCCGCCCGGGAAGACCAGGCTGACCCCCGCGCCGACATTCCCGTAGTCCCGGTCCGGCGGCGCCGTCTGGAAGCGGAGCCTGGTGCGCGTGAAGTCCTCGTGGAAGTTGAAGTACACCACGCGCTGGTCCCGCATGAACTCATGCACGTACTCGGCGGTGACCTGGGGGACCACGACGCCGATGGGGGTGCTGAACGCGACGGAGGCGGCGAGCCCGAGGGTCGTCGTGAGCGAGTCCTCGTGCTGCCGGTCGAAATTGAGCTCGAGCCCGGTGTCCATCTGGGGATTGGACTGCCAGCCGTGCTCCTTGAAGGCTTCCACGCTGTTGTGCTTGTAGTTGACGCCCACGCGGGGGCCCACCGTGAGGCTCTGGAGCGCGACATCGTAGCCGGCGGTCACCCCGGTCCTGAACTCGTCGCCGCCGGTCTCGCCCTGGGCGAAGCCGTCCACGATGTTGACCACGCCCGCCCGCACGAACTGGTAGGTGGTCCGGCGCTTCTGATCGTACTCCTTGTGGGCGTAGCCGATGGTGGCGTCCACGAAGAGGCTCGGCAGCGGCAGGAGGCTCGCGTAGAGCATGCCGCCCCAGGCGTCGGTGGCGAAGGAGCCGCCGTGCTCCTCGAAGGCCCCCGTGGTCCTGGAGACATGCAGCGCGAGCCCCGCGATCAGCGACTTGCTGAGCGCGTAGTCGGCGCCGAAGGTCACGCCCTTGGTGTCGGACTCGTGGCCTGTCGCGAAGCGCGAGGTGTCCGCCGCGAAGCGCTCGTACTCGCCCGAGAGGAAGAGGCCGAGCCGGCCCAGCTGGAAGCTGTCAGCGCTGGCGGCCTGCGTCTCGCCGGTGGCCAGCGCCAGGCGCGCGTCCTTCAGCCGCTCCTTGACCCGCCGCTCCTCGGCCGTGATCTGCTGGGTGGTCAGCATGGTGACGGTGACGCCGGCGGACTGGCCGGCGGAGGTCGCGGGAATCGCGCAGATGGCGGCCAGGCTCCCGTCGTAGCTCGTGGCGCCGGCGCCTTTCAGCCCGGCGCAGTTGCTGTCCAGGGCCCCCTTGATCGCCTCACTGAAGGTTTGCGCCTGGACGGCTGTCGCCGGCGCCACCGCCAGGACGGCGGCGAGCGCGAGGGCTCCCAGCTGGGCGACAGCGGCGGCTGAAACGGGGCTCCTCATGCTGGCCTCCACCTTGGGTGCTGCCGGGTCGGGGTCGCTTCGGTTGCCGTAGAGGAATACCACACCCGGCCCCCAGGACGAACCGTCTTTTCGCGCGCCCCGGGGCGCCGGGATCAGTTGCTGGCGCGGGCGAAGATGAAGTCGCCGGACTCGTGGCCGGCGAACTTGATCGGGGCGTACTCGGGAACCTGCGGGTCGTCGACGCGCTGCTGGGCCCCCGCCGCCACCCGGAGCTGGAGGTGGCGGAACATCTCCTGGCCCAGGAGCACGCCTGAGTTGTTGCCGAGGAGTTCGATGAAGGACTGGGCGAAGACCGAGTGGGGGCCGCCCACCGAGTCCAGCACCGGCTCCACGCCCCCGGAGCTCATCGCCATG